>CAXTMQ010000065.1:3544-17811 GCA_964245305.1 uncultured Pyrinomonadaceae bacterium
CGTTATAATTTCGCGTGCTCGACGACGGATATTCGACACGGCTTTCGTATCTGCCCTTCGACATTGTGGTGTTGCCGCTGCCGTTGCCTTGTCCGCTTTGCTCGATTTGCGCCGTCGTCGGAGCTTTCGGCATTCCGCGCAGTTTGCTTTGAATGCGCTCGAACTGCGCCGTGTTTTGAATCGGGTTTCTGACGCGGAGCATTTGCGCTTCGCGGTTGATGTTTTCGTAGCGATTTTCCGGGTTCGGGTGATCGCTCAAAAATTCGGGTGTGCGGTTGCCGCCCTGCGCTTCGATGGTTTTGAACATATTCGCCAGATCGCGCGGGTCGTAACCGGCATCAGCCATAATCTGCGCTCCGAGCGTATCGGCTTGCGTTTCATATTTGCGGCTGAATTTCGTGAAATAACCTTGCGCGAAAACTTGTCCGAGCTGCGCGCCGGCTTGTCCGCCGAGAACCGCGCCGCCCAAAATCGCGCCGATGCCGAGAATTTGATTGATCGGTTTGTTGACTTCGGTCGCCTGCGCCGTGCCGTGCCGCAGCGCGACGTGCGAAAGTTCGTGCGCCATCACGCCCGCCATTTCGCCTTCGTTTTTCGCCGCTTCGATCATTCCGCGATTGACGAACATCGGTCCGCCGGGCAAAGCGAAGGCGTTGATGTCGCCGGCGTTGACGATTTCAAATGAATATCTGAATTCGGGATGCTGAAACTCCGGCGGAATCGCCGCGGCAAGCCGTTCGCCGACGCGCTGCACGTAGCGCGTCGCTTCGGCATCGTTCAAAATCGGCATCTGCTGTTCGACTTGTCGCGCCGCGTCTTGTCCGAGCTTAACATCGTCCTGCACTTTGTATTTGTTCTTCGGGGCGACGATGCGCGTCTGTCCGATTGCCGCGAGCGGCATCATAATCATCGTCCACACCAGCACGATTGCCGCGACGCTTTTGCTTAAATTAATCTTTTTCATTTTTCCTCCCAAATTTTCGTCAACTATTCTGTAGAGCTTTTATAATCGCTGCGACTGCGAATAATTATAAATCAGAAAAGCAAAGCCTTTTTCTGATGAAACTATCGAAATGAAAGTTTGCCTTTTTATCGAGCAAGCCGCGTCGAATTCAGCAAACATTATACCAGAAGCCGAATTTATCGGAATTGTTTGAAATTCACTATATTCTGACGACGCGACGCAACGGAAATCGTTTCCGCCGTCGCCGAATTCGGGCAAAAGCACGATGTTACAGACTTGTTACACTCGATTTTACATCCATAGACAAAGCCGCGCCGCGTCGGTTATATTTATTCTCTTCAATCGCAAATCTGAAATTTACGGAGATTTTTTAACGAAATGGCTTTTAGCTTACTGCCGCGCGAAGACGAATATTTTGCGTTTTTTTCTCAGATGACCGAGAAAATCCAACTGGCTGCAAACGGTTTGGTTGAAATGATGCAAAGCAAAAACGGCGATTTTGAATCGTATGCGAAACGCATTAAGGATGTCGAACACGAATGCGACGAATTGACGCATATTATCACCACTAAGCTCAATAAATCGTTTATCACGCCGTTCGACCGCGAAGATATTTTCGCGCTCGTCGTGGCGCTCGACGACGTTTGCGATTATATAGACGCGGGCGCGCGGGCGATTTTGATGTATGACATCAAAGAGGTTAGCGAACACGCCAAAGCTCTCGCCAAAGTCATTCAAAGTCTGGCGATGGAAATAAACTCCGCCGTTTCGATACTTGCCAAACCCGACGGAATGAATCAGCATCTGGTCGAAATTCATCGCCTCGAAAACGAAGGCGACGATATTTATTTTCGCGCCATCGGCGAGCTTTTTCACCAAACAATCGAACCGATGACCGTTATTAAATGGAAGGAGCTTTACGAAATTTTGGAAAACGCCACCGACCATTGCGAGCGAGTCGCCAATATTGTCGAAAGTATTATTTTGAAACACACTTAATTAATGATTAATGTTTTAATGCTGAATGGTGAATCTTAAAAACCGTTAACCGTTAACCATTAACCATTAACCGTTATTTTATGGAAGCTACGACCGCGCTTGTCGTTTTCATTATTATCGTCGCGCTCGTGTTCGATTACACGAACGGTTTTCACGATGCGGCAAATTCCATCGCCACCGTCGTTTCGACGCGCGTTTTATCGCCGGGCGTAGCTGTAGCGATGGCGGCGTTTTTTAACTTTGTCGCATTTCTCGTTTTCGGAACGACCGTCGCTAAAATGGTCGGCGGCGGTTTGGTTGATTTAACTCCGATTTCGCAGGATTTACGGCTTTACGTTTTGCTGGCGGGTTTAATCGGCGTAATTGCTTGGAACTTAATCACGTGGCAATTGGGCTTGCCGACATCGAGTTCGCACGCGCTGATCGGCGGTTACGCGGGCGCGGCAGTTGCCGCCAGCCACAGTTTCAGCGTGGTCGTGGCATCGGGCTGGACTTTGACGCTGATTTTTATCGTTCTCGCGCCGCTGATTGGAATGCTTTTGGGTTTTGCCTTTATGCTCGCCGTTTTTTGGATTTTTCGCCGTGCGCCGGTTTCCAAAGTTGATAAAGGGTTTCGCATCGGACAGCTTTTTTCCGCCGCCGCTTATTCGCTCGGACACGGCGGCAATGACGCGCAGAAAACGATGGGAATTATCACCGCTGTTTTAGTAGTCTACAATCCGAACGAATATTCGATGAATCACATTCCTTTGTGGGTCGAACTCGCGGCGCAGTCGGCAATCGCGCTCGGAACTTTGACCGGCGGCTGGAAAATCGTCAAAACGATGGGTTCAAAAATCGCCAAACTTCAGCCGGTCGGCGGTTTCTGCGCGGAAACGGCGGGCGCGCTGACTTTGTTCGGCGCGACTTATTTAGGGATTCCCGTTTCGACGACGCACACGATTACCGGCGCGATTGTCGGAGTCGGTTCGGCAAAAAGATTTTCGGCTGTCAAATGGGGCGTGGCGGGCAGAATTGTCTGGGCGTGGATTTTAACGATTCCGGCGGCGGCTTTAATCGCCGCCGTTTCTTACGAGATAATTATTTTTATTCACAACCTCGTTTGATATTCAAGTTTACTTTTTCTCTCCGTCCTGAGCCGCCTTTGATTTTTTCTTCGGCGGCTCTTTTTTGTCGCCCCAGTAAAACGCGCGGACGACCAAAATGTAGACCAGCAGAACCAAAAAACACAAAATAAAAAAGAAGGCGACGAGCCAAGCCGTGTATGACATTTTGAAAATTTTAAGAAAGTTAAATTTATAAAAACTTTACGCCGAAAATTGCGTTGTTCAAATAATTCCGACGATTTTCGTCAACGCTCTTCGCTCAAATCTTTGGGCGCGAGAATATTGGCGACCAAGCCCGTGCCGCCGCTGTGTTGGAGAATGTGTTTGTAAAGAACGGTCAGCAGCGCGACGACCGGAATCGAGAGGAAAACGCCGGGAATTCCCGCGATCTGTTCGCCCGCCAGCACCGACAAAATAATCGCCAAAGGATGCAGATGAATGCCGCCGCGAACGATACGCGGATAAAAAACGTAATCCTGCAAAATTCGCAGAACGGCGAGAAAAACGGCGACTGCGGCGGCTTCGGTCGGCGATTCGAGCGCGGCGACGATAATCGTGATAACGGCAATCGTCGCCGGTCCGATGATCGGCACGAATTCAAAAATCGCCGCCAGAACGCCGAGCAGAAAAGCGTAATTAATTCCAATCGTATAAAACGCGATTGTACAGAGCGTCCCGATCAAAATGCACGAAGTAATCTGCGCCCGAACATAGGCGGCGAGCGTCGTGTTGACATCGTGAATAATCGCTTCGACGCGCGTTCGCCAACTGCCGCTCGGAAAAATTCGCAGCAGCGAAAGCCGAAAAAGATTCGCGTCCTTGAGCATAAAAAACGCCAGAATCGGAACTAAAACCAGCCACGGCAGATATGTAATCAAAACAAGCAAAAACTCCGTCACCTGCGAGCCGAGAAAAGCGACGACGGTTCCCGCTTTTTCGTTGATTTGCGCCTGTATCGGTTCGGGAATTTTATATCTCGAATAACGACTGCCGGCATCTTTGACTTTATCCTGAATCGCCGTCGCATACGCGGGAATATTGCTCGAAAGCTGCTTTGCCTGTTCGGTAACGGTCGGTGTCAGCAAAACGATAACCAATCCTAAAACCGAAAAAACGATCAGATACGCAAGTCCGATTGCCAGACCGCGCGGCATATATTTATCGTAAGAAATATTGGCGAACGGACGGCGAATCATCTCGACCAGAGGATTGATCAGATACGCGAAAAAGACCGACAGAATAATCAGGAAAAAAAGATACGTGAGCGAGGCAAGCAGCGTTTCGACGAATCCGGCGACGAAAACAATCAAAAGCGTAATTAAAACTACGCGCACGATTGAGCGTACCGAAGGCGTTGACGGATCGAGGACGACGTTCTGCGCGGGTTGCGCGACTTCGACATCGTTATTTTCTTCGCCGGCGACGATTTTGATGGTTTCGGTAATTTTGTTATCAGCCATACACGCTTCTTGATTTTCTCAGTTTTAGTTTCCCGAAAATTACTTGTCAAATTTTATCGCCGGATTTAGTTCAAATAGTTATTTAGGCGGCTCGACGGCGGAAAAATCCTGCACGTCGAAACGCGCGCGCAGAACTTCGAGATTTTCCGGCTGAAATTTATATTTTGAACCGGCGATAAACGCTTTATCGTCGTCGGTGGCGATAAAACGGTTGGTTTCGGCGGGCGAATTCGTTTTTTAATATTTGCGATCTTCGCAGTCGAAAACGCCGCCGTCTTTGCGCCGGAATACAAAGATATATTCAAGTCCTGCGGTTCGCATCGTCTGCAAATCGCTTTCAAAAACCGATACTTTATTTTCGTTCGCGGCAGCGGCATTTGAATTTGTTTTCCTCAACGACTGATTACCGCCGCAGCCGATGCCGAGCAGCAGATTGATAAATAAAATTCCGCTTAAAAATTGAGCGCGGCGATTAGTTTTCTTCCGTTTCATTGTCTTCATCGTTCGAGTTTTGATTGGCGTTTTTCGCGTTCGCCGCTTTTTCTTCGTCTTCGAGCTGTTTTAATTCTTCGGGTGTCGGCGGCGCGTCGTCGCCTGCGACGGCGGGCGGCTCGCCTTTTTCGTCGCGGATTTTCAGATAAATCGCTTCGTCATCCTGATACGCCATTTCGCACCAGCCGCTCGCCAGGCATTTGGCGATCATATCTTCGTTTTCCTTCGCGTCGGAAAAAATCCAGCGCGAGCCGAATCTTTCGCGGATAATCGGCGCGGCTTCTTCGATTTTGCCGCTCGTGATGTCGGGAATCAATTTCGAGAGTTCGGGATTTTTTGAAAACAGATAATTCGGGTCGAGTCCGTAAACGTAATTATGTTTCGTGTCGAAGAAAAACAACTTCGGAAAATCGTCCCAGTTGCAGTTAAAAATCCGCTCGCCGTCGGGAATATTTTCCTTCGCCCAATCGGTCGCGCGTTTATATTTTTCGTTCGGTTCATTGCCGCGCAAGGTGGCAATCAAGCCGTCTTCTTTAAAGCCCGCGAAATCAACGCCGCGCAGATTATAAACAAGCCAGAGAACCAGAAGTAAGCCGAAAATCCAAACGGCGGCTTGTTTGAAAAAATAGAAAATCGCCTGCCTTTCGCCTTTTTCGCCGCGCTCGAAACGAATTTCCGTTTCCGCATTCGCAGCTTCGACTTCGCGCGCCGACGACGACGGTGACACGAAAAAGAAATCGCGCCAGCTAAACGCGGCGAAAAGAATCGCAAACGGCGGGAAATATTCGGCAAAGCGTTTCGAGCGAAACTGCGCGACCAGCAGAATCGTCACGAACATCAAAAAGAACGTCGCTTTTTCCGGCAATTTGCCGTTTTTCGGCGCGAACAAAATATAACCGGCGAGCATTGCGATCAAGGCAATCGGGAAATTCAAAAGTAATTCCTGTCCCGAATACGGATACCACTCGCCGCCGACCGAGACGACGAAATCCGAACCGACTTTGAATTTTTCGAGAAAATGTTCGGCGAACAACCACAGATTGTTTGGAAAATACGGGTTGATAATATTGCCTAAAATCATTCCGCCGGTCGTGTAGGCGAACGGTCGCCATTCTAACCGTCGCTCGTTCCAAATGATAATCGCTGTCCAAAAAATCGCGGCAAACCAAAGCAGCGGGAACAAACTGTAAGTCCAAACGAAGGCAAACATCAGCGGCGCGAGCCAGACGTATTTTCTTTCAAATAAAAGGTAAATTCCGACAATAGTAAAAATAATCGTCAGCGGCGGAGCTTTCGCCATATTGATGCGAAACAGAAACGAACTCGCGCAGGTTAGAAGCATTGCGAGCCAGACGAGCAAGTATTCGATCTTGTATCGAAACATCAGCCAATAAACCGAAAAAATCGCCAGACTGCCGTAGAAAATCGCCGCGATTTTTGCCGCTGTTACCGGCTCGAAAAACCACAAAAACGGAATCTGCAAAAGATGAAAAAGGAAATGATGATCGGCGTAATCCTGCGAATTTAAGACGGTCAAAGGCAGCCAGACGAATTCGGGCAGCCATTTGCCGTGCTTGAAGTTTTCCCACAAAAGCGAACTCCAGCGAATGTGATAATAGCCGTCCCAATCGCCGCAGCAAACCGCGTCGGTCGAAAACTGCAAAAGCGTCATCAAAAGAAAAATCGCCAGCAAACCGAAAATCAAATAAACCCAAGCGATGGCTTCGTTCGTACCGAGCCATTGCAGCCAGGTTTGCTTTGGCGCGGATCTTTCTTCTTCAACAATCAAAGGCGTTTCCGCCTGTATTTCTTCCATTCCGATTAAAATAAGGGCAAATTTTTGAAATAATTTCTACCGAAAAAATTATCACGAAAGCCAGCCAAACCGCTAATCATCAGCGCATTAACGGCGCGAACGATAGCAATTTGCGCGAACGCCGATTTGCTAATCCAAAATCCAAAATCTAAAATCGAAAATTTAAGCATTATGTATCCGAAAGGCAATCTGAACATTCCGGCATCGCACGGTTCGCTCGAAGCGATTTTAAAAGAGCCGGGCGATGCAATAAAAGGCGTTGCGCTCGTTTGTCATCCGCATCCTTTGGGCGGCGGAACGATGCACAACAAAGTCGTCTATCGCGCCGCCGCCGGACTCGTCGAAGCCGGATTGGTCGCTTTGCGTTTTAATTTTCGCGGAGTCGGCAGTTCGACCGGCGCGCACGACGACGGCGTTGGCGAAAAAGACGACGTGAAAGACGCGCTCGATTATCTGTCGGAAAATTATCCGAACCAGCCGATGATTCTGGCGGGATTTTCGTTCGGCGCGCGCGTCGGTTTGGAAGTCGCGCTCGAAGACGACCGAATCGAGCGTTTAATCAGCATCGGAACGCCGGTTGATAAATACGATTTTTCGTTTTTGAAGGAAAACCGCAAACCGATTCTTTTCGTTCACGGCGACCGGGACGAATTCGGCTCAGTTCCCGATTTGCAAGGACTTTTTGAACGGCTCGAATGCGAAAAAGAATTAATCGTTTTTGAAAACTGCGGACATTTTTTCGACAATCATCTGAACGAATTAAAATCGGCGGTTAGAGATTGGACTTCAAAAGAAATTAGCCACGAATAACACGAATTACACGAATTGTTTTTTCAAGTATTTAATTCGTGTAATTCGTGTTATTCGTGGCTAATTCTGTATAAAAATTTATGGAAAACGAACTAGCCGAACAGCCGCGCGATGTCGCTATTCGGATCACGATGATGCCGCGCGACACGAACGCGCACGGCACGGTTTTCGGCGGAATTATTTTGAGCTACATTGACGTGGCGGGCGGCGTGGAAGCCGTCAAAGAAACGGGACACGACCGCTTTGTGACGGTGGCGATGAAGGAAGTGATTTTTCACGAGCCGGTTTTTATCGGCGATTTAGTCAGTTTTTACGCCGAAACGACGCGCGTCGGCAACACTTCGATCACCGTGAAAGTCGTCGTCGAAGCCGAACGCTTCGGCTCGCACGGGCAGAATGCGGTGCGCGTTACCGAAGCCGAAGTTTCTTACGTCGCCATCAACCAATACCGCGAAAAAGTGAAGATCGGCAAATAAATTT
This sequence comes from uncultured Pyrinomonadaceae bacterium, assembly GCA_964245305.1. Lineage (GTDB taxonomy): Bacteria > Acidobacteriota > Blastocatellia > Pyrinomonadales > Pyrinomonadaceae. Next base: position 11,672 of record CAXTMQ010000065.1, read on the forward strand.
ATGGATAAACTGCGCGTTATCATCGCCGACGACGAACGTCCGGCGCGGTATTTTCTCAAAAATATTTTAGAAGATTTTGAAGATGTCGAAATCGTCGGCGAAGCGGAAAACGGCGCGGAAGCGATTGAGATTATTAAAGAAACAAAACCGGATTTGGCTCTGCTCGATTTGCAAATGCCGGAAATTTCCGGTCTCGAAACGGTTAAATTTTTGAAAAAATCCGAACTGCCGCTCGTCGCGTTCGTGACCGCTTACGACGAATTCGCGGTGCAGGCGTTTGAAGTAAACGCGGTTGATTATCTTTTGAAGCCGGTCGAAAAAGCGCGTCTGCGCGAAACCTTAAACCGCGCGTTCGAGAGACTCGAACAAACCGATTTTCGCCAGATCGAAACGGCGAACTTGAAAGCCGCCGTCGCCGATTATGAAAAATCCGCGCCGCAAAATACGCTCGAAAGAATTCCGATTCGGACGAAAGACGAAATTCTTCTGCTTCCCGTCAATGAAATCGTTTCGATTATCGCGGACGGCGAACTGCTGCACATTACCGCTCTTCAAAACAGAAAATTCACGATAAATTTTCGTCTTAAAGACTTGGAAACGCGGCTCGAAGCGAATAAATTCGTGCGGCTGTCGCGCGGCGCGATTGTCAATCTGGAACAAATCAATAAAATCTCGCCGCTTCCGGGCGGAACTTTTCTCATTTCGCTCAAAAACAATCAGGAGATTTCTTCAAGCCGTCTGCACTCGCGGATTCTGCGCGAAAGACTTCTGAAATTGTAATTTTGTTAAACCGTTTAAACGGAAACTTCAGCCGTTCATTCCCGAAATTCTACCGTTCGTTAAAAATTTAATGCCGGAAACCGGCGCAGGACATATTCTTATCTCTTTACAAATTTTCTTTGAAGAAATAATTTTATGTCTAAGCAGTTAATCATCAGGAATTTTATTTTCGCCCTTTTATTTTTATGCGCCGCGTCCGCCGCGCTTGCCCAATCGCTCGGAAATGCCGGAACGGTGTCGGGAACGATTACCGATCCGAACAGCGCAGTCGTCAGCGGCGCGGCGGTTAAAATCAGAAATGCCGTCACCGGATTCGAGCGCGCGACGACGACCGATGCGAACGGAACTTACAGCTTTCAAAACGTGCCGCCGAACAATTATCAAATCAGCGTTTCGGCGAACGGATTTCAGAACGCGGCGCAGAATATCGTCGTGCGAAATTCCGTTCCGATGCAGATTCCGATTTCTTTGACAATCAGCGGCAACACGGCGACGGTTGACGTTTCCGCCGACGCGACGGTCGTCGAAAATATTCCGACGACGCATACCGACGTTGACCAAACGCTGATAAGTCGTTTGCCGCTGTCGTCGCCCGGCAACGGCTTGAGCGATGTCATTACGAAGACTTCGCCGGGTGTCGTCGCCGATTCGAACGGATTTTTTCATCCGCTCGGCGACCACGCGCAGACGCAGTATTCGGTTGACAATCAGCCGATTACCGACCAGCAATCGAAGGCGTTTTCGACCCAATTGCCGACCAATGCGATTCAATCTTTGGAAGTTATCACCGGCGCGACACCCGCCGAATACGGCGATAAAAGCAGTCTCGTCGTCAACGCGATTACCCGTTCCGGTTTGAACGCGCCGAAGCCGTTCGGCAGTTTCGATTCGTCTTACGGGCGTTTCGGAACTGTTCAGGAAGAAGGCGCATTCGGTTTCGGCAATACCAAATTCGGCAATTTTTCGGCGGTGAATTTCGAGCGTTCCAATCGTTTTTTAGACGCGCCGGAATTTGTCAATCTGCACGACAACGGAAATTCTTTCAGCGTTTTTAATCGTTCCGACTACAATCTGACGAACAAAGACGCGCTGCATTTGAACGTCTCAATCGCCAGAAATAAATTTGAAATCGCCAATACTTACGATCAGGACGCGCTCGGACAAGACCAGCGACAGCGCGTTAAATCAATCAACATCGCGCCCGGTTACGTGCATATTTTCAACACTTCGACCGTGCTGACCGTCAATCCGTATTTTCGGCTCGATCAAATAAATTATTATCCGTCGGCGAATCCGTTTTCAGACCAGACGCAAACCATCAGCCAGCAGCGGCGGCTTGCCAACGCCGGCATCAAAGCCGATGTTTCCTACGTCAAAGGAATTCATAATATCAAGTTCGGCGGTCAGCTCCAGCGCACTTTTCTGAACGAAGGCTTTCAATTCGGCATCACCGATCCGGGTTTTAACGCCCCTTGTTTTGACGCGGACGGTAACGCGGTCGAGGGCGTAATCTGCGGTGCGGGAACAACGCCGAATCCAGATTTTCTGCCGGGTTTGATGGCGTTCGACTTAACGCGTGGCGGCAATTTGTTTCGCTTTAACGGTCGCGCCGACATCAAACAGGAAGCGGCTTTCGTGCAGGACGCGCTGAATTTCAAAAACGGTTTGACGCTCAGTTTGGGTTTGCGTTTCGATAATTATAAAGGCTTAAGCCGTGGCAAAGCCTTCCAGCCGCGTCTCGGCGTTTCGTATCTTTTCAAACCGACGAATACGGTTCTGCGCGCTTCATACACCAGAAATTTTGAAACGCCGTATAACGAAAATTTAATTTTCTCGAACGCGGCGGGCGCGAACGGTTTTGCCGACGGCGCGTTCGGCGATGTCAGCACCGCGCCGCTTCAACCCGGCAGACGCAATCAATTTAACGTCGGACTTCAGCAGGGCATCGGCAAATACGTCGTCGCCGACATTGATTATTTCAATAAACTTACGCGCAACGCCTACGATTTCAATGTGCTTTTAAACACGCCGATTACGTTTCCGATCTCGTGGGATAAATCGAAAATTGACGGCGTTTCGTTTCGCGTAAATTTGACGAATTACAAAGGCGTAAGCGCGTTTTTCACCGCCGGACACACCAGAGCGCGGTTTTTCCCGCCGGAATCGGGCGGCTTATTTTTCAATTCGGATTTGCCCGGAGGCGTTTTCCGCATTGACCACGATCAGGCGTTTCAGCAAACGACGCAGATTCAATACGAATTTGACCAATTCAAGAGCTTTAAAAAATTCGCGCCGTTCGTCAATTTCACATACCGCTACGACAGCGGCTTGGTTTCCGGCGCGGTGCCGGATTATGCCACCGCGCTCGGTTTCAGCGCGGACGAACAACAGCAGATCGGACTTTTCTGCGGCGGTCAATTTGCAACGCTCAGCAATCCGATCAGATTTTGCGGCGATTCAAATCGAGGCGCGACGCGCGTTCGCATTCCGGCGGATGGAACGGCAAACGACGACACGAATCCGCCGCGCATCGCGCCGCGCAACTTGTTCGATCTGAGCTTCGGTTCGGACAATGTTCTTCGCACCGAAAAGGTGAAAATGTCGGCGCGTGTGACGTTCATTAATCTGACCGACAAAGTCGCGCTCTATAATTTCAATTCGACGTTCAGCGGAACGCATTTTGTCACGCCGCGCACGATTCAAGGTCAAATCGGCATCACGTTTTAGATTTTCTATTGTAAAACGAAGGCGGCAAAAAGCGACGCGCTCAATAGATTTGAGCGCGTCGCTTTTGCCGCAAAATTACCGAGGATTTTCTACGCGCTCGCCGCGATTCCGTCTTTGACACGTTCGATGTCCGCGCCGAGTTTGCGGAGTTTGTCAACGATGGTTTCGTAGCCGCGATCAATGTGGTAAACGCGGTCAATCAAAGTTTCGCCCTGCGCCGCGAGCCCGGCTAAAACGAGCGAAGCCGACGCGCGTAAATCAGAAGCGATAATCGGCGCGCCGTTTAAAGCCGTTTTGCCTCGAACAATTGCCGTGTTTACCGAAATCGAAATGTCCGCGCCCATTCTGACAAGCTCGGAAGCGTGCATAAAACGATTTTCAAAAATCGTTTCGACGATCTTCGATTCGCCCGCCGCCTGCGTCATCAAAGCCATATATTGCGCCTGCATATCGGTCGGAAAAAGCGGGTGCGGCTCGGTCGTTACGTCTTTTGAAATCAAACCTGTTTCACAGCATTTCGCAAACAGCGTCCGCTCGTTTTTCTGTTCGATTTCAACGCCCGCGTCGCACAGTTTTTCGATCACCGCCGCAAGATGTTTCGGCTGACAATTTTCGATTTCGATCTCGCCGTTCGTCATCGCCGCCGCGACGATAAAAGTTCCTGTTTCGATGCGGTCGGGAATAATCGAATGTTCCGCCGCGCCGAGCGTTTCAACGCCTTCGACAATCATCGTTTCCGTTCCCGCGCCGCTGATTTTCGCGCCCATTTTATTTAACAATTCGGCTAAATCTTCGATTTCCGGCTCACGCGCCGCGTTGTGAATCGTCGTTTTTCCATCCGCCAAAGCCGCCGCCATCATTACGTTTTCCGTTCCGGTAACGGTTACTTTCTCAAAGAAAACTTCCGCGCCGACGAGCCGACCTCGCGGAGCGCGGGCGACGACATTTCCGTTTTCTAAAGAAACTTCCGCGCCGAGTTGCTCAAACGCTTTCAGATGCAGATCAATCGGACGCGTTCCGATGGCGCAGCCGCCCGGAAGCGAAACTTTCGCTTGTCCGAATCGGGCAAGCAGAGGACCGAGCGCGAGAACGCTCGCCCGCATCGTTTTGACGAGTTCATAAGGTGCTTCAAAAGATTCGATATTTGCCGCGCGGATTTTTTGCGTGTGCAAATCCGGCGTTAAAACGGTCGCGCCCAAATCTTCCAAAAGCCGCCGCTGCGTGATCAAATCTTTGACGTATGGAACATTGTGTAAAGTAACCGTTTCGGCAGTTAGAAGCGTCGCCGCGAGACAAGGCAAAGCGGAATTTTTCGCGCCGCTTATTTCGACTTTTCCTCTCAGCGGACGACCACCGCGAATCAAAAATTTATCCATTACAATTTTTCCTTATAGTAAGTAAAAATAAATGTTATCACCTTATTTGCGGTAACTAAAACTTACCGAACGGAAACCTTTCTATAATAATTTTTCGATAATTTTTACAATCTTGCCCAAGCCTTCCGCGTCAATGTCGGAAAAGTCATCGAGTTTGTCGCTGTCCGCATCGAGAACCATTTTGACCGCGCCGCTCGCATCGAAAACAGGTAAAACGATTTCCGATTTCGATGCGGAACTGCACGCGATATGTCCGGGAAACGCTTCGACATCCGGAACGATAACGATCTCTTTTTTGGTGTAGCAAGAACCGCAAACGCCTTTGTCGAAATTGATTCTCGCGCAGGCAATCGGTCCTTGAAAAGCGTTTAAGACAAGCTGATTTTCTTTGACGATATAAAAGCCGACCCAGAAAAATCCGAATGCTTCTTTGAGCGCGGCGCAGATGTTAGCGAGATTCGCCGTCAGATCAGTTTCGCCTGCGACGAGCGATTCGATTTGCGGCGCGATTTCGTCGTAAATTTGTTTTCTGTCGAGCGTGTTTGGAACGTATAAATTTTCTGCCATAAGCGAATTTTACCACGCCGAAATCGCTCCGTGCGAAATCGCTCTGTTCGCTTGCCGACAATAATTTTTCCGCGCGGATGGCACTCTGTTTGCAGACGGTAAAAATTTCGACAATGACGCAGCAAAATAAAACAAATGCGGGTTGGTGGCTGACGGCGATTGGCGTTGGCGCGTTGGCGGCTTATGCGGCTATGAAAAAATCGCGCCCCGTTTTCGATTTTCAAAACAAGGTCGTTTTGATCACGGGCGGCTCGCGCGGTCTCGGTTTGGTTTTAGCCAGAACGCTCGCCGACGAAGGCGCGAAGATTGCCGTCTGCGCTAGAAACGCGGACGAATTAAAACGCGCCGAAGCGGATTTAAAATCGCGCGGCGCGACGGTTTTTCAAACGGTCTGCGATGTCCGAAATCAATCCGAAGTCAACCGCGCGGTCGAAGCGGTTTGCAATCATTACGGACAAATTGACGTTCTAATAAATAACGCGGGCGTGATTCAAGTCGGCGCGCTGGAAGACCAAACGCAGGAAGATTTCGAGAATGCGCTCGCGGTTCATTTTTGGGGCGCGTTTTATATGATGCAGGCGATTTTGCCGCAGATGAAAACGCGCGGCGAAGGTCGCATCGTCAACATCGCTTCAATCGGCGGAAAAATGGCTGTGCCGCATCTCGCGCCGTATTGCGCGAGCAAATTCG
>CAXTMQ010000066.1:0-12026 GCA_964245305.1 uncultured Pyrinomonadaceae bacterium
ATGGCGTCCCGGAAGCAGCGCGGTATCTGAAAATCCCAGCTCGCACACTTCGGCGATGGGTTAGCGGTGATATTGCTGACAAATTAACAGGACGGCGAACCGAACCGGTCATCCACTTGCCAGATAAAGCGCGTCCAATGCTGTCTTTTATAAATTTAGTCGAGGCTTATGTTCTAAGCTCAATTCGACGAATTGAGAATGTGCGATTCGATAAAGTTCGCGCCTCTCTTGATTATCTAGAAATGAATTTTCTGACTTCTCATCCTTTTGTTGACAATGAATTTTGGGTTGACAGATTCGATCTTTACATTGAAAAAGCGGGCAGCCTGATTTGCACCTCACGGCACGGTCAAACTGTTATAAAAGAGGTTGTCGCTCAATATCTGAAAAGAATTGACCGCGATGAAAAAAATATTCCGATAAAAATTTATCCTTTTTCAAAACCGATGAGTTTTGATACTTCAGACGAAAGTAAAAAAATAAAAAGTTTAGAAGAAATTCCGCGAAATATTTCTATTGATCCACTAATTTCTTTCGGTCGTCCAACGCTTGCCGGAACGGGTATCGCTACAAATGTCATCGTCGGTCGCTTTAACGCAGGTGAATCCGTTGAAGAATTAGCCAAAGACTATGACATCACGCAAGCGCAAGTCGAAGAAGCCGTCAGCTACGAAGGAAATACCCGGCGAGCAGCTTAAAAATTTCACCTTTTTTGTTGATCGGTCTTCGGGCAAGGACAGTTTTGTTGAAGGCTTAAAGCAACTCGGACTAAACATTGAAATTCACGACAATTATTTTCCGCCAAACACACCTGATTATGAATGGCTGACCAAATGCGGCGAGATGAATTGGATTGTCATCAGCAGTGATAAGAGAATTAAGAAAAATCCGCTCGAACGCGAAGTATCCTTTAGAGCCAAAATAGCTACTTTCTTTTTTACCAGCGGCGAAATTACAAACCAACAAAAAATCGAATTTTTCACGTCGGCAATTAAACAAATTGCAAAGATCGTTATTAACGAGCCGCGACCGTTTATTGCTCGCATTAATCGGGACAGCACGGCACAGGTTTGGTTAAATCACAAAGGCGAAGATTGTCTAGCCAAAAAACAAAAGAAGACTAAAAGCACTTAGATTTCTTTAACAAATTATTCAATTCCGAACGAAAGCGTTTGTTTTTCAGGTCGAGGCGGCGTTTTTTGTCGTGACCAATACGAACGACAGCGGCGCAGGCAGTCTGCGGCAGGCGATTACCGACGCGAACGGAACGACGGCGGGCGACACGATCAATTTCAACATCCCGGCAAATGATCCGAACTGCACGGCGGGCGGCGTCTGCACGATCACGCTGACCGGCGGCGTGATTCCCGTCTCGGCGAGCGGCGAACTGCTCATCGCCAACCAAACCGGTGTAAGCCGACTGCTGATTTCGGGCAACGACGCGAATCGTGTTTTCGAGATGAGCGAAGGCGCGAACTTGGTAATCGACGGGCTGACCGTCACGCGCGGAGTCAGCGGTCCTTCGGCGGGCGGAATGAGCTTCGACGTGATCAAGAATTCTCGTGGAACGTTGACGATCAACAATTCGGTCGTCACTCAAAACAGGGGCGAAAATATCATCGTTACCGAGGCTTTCGGAAATGTCGGAGCTCTGAACATCACTAACACGACCGTCAGCGACAATACCGGGCGCGGCATAGTCCTCAGCAACGGGGTCACCAGCGGCGGAACGATGAACGTCACCGCTTCGACCGTCAGCGGCAATACGACGACCGTCGGTAACGGCGGCGGCATTTATTTTCTCGGCGACCGCTTGCGAATCAACAATTCGACGATTAGCGGCAACGGTAACGAGGAGGGCGGCGGCATTTTCATCGCAACGGTCGGCGGCGGCGGCACGAAATCTTTCGTGCTGACCAACTGCACGGTCACCAATAACACCAGCACGGCGGGCGGCGCGGGAATCGAGGTTTATCAGGCGACGCTGAATCTTCGCAACACCATCGTCGCGGGCAATACCCGCGCGGGCGTAGCGTCGGACATTAGATTTTACAATGCTCTCGGCACGTCGTTCGGAAACAATTTGATCGGCACTTCGATCAATTTCGAGTTCGGCAGCAGTCAATGGCTCGCCTCGGATCAGCTGAATCAAAACGCGCGACTCGCGCCGCTCGCCAACAACGGCGGATCGACTCGAACGCACGCTCTGCTGCCCGGTTCCCCGGCGATCAACGCGGGCAATAATTGTGTGATTACGACGAACGGCTGCGGCGACGGCAATCCGCCGCTCGCGAGCGACCAACGCGCGGGCGCGAGTCAGAGCGGTGGACATCGGAGCGTTTGAGTTCATCTCGCGCACGGCGTTCGATTTCGACGGCGACGGCAGGGCGGACATTTCCGTTTTCCGACCGGCGACGGGAGCGTGGTATATTCAGCAGAGTTCAGGCGGATTCAAAGCGGTTCAATTCGGCATCGCCGAAGATCAGCCGCTCGCCGCCGATTTCGACGCGGACGGGAAAGCCGACCTCGTCGTGTTTCGTCCTTCGACCGGCAGTTGGTATCTGTTGCGATCAACCGCGGGATTTACGAGAATTCAGTTCGGACAGAATGGAGATTCGCCCGTTGTCGCTGATTACGACGGCGACGGGCGAGCGGATATTGCGGTATATCGAACCAATACTTGGTATTTGAATCGTTCGGCGCAGGGATTTACCGGATTGCAGTTCGGCTCGAACGGAGACGCGCCGGTTCAGAACGCTTTTGTTCGGTAAATTTTCACCCGAATAAAAGAATTCGGAGTATAACCTATGAACAGCAAATCAATCGCTCTGTGTATCGCCGGCATCTCGGTCGGCGCGCAGTTTTGAGATTTATGGAAGCCCGGAGATTTTGTCCCGCGATGAGGCAAAAGTGAAGAATCAAGATGCGGAATCCGCACTTTGAAAACATTTTCTTCGGCGCATTGAAAAAGATTCGTCAAACGAAAAAGCCCTCGACCGATCATCGAAGGCTCTTCGTTTCAGCTATTTGATAACTGAATACATTCACTCAAAATGCAAAAGCAGTCTAGCAGAAATCAATCTTTGATTTCAACGAAAATGACGATGTTGGGGCTGCTTTTGCACCTTATTTGTATCTCGTCCTTATTGAATAACTATAACCCTAGCACTATCAACGATTAATAAAAGCGTTCAATTTCCGGCATAAATTTTTGTTTTTGAGTTGGTTATTCAATTCCGCCCGATTCCGGCTGGTAAAGAAAGGTGTTAGGAAAAATTCGGCAATACGCCGCGATTTCGTCCACATCTTCATCCTCGCCCGATTGAAGCGCGTCCGAAATCATTTGCGAAATGCGCTCGTCGAGTTCGCTTTCCTCGTCGGCGTCCCGGTTGGCGGCGACGGCTCTAATCAATTCACCGTCCGGGCGATGACCGATTGCCGAGACCGAATCCGAATAAAAAAGCGCGTCCAACAACGAACGCGCCTCGCCAGCCGTGTCGCGCGCGACTTCGATAATGTGAGCCATAAATTTTCAGTATTTGATCCGAATCTTAATCGTCGAGCCGACGCGCTCTTGGTGCAGCGTGCCGCGCAAGCTGCGGGCGAGTTTTTCCGCCGATTTGAGATTGTAACTCGTTCTCAAATTCGTCAAAAACTTGCCCTGCATAATATAACGCTGGTCGTATTCGCTGATGACGGGAACATATCCGGCATCAGTTTTCTGAAATCCGAGGTTGTTCGACGCTGCGCCAATAAATTTACGTTTGACGATCTGCGCCGTCTCCTCTCGCTGGTCGCCTTGATAGCCGTAAAGCGAAAGTGCTTCGCCTTCTTCGACCGTTCCGTAACCGCACTCGCCGAAGGCTTTCAAAAGACACTCGCGGTCTTTGAACGCCGTGCCGGTGAACGTCATATATTTGCTCATAAATTCAAGTATTTCGATTGAAATTTTTTCCTCAAGATTTGTACGCCGTTCAAATTTCTAAAACTCGCGCCGGCGATGCTTGCCGCTTGGCTGACGGTTGAAGCCTGACGGCTGCCTTTGATGTTGTTTTTCGCCCACTCGCGGATTTCGTCAATTTTGGTTTTCATCATCTCGGCGGTCGGCGTGATTGTGCCGATTGCCGCGACGACATCTTTGTTTTGGGCGGCGCGGTCGCCATCGATAAAGGCTTCTGGAACCGCGTCTTTAACTACGCCTTCGATTTCCGCCCCGGAAAACTGTTCCGATTTTTCCGCCAGAACGTCAAGATCGAAATTGTCAGGTTTTAATGCCCGTTTAGAAAGATGAACGCGGAAAATCTCCTGCCGGTCGTCTTTGGTCGGTAAATCAACAAAATGAATATATGAAAACCTGCCGATGCGAAACTGTTCCGACTCTAAATCGCGCACGTCGTTGGCGGTGGCGAAAACTAAAACCTCGCGGCTGCCCTGCACCCAGTTCAAAAGATATGAAATCGTTCGCGCCGTTTCGCCGCCGTCGGTTTTCCCCGAAGATTTCATTCCCGATACGGCTTTTTCAAACTCGCTGATGCCGAGAATGCCTTTGACGGTTTGGGCAATCGAAAGAGCGCGTTTGATGGAAATTGCCGCCTGCCCGATGACTCCGCCGCCTTCGCCCATAATCGAGCCGAAATCGAGGTCGAGCAAAGTGCGATTGGTAATTGAAGATGCGACCCGTTTGCACAAATCCTTGCCGCAGCCCGGAAGTCCGACGAGCAAAATGCCTTTGCACGGCTCGACGTGCCTGCCTCGCGCTTCCGGGCTGAAAGTGTGCGCCGCTTTTTTCAAAATCTCTCGTAAAGACCCGTAGCCGCCGAGCGCGTCCGCCGGTTCGGGATGGACATAAGTCAAGGCGGAGCTGCCGCGAATCACCTTATTCTTTTCGTCGAGAATGACGGCGAGCGATTTTTCGTTAAAACCCCCGCAACTGATAATGGCTTTGCCGACGACGTTCGAGATTTCGTCGTTCGTCAACCCAAGCAAAGCCTGCACGAGATTGCCGCGCGGTTCCTCGCTCAAATCAATCTCGATTTTTTGTTTGGAAGCCGTTTCCTGCTTCGACAACTCCTCGATTTGAATGTCGAGCGCGTCGGTGATTTCCGATTCCTGCGGCAAATCAAGCTCCACCTCCGAGACCTCTTTTTCGAGCGTCTTGATGTCCGGGAAAATTCGGTCCGGCGAACAAAACGGTCGACTTCGTGATTTTCAGTTTCCACGCGACTTCTCGCAAAAGCCTGACCAGCACCGGGTCTTCCTGTCCGTATGGCGCGACGTACGGCGCGAAATCGCACAAAAGGAAAATTCCCGTTTGCTGCCCCGCGATAAATTCGAGCGCGGAGAGCTGGTCTTGCGTTTCGGGAATCGCCTTTGATTCGATGAGCGGTTTGCCGTTCGTTTTTTCATCAACGATTTTGACGATGCCGTTCGTCCGGCTCCAAAAATAAAGCGGTTTTTCGCGGTGTTTTTCGAGCGTGACGAACTCAAGCAGGCATTCTTTGAGACGTTTTTCCTCATAAGTGTTGACGGCGAGCAATGTATAACGCGCCCGGATTAGCGTGTTGAGTTCCTGAAGCAATTTGGTTTCGCTTGATTGATTTTCCATTTTTGACAATTTTTGAAATTCGCTTTCCTTCTTAAAATTCGAGCGCGTCGAGTTGACCCGAATTCAAAACGCCGATGCGCTTTGACCTTTTATCGCTCGCTTCATTCGCCGAATGCGAGCCGCTTTCTTTTTGCGGCGGCTCGGAAACAGTTTCCTGCGGCGCGGCGGGTTTGAAATCAATCACTTTGGCGGGTTTGTAAGAGACGTTTTCCGAGACCGTTATGACGGCGTATTTCTTGATCGTCGGACTGTATGAACAATTAAAAGTTTCAAGGTAAGGCGTTCGCCGGTGATTGATTTTCTCACAGCGTTTCTCGGCATAACGACTTTGAACCAGCGACAAAGAACAACCTTCAACGAGCATTTTGACGTTCAATTTCGTGTCCTTGCGTCCGTGTTCTTGAAGCGTGCTGTATGTGCCGTCTTCGTTGTCAATTAAAAACAGATTGAAAACCTTGTCAGAGTTAATTGACGAATCATAATGGTAAAGAAAACACTTTTTGATAATTTGCGGCATAAAAAATCACACCCGCGCTTGGAATTTAATCGAAGTGCGGGCTTTGTAATGAAGGATTTTCAGGAGTGAAAAGTTATAGCTATAATTGCTTTTTGTTAATTCGCGTCACAAAATTGCGGTGAGCGGTGTTCTCATCTTGTGGACTTACTAATTTTTAATGCCATTGGGGTTTAGCCATTGAAAAAATACATTTCATTCGTATTCTTCCTTTTCATTTTGTTGTCTCAAGCGTCTGCCGATTGTTTGGCTCAAACGCCGCCGCGTGAAGGTTATATTCGCACTGCGGACGGCGTTCGATTGTTTTACAAAATCGTCGGAAGCGGCACGCAAACTCTGGTTGCCGTTCACGGCGGACCCGGGAACTCTCTGACTTCGATTGAAACGGACCTCGCGCCGCTGGCAAAAAATCGCACCGTGATCTATTACGACCAGCGCGGCAACGGGCGTTAGGATTTGATAAAAGACGAAAAGAAACTTTCAATTAATAAACACATTGAAGATTTGGAAACTGTCCGGCAATTTTTCAAACTCGACAAGATGACGCTTTTGGGAAATTCCTGGGGCGGAATGCTCGTCGGATTTTATGCCGCCGCGCATCCCGAGCGGGTTGAAAGAATAATTCTTCATAGCCCGGGCGAACCGACGCGCGCCTTTGCAGTCGAGCAGGTTGAAGAAATTCAGCAGCGCATTGACCAGCGATACAACGCCAAACAGAAGAAGCGATATAATTTTGTCTCGAATTATCAAAATTGGGTCAAGGCTTCCGACCCGCGAGCCGTCTGCCGCGAGTTTTACCGGCTGCTGCTGCCGATTTACGCTTCAAAACCGGAAAGTGCCGCGCTTTTAAAAGGCGATGTTTGTTCGGGTTCGGACGATGCGGTGCGTTATCAGCAATTCGTCAACGTCCAAATTATGAACTCGCTCGGCGATTGGAATTTGCTGCCGTCGCTCGGCGCGATTAAATCTCCGGTGCTGGTAATTCACGGCGCGGCTGATCCGATTCCGATTGAATCGTCCGAAGCGTGGGCACAAGCCTTGCCGAACGCGCGGCTGCTCATCATCGGCGGCGCGGGACACATTCCGCAAGTCGAGCAACCTGAAGTATTTTTCAAAGCGGTCGAAAATTTTTTGAAAGGCGATTTTCCGCCTGAGTCGAAAAAGGTTCAAAATTCCCCTCAAAAGGATTAATGAATTTTAACGCGGCAGCTAGAGTTCAAGCGCATCGAGTTGCTCGGTTTTAAGTAGTTTGCGGGCGCGTTTTGAAGTAGCGATAATCACTGCGTCAACAGCTTCTTTCATCTCGGCTGAAGTGCGCGTTTTCGCGCCGCGGCTGGCGATTTTATTCAGTTCGGCGAGAATCGTTTCGACTTCCGCCTCCCGCGTGAAATTCATCAGCTTGAACCAGCGATACATCTCGCGCGCCTTCCTCGCCGTGCCGCCGGCGACGAATTTTGAACCGCTCAATCGCTCCGCCATTTCCTTGGCGGCTTCGTAAATTTGACTGTTAAGCTGGTCGAGACCTTCTTTGAGCGGCGAAACGGTCGCGTCCATTTCCCTTTTGACCGCTTCGATTTTGATTTGCCGGATGCGCTCCTTTAACTCCTGCCCGCGCTTTTCGTTCTCGTAAGCGGTTTTGACTTTAATTTCGGCGATGTCTTTTTGCGTTTGAATCTCGATGGCGATTTCGGTTTGCACTTTTCGGCTGTGTTCGGTTTCAAGATAGAGTTTTGCAGATTTAACCTGCTCGGCACGCATCTCAGAACCCAAAAGTATAACTTTCGGGCGCATTTCGATTCGCATTCCGTCACGAATCGCCGCTAGACTAGGAACCGTTCCCATTGCGCGCAAAACCGTGCCGTTTATAAATTCGTCGCGGTCAAACGGCTCTTCTTTTACGGTCGTTGCCAGACGGTCGGCGGAATCAGTCGCAAGCTGGCGAAAAGTTTCGCGCAGAGTTTCGAGAATCTCTTCGTAATTATCAATTACCGCAGATTTGGCGCGGGCGAGATTTTCCAGCGCGGCGACGAATTCCTTTTCAAATGCTTCAAAAGCCGTGAACGGAATCCAGCGATATTCGCTCGAACCGAGCACTGTTTCGCACAAAGCGAAGCGGAAGCTGTAACGGTCGAGTGCGTTGTGCGCCCTGGACGCCGCGCGTTGCAGCGGTTTGCGATAATCGTCGGGCAGAAGTCCCGTGCGCGGCGGGCTGAGATGAACCGTCTTGTCTTTCGGCAGTTCGATGCCCAGAGACTGCCAATCGAGCTGGCGACTCAAAACAGAAAATCCGGTCGCGTCAATGTTCAGGAAAATCCCCGCCTGTTCGAGCGCGGTCAAATCGAACGGCATCGTTTCGACTTCCGCCTTTGATATGCCGAGGTGTGCGGCTGCCGTTTCTTTCTTTCGTTCGAGACGGCTCAAAATTTCGGTCGCTGAATCCGCCGCGTTGTTCATTGCTTTCTCCTTCTCGGCAAACATCTCCGGTGCCGGCAGCGTCGTTTCGGCATTTCCCGGCTCCGCCGCGCCGAGCATCGCCCAAATGTCGCTTGCCAACCTGTCGTCGCCGTCGAATTTCGTCGTATTCATTGATTGCTTCATAATCTTTCGTTCCCTGCGCGCTTACTCGCCGCTTTTATTTTTTCTCCAAATTTAAAAGCGTTATAATAATTCGGCGTAGAAATTTATGCCGAATTATTATTTTATTGAACAATTAAAGGTTAGATACTGATAAATAATGAAATCCGCCGGCTTTTGTTTTTGAATTTAAGTGTTAAAAATTCGATCTCAGAAAACTGGGGTTCAGTAGAAAAGTTCGTTGGCGAAGCATTTTGTTTTCCTCGCCGGATTTGAAATAAAATAAAGCCGAAATTTACTTGATTGGAGTATGAAATTGATGAAGGTAATTTTTAGCGCAACAGCGCTGATATTTCTAACGGCTTTTTCCGTTCTCGCGCAACAGCCGACGTTTAACGATTCGCTGCTTGAGCATATTATCGGCAAATGGATTTTGCGCGGAACGATTGCCGGGCAGCAGACAATTCACGATGTCGAAGCCGAATGGGTATTGAATCATCAATACGTGAAAATTCACGAAATCTCGCGTGAGAAAAACGAAAAAGGGCTGCCGGCTTACGAAGCAAACGTCTATATCGGCTGGGATCAGCAGTCAAGCGAATATGCCTGCGTCTGGCTTGACGATTATGGCAATGTCAATAGTCAGTCATTGGCAACCGCGAAGCGAAGCGGCGATGAAATTCCTTTTTTATTTAAATACAAAGACGGCAGCACCTTTCATACGACGTTTGCCTACAATCAAAAAAATGACTTCTGGGAGTGGCGAATGGATGCGGAGAAGGACGGCGCGGTGAAACCGTTTGCACGGGTGAAGCTGACCAAAAAGTAATACTGCTCCGCTAAAAAGCCGCCCGACAAATCTATGGACGCGAGAACGGAAACATTTGTTTTATCAACATCGTCTTTTTACATTCGGCGGACTCGGCGGCGATTTTCGCCCGCGTCATCTCAACCGCTCGATAGCTTCGCTTGTCTGTGCGCCAAAAACCTTTTCGGGAGTGTTCGGTGAAAACTCGACGGGCTAAAGAATCTGACGCGGGCGAAAAATCGCTCGCATTCATATTGACGCCGGGCGCGCGTCGGTAAAAAATGTTTGCTTTACCGTTACGGATTTCGGCAACAATGCGCGACTTCAAACCGAGTTGGGTTGTCGCTGGCGGGTGGGCGATTGACTTGTTTCTTGGAAAACAAACTCGCTCGCACCGGGACGTCGAAATCGCAATTTTCCGCGAAGACCAAGCTGCTTTGCACGATTATTTTAACGGGTGGCTTTTGCAGAAAATCGTTTGCGGCGAGCCGCTCGTTTGGCATCGGGACGAATGGCTGGCGTTGCCGACGCACGAAATTCATTGTTTTAATAGAACGGCGCAGCCGCCGCAAATTGAAATTCTGCTGAACGAATCGAACGAAACCGAATGGATTTACCGCAGAAACCCCGAAATTCGGCGGTCGCTGCTTAAAATCCAACTTGAATCGAGCGCGGGCGTAAAATTTCTTTGCCCGGAAGTCGTTTTGCTTTACAAATCGAAAAATCCGCGAGCAAAAGACGAGCAAGATTTTCAAGCCGTCGTGAAACGTCTTGACGCAGAGCAAAATCAGTGGCTTAAAGATGCAATCAAAGTTTGCGATTCAAAGCATCTCTGGCTACGAAGCCTATGAGCCAAAAACGCCGTCGAACAAAACTCGTCGCTGGACTTGAGGCGAATTTTATCGAACCGGAAACCGGCGAGGTTATTACGACTGCCGCTCGATACAACGAACAGAGGTTTTTCTCGAAAGGGTTCGGCTCGGCTAAAATCGACCGTTGCAAGCTAAGTAAATATATTACCGAAGAACTGCATCGGCTGAAAATCTACCAGTCCGATTAGTTCGTCGATTACTGGAACATCGGCGAATTATCGTTCGGTCTTGGAGTTGTAAAAGAGCCGGACGGCTCCGCTCACGCTTCGGGCGGTTATTCGCATTTTGGATTAATCAACCCGTAAAATTCATCGCAGGCAATTAAACATTGAGAATGCCGTTTCTGATTCGCAAAGCAAATTCTGAAGACGTTCCGCGCCTTGCGAAACTGCTCGCCGATTACATGCAGGAGACTTATCAGGGCGCGTGGGGCGGAAACGCCGATTTGCTTAAACGACATCTAACCGAAAGTGACGTTGAAATTTTGTTGGCAGAAACTCCCAGCCGCGAAATTGCCGGTTTTCTGTCTTGGACATCTACATATGATTTGCATTGGTGTATGAAAGGCGGCGTTATCGTTGACCTTTATGTTTGCCGTCGTCGCGCGTATATCTTTGCCCGGTCAATTTCTTGAAGCCGCAAATACGTATTGCCGTTCAGGACTTCGATTCGGATTTTGATTCGAGATAATCTTTCAAAGAATTGTAGAGCGAATTTAGCATCCGCCGGTCGTTCATCGTCTTCGTCATCGCAAAAGCCGCTTCCTGTGTGGCGACGACAAATTCGGCGAGCTGGCGCGTGTTGACCGACTTTTTCAAGTAGCCTTCCGTTTGCGCTCGTCTCAAATATTTTTCGGTTTCGTTAATCCACATCCCGATCACGGCTTGCAGCTTTTCCCGAAAAACCGGATCAACCGCCGACATCTCCTGCGTCAGATTATTCAGCGGGCAGCCCAAAGCGAGATTTTCCTCCGCCCATTCGTCGTTCAATTTTTTGAACCGTTTCAAAATTCCCTGCACCGGATTTCGATACGCGGCGAGCGGGCGAATCCAGCGCTCCAAAATCATTTCCCGCAAAGTCTCGTCAACGATGGCGTAGCCGAGTTCACTTTTCGTCGCAAAATAATGGAAGAAAGCTCCCTTCGTGACATTCGTATTTTTAATGATTTTATCGACGCTTGTGCCTTGAAACCCCTGCCGGTAAATCTCGCCGAACGCCACATCCAAAATATGCGCGCGCGTCTTTTCCGGGTTTCTCGTCTTCTTTACTGAATTCCGATTCATAATAGGAATTATAAACCAAACGGTATGTTATAAGCAAATACATTAGAATTATTTTATAGCTCGCATCTAAAAATATTTGCTTTGTGTTATTGACAACATACTAAATAGTATGTAAAATCATTTCATTGTCGTGGTCAGTTAATTTAGATTGACTCTGCGCGCAACTTGAAATTACCAACAAAAAGCGGTTACGAGCCGCGTTAAGAAGGAGTAAATTACTATGAGCGAAAGCACGAATGCACAAACAGCCCGAAAGCCGCAGCCGGCGCCGAATTCCGACCTCAAAAGTCTGGAGAAACTCGTCGGCACGTGGAAAGTTACGGGCGGCTTAGAGGGAACGAATACTTTCGAGTGGACGGAAGGCGGTTTC
>CAXTMQ010000066.1:12036-17690 GCA_964245305.1 uncultured Pyrinomonadaceae bacterium
GAAAAGAATTTTTTCGGCGACGAAAGCCGGGAAATCAAAACCCGCGTTTACAGTTTTACCGACGGAATGACGCTCGATTACGTTTACGAAATGACGGACGCGGGCGAGCTGACGATCTGGATGGAAAAGAAAGGCTCGGACGGTTTTATGAAAGGCGTATTCTCGGACGACGGCAACCAGATGAACGTCGAATGGACGTATCCGGGCGGCGGCTACAAAGCGACTGCGACGCGAATCGAATAACGCGAGCGACTAAAGTCTGCTCGTTCACGCCTTTCTCGCGCCGCAAGGCTTGGCGGCGGCGATACCGCTTTTCTTGGGACTTTTATTTCTCGCGTATGCGAATCGAAAGAGTTACGAGCCGCTTATTGCAGCCGAATAACCGCGAAAAATTTGGAGGAGAAAAATTATGGATGCGAATGCACTAATCAATCCGGTTTCAAAGAAAATGCTGTGGACGAGCTACATTATCAGCGTTCTGCCGTCGTTGTTTCTAATGCTTGACGGCGTACTGAAATTAATCAAACCGGCGGCGGTCGTCGAGGCGACTGAAAAGCTCGGCTATCCCGAAAGCGTAATTTTGCCGCTCGGCATCGTTCTGCTCACGTGCGTCGCGCTTTATTTAATGCCGAAAACATCGGTTTTGGGAGCGATTTTGCTGACCGGCTATCTCGGCGGCGCGGCGGCGACGCACGTCCGCGGCGGCGGCTCAGTGTTTGAAATTTTGTTTCCGGTTATTTTCGGCGCGTTAATCTGGCTCGGAATTTACCTGCGCGACGAGCGGCTACAGCGCGCCATTCTTCCGCTGCGAAACTAAACGCCGAAGCGTTGCCGCAAAAAGCCGCGCCGGACGCGAAATAAAATTAGGCTGAGAATTAAAACAGGCTCGGCTGCGTCTCCACCGGCGATTTCTTCAAAGGCTTGACGGAAGATTTCCCGCACATATTCTCACAGACGTTTTTCGCTAAGGCGGAGTACCATTCTTCTTCGACCGTCGCGCTGGCGAGCGAGTTATTTTTCACCGGCGCGAACTGTGTTGCCCGTTTTGCTTCGTCTTGCCGAATGATGTTGCGCGCGGTTTCTTCGCGGTAAATCAGGCAGGTTTCGACTGCCAAAATCGCTTTGAGCCAGACTTTTAATTTTCCGCGTCTTTCAATTATTTCAGCCGGACGCAAGGTGATCTCCTCGATTTCTTCGGCGAGTTCCCGGCAGAAGAGTTTTACCCGCTCATTGCCGACGGTCGTGTCGATCCATTCCGGCATCCGCCGGGCTAAATCAACCAGATAGAAAAGGCACGTTTGAAGGGCATCCGCTTGCCGCAGTCTCGTGTCCGGCTCGAATTCCCTGCCCGTTTCCCGGATTTCTTCATCAAGCTGAGAAGCGCACCAACCGGCAGGCGGATACGGTTCTTTACACTCAAGAGCGGCGACGAGTTTCCGGTAAATTTCGTCGGTCGTAATAATATCGGCGCTCGATTCCACAGCTTCATTTTCTTTTCGACTTGCGCCTTCGGTGTTTTGAGGCATCAGGGTTCTCGTCTGCCGCTAAATTTACGGTTTGTTCGATTTTTTCCGGTGTCGTGTAAAGCGAACGACTCGTCCCCGATTCCAAATCGAAGTAAGTTGCAAAGCGTTTGAGCGAATTTGTCAGCAGGAGCGCGGTCAGCATCTCGTTTATCTCGACCGCGACGCGCTGATTGACATTCAGGCTTTGCTCGCCTAAACGGATTCGCTCGGCGCAGGTAATCGCCTCGTTTGTTTGCGATTGACTAGGGGTTTTTCTTTCGCCTGCGCGCAAAAGATCTGGATGCTGCAAACTCGGCGCGGGAAGAAGCGAGATAATCGGAGATTTTCGCGCCGATTCGCAGATTTCTTTTTCGTTCAAGCGGTTGCCGATTAAAACCTGCCCGGTGTCGCGCCCGTTGCCGCCGTCAATCCACCAAACGCGCGCGCCTAGGCTGTCGTAACTCCGCTCTCCGTAAAATTTCAATGCTTCGTGCATTTGAAGCCGCGCCAGATGATTGTCAACGCAACCGACGAGAATTGTCAGCTTGTTTGAGTTGGAAGATTGAACTGTCCAATCGTCGTTTTTGCTTTGCAAAAGCGCCGGGCGAAAACCTTCCTTGACGAAACCGACTTCGATTCCCCAAGCACGGCTGACGCGCCCGGCGAGCGTTTCGGCTTTATTCTGTCCGACTTCGGCGAAACAAAAATTGCTGCGCGGAATGTTCCCCGTTTCAATGCTATCGGGGTCAACGATGACGATTTTTGCTGCTTTGCCGAGCGTCTTTAATTCAAAAACGAGACGGGCGAGATTCATCGCCATAAAACTGCCCGTGCCGCCCGCGCCGACGAGCCAGAATTCAACCGACTTGTAATTAACCGGCAGCACTAATTTGGCGTGCAGAAAACTCAAATCAAGATTCATAAATTTTCGACGTAAGACAGATTCACGGTAGCGGCGCGGTATTCTTCGGCGATGATATATTCCAGAACATCATCGCCGAGGCTGTTACAGATTTCTGCCAGCCGCTCCCTTTCCTGTTTGACCAAATCAATAAGACTTTCGAGCGGCGCGTTTGCTATTGCTTCAGCCGGAATTTCCCAAAACGAATCGTAAACGCCGACGCGCAGGCGTATCAATGGATTGTCGCTGTGAATATCAACCAGAATCCCGAACAAGCGGAATTTTCCGCGTTCGTCGCAATCGTCCTGACCGCTGAACTGGCGGCAGCCGGGCGGATGAGTATGAATTTCCAGAACTGCCGTTTGATAAGCCGGATCGTCGTCGCGCAATCGTGCCTCCGAAAGAACGCTCACCGCTGATTTCTTTCCAGCAATAAGAGCGGTTTCGGGCGTTCCAACAAACCGCATATAAATTTTCGGTGAAATTGCCTGCGTCTGTCGAGATTCGAGCGTGAGCTAAAATCTGCTCGAAAATCTGCGCGGGAATTTTTTCCGGCAATTCAACTTGAGCCGTGCAGACCGCCAATTCCGGGATTTTGACTGCAAACGCGGAAACTTCGACGCTGGCTGTCATCTCTGTCCTTTTGGCGCGTTTGAAAACTCCGTTCTGCGCGATGACGATTCATACAAAGGCGCAGTTATAGGTTGGTCGGGCGCGAACAGAAACTTGCGCTCGACAATCTCGGGTATATTCATTTTGTTAATAGAAACAGTCTCATAAATAGCCATGCTAAGTTTGTAGTATGGCAAAAAGTGAACAATTAACGGATGAACAACGGGCAATACTTAATCCGCACATCGCCGCACCAATTCGCCGCGAAGACGGGCGCGGCAGACCGTGGCGAGAAAACCGTGAAGTTTTAGACGGTATTCTCTGGATATTACGAACCGGTGCGCGTTGGCAAGATCTACCCGGCAGATTTCCGCCATACCAAACTTGCCACCGGCGTTTCCAGATGGGGGTCAGAGACGGGACACTGAAAAGCATTTTGGAGACGCTTGCCGAAGATTTAAGAACACGCGGCGAGTTGGATTTAAGTGAATGCTTTATTGACGGAACTTTTGTTTCGGCTAAAAAAGGGGCGAACAAGTTGGAAAAACCAAGCGGGGCAAAGGCACGAAAATCATGGCAGTGGCAGACCGCGCTGGTTTTCCTGTAGCCATCTACACCGATGCTGCTTCGCCGCATGAAGTCCGCCTTGTCAGAGAAACTCTCGCCGAAGTTTTTACCAATGAATTGCCCGAGCGATTGATTGGCGACAAGGCATATGATTCTGATCCGTTGGACACTCAATTGACGGAACAAGGCGTTGAAATGATCGCGCCGCATAAACGAAATCGGAAAAGAGTTGCCACGCAGGACGGTCGGAAATTGCGCCGTTATAAGCGGAGATGGAAAGTTGAACGTCTTTTCACGTGGCTGCATAAATTTCGTCGAGTCGTTGTTCGTTATGAGTATCACGCCGAGAATTATCTCGGCTTTGTTCAATTAGCTTGCATTAAGATTTTGCTCAGATGCTATTTATGAGACTGTTTCTAATTTTTTCTGGAAAAATTTAGCGAACTGCTTGCCACAGCTCGCCGACGGTGTGATTGGTTTTGATTAAAGCGTTTTTCGGAAAAGTCTTTTTGTGATTTAGTCCGAACAGAAATTTCCGGGCATCTTCGGGATGCGTCCGGCAGCGGTCAGCGGCGCGGTCGCTGTTGAACGGACTTTCAAGAATCAAACGCCACACTCTTTCGATTGTGTCTAAGCGGCATTCGGGCGCGGTGTTTTTGCCGAAACAAATCTCGCCCGATTCGTCCAAGTTCGGAAACGGAGGGGCACAGATTTTTGATTTTTGACCGACTGTTTTGTCGAGCGTCGCCCAGAGGTAGTATTTTTGCCCCAAGCCGATGAGCAGAAGCGTCGGAATCGGAATTTCGATTTCGAGAACCGCGTCCTGCGTGCCTTCGCTATTTGCTTCGCGCTCATCGGCAGGGGCGGATCAGTGATGAAAATTTTGCGTCGTCCGGCGGGCAAACAGCTTAAAATTTTGTGTGTTTTCTTTTCCTGAGCAAATCTAACGACGTTTGCTTCGAGCCAGCCGGAATCGAAAGCGCATTGCTCGCTAAAGGCGCGCCCGATTTGCGCCGGACTTAAAAATTTCGTTCGCTCGACGCTGCCTTCGCGCCATTTGAGCTGATAATGACCTTCAAGAAAAAATAGCGCGGCTTTCGCTTCCGCAGGCGGCAGGAAGAAATTTTGGTTTTCTAATTGGCTCATAATCTCCGAAAAAGCCGCATGTCAAAAACTCAAAGCGGATTCAATCGGTTGATCGTCATCCGCGAGAATGTTTATCAGCAGCCCTCGCTCATACTCCGTTTTATCCGCCGCTTTCTTTTGTTTCCCTTTTGCCGGCAGCCATCCCGTATTCCAAATCGTGATCAGTTCTTTGAAAGTCGAACGCGCGTTGCGGGCGATGTCTTCGTCGAGGCTGTCCATACTCGCAAAATAATCTTTTACGCCCGCGTAATCGGTCTTCAATTTTTCCAAATTCTCCAAAGACCATTCGTAAAGATCGAGCGGCTGGCAATACGTCGTGTCAATGAACGGATTACCGGAATCGTGAAAGACAAACTCGATTAGATGGATGAAACGCCGGATTTTCTGGCTATCGCGCTCGGCATCGAGAATCGAAAAAAGCGGCGTGGCGCGCTCGATTTGCGGCAAATCTTCGTGCCTTACATCGAAGCTCGCCAGCATATCCGTCCAATTTTCGTCCGCGATGTCGGTATCGCGCCACAAAAAGGCGGTGATAGCGAATTGCAAGCACGGGCGAAAATGCTGCCACTCGAAGTCGTCGCAGCAAAAATCGTAATTGACCGGCTCAACCGGAATGTGATCGAAACGAAAATCCGACCAATCGAGCCACGAACAAAGCGGAAAATAGTGTTCGTTGATCAGCTCGATAAATTCTATTTCGCGCTCGGTGTGGCAGTCGTTGTAGCCCATCCGGTGAAAACTCCCTTTTGAATTTTTCCATTCTTTCGGGAAAATTTTGCGATAAAGCCCGTAGAGCAGCTCGCGTTCGAGTTCCGAGGCAACGTAACCGATTGCGTCGGAAAGCGAATTACAGGCGGCTTTCCAGCGCAAATACGATACGGTTTTGTTCAATCGCCCGCGAAAATTCCCGCCGTTTCCGTCGT
>CAXTMQ010000067.1:0-17606 GCA_964245305.1 uncultured Pyrinomonadaceae bacterium
ATGTTGATTTTGAAAACGACGATGAAACAGCAAACGGCGGAAAAATCGGTCGTCTTCGACGAGATTGACACCGGCATCGGCGGTCGCGTCGCCGAGGCGGTCGGCTTGAAATTAAAAGCCCTCGCCGAAACGCAGCAGGTTTTATGCGTTACGCATCAGCCGCAAGTCGCGTCTTTGGCTGACCAGCATTTTCTCGTCGAAAAAGAAACGAAAGGCAAACGCACCGAAATCGGCGTTCGAGAATTAAACGCCGGCGAAAAAATCGAAGAAATCGCCCGAATGCTTACGGGAGCGAAAATTACCGAAACGGCGCGACGACACGCGAAAGAAATGTTAGGGACAAGGGACGAGTGATGAGGGACGAGTGTTCGACGGTTAAATTGGAATTTAAAACTTGTCCCTGATCACTCGTCCCTAAAAATCTATGCAATCCGAAATTCTGGCAAAAGTAATTCGCGGCGAGACGGTCGAATCGGTTCATCGAGGTCATTTGATCGTCGTTGACGGGGCGGGCGAAACTGTTTTTTCGCTCGGCGATCCCGAAACCGTCGCGTTCTGGCGTTCGTCGGCGAAACCGTTTCAGGCGATTCCTTTTTTGACGAGCGGCGCGGCGGATAAATTTAATTTTACCGAACGGGAAATCGCGCTTGCCTGCGGCTCGCATTCGGGCGAGCGCGTTCATACGGAAACGACGGCGCGAATGCTCGAACGAATCAATTTGAACGAAACGGATTTGCGCTGCGGAGCGCATCTGCCGTTTGACGAAAAACGCAGTGAGGAAATGATTCGCGCGGGAGAAAAACCGACGCAGCTTCACAATAATTGTTCGGGCAAACACGCCGCGATGCTCGCTTTTTGTCGAGATGAAAATCTGGATTTGCAGAATTACGAACGTATCGAACATCCTTTGCAGGAAGAGATTTTAGAAACGGTTTCGCTGTTCACGGACGTTGCAGTTGATGAAATAAAGCTCGGCATTGACGGCTGTGCCGCGCCGAATTTCGCCGTGCCGGTTTCGGCGATGGCGCGAGCGTTTGCGAAACTCGTCGCGCCGCCGGACGATTTTGACGAAGCGACGAAAAAGGCGTGTGCGAGAATCGTCGCGGCGATGCTCGATTTTCCCGAAATGATCGGCGGCACGGAACGGCTCGACACGATGTTGATGCGTGAAGGAAAAGGCAAATTGATTTCCAAGATCGGCGCGGAAGGCGTTTATTCGGCGGGCGTTTTGCCGTCGGCTGATTTTCCGAAAGGCTTAGGCATCGCCGTCAAAATAGAAGACGGCGACGACAAACGCGCCCGCGCCGTCGTGTTGATCGAACTTCTTCGACGGCTCGGCATTTTCAGCGCGGAAACCCTGCGCAAATTTTCGCCTTTGCCGATCAAAAACCATCGCGGCGAAACGGTCGGCGAAACCCGGGCGAATTTTAAGTTGGAATTAAAACAGAGTGGACAGAACAGACAGGATTTTTAACTTAAGGAAATTTATCCTGAAAATCCTGTCTATCCTGTTTGAAAAATATTTTATGAATCAAGCAAGTCAAACAAACATCGAGCCGCCGAAGTTGGAAAAAACGGCAAACGGCGAAATTAATACGAATTCTCTGGCGGATATGCTCGAATGGTTTTTGAATTACGACCAGCGCGTGGCGATTGTCCGCAATCCGCATGTCGAAGAGCTTTTTCAATGGAAACAAGCGGACGACGCGGCAAACGGCGTGGAGATTTACCCGTTTGAAAACGCCGAATCGCGTTTCGCCATCGGCGTTTTCCAAGCCGTCGCCGAATACGATTCGGAAACCGCTTTGCGCGATTGGATTACGCAGGTTTTGCAGGCGTTGGGCGAATCCAAACAAATGAACGAAGACATCGCCGCGAGTTATAAATTAAATTCAAACGAATCGCACGTCGCCCAAGCCGAACAAATTCCTTCCAATTCAGAACGAAGATTATATTTATCAAGCAGTTGGCTCGAAGCGTTATGCACGGCGGAAGTCAGATTTTTGGGCTGGGTTTATCAGGAACTTTACGGCAAGCCGTTTGAGCCGAATGTTTCAGATTAATGTTTTGCAGATTTTGATTGAAAGAAATTTATATGAAGCAGAATAATAAAGAGCGGCTTTTAATTCGATGAATCAATCATCTCAACGAAAATCTAATTTTGTTAGGAATTTTATTCTTTGGACTTTTGCAACGCTTTTATTATTGTTCGGTACATTTATATTACTTCTGGCGGTATTTTCCGATGCCTGCGCGTAAAAGTTACACATCTTGAATCTTTTCAAGATGTGTAACTTTTCGTTAGTAAAATTATCTCGCAAAAGTGTTACATTGTCCCATATTTCCGCTTTGCATCCCTCTGGAGAACCACTGCATTCTTTGCTGCGACGAGCCGTGCGTAAACGATTCGGGGACGACGTAGCCTTGCGAGCGTTTTTGGATCGTGTCGTCGCCGACCGACGAAGCGGCGCGTAAGGCTTCTTCGGCATCGCCGGCTTCGATTAAGCCCTGTTGTTTGGCGTAGAAAGCCCACACGCCCGCGTAGCAATCGGCTTGCAATTCGAGCCGAACGGACAAATCGTTGCTGTCGCCCGCGCGCTGCACTTTGTCCATCGTGCCGAGCAAATCCTGTACATGATGTCCGACTTCGTGCGCGACGACGTAGGCTTGCGCGAAATCGCCGGGCGCGCGGAATTCGTTTTTGAGTTCGTTGAAAAACGCAAAATCGAGATAAAGTTTTTCATCGCCCGGACAATAAAACGGTCCTGTCGAAGTTCCCGCCATGCCGCACGCCGATTGAACTTGTCCCGTAAACAAAACCAATTTCGGATTGGTATATTTGACGCGCGCCTGCTGAGGAAGAATTTTCCCCCAAACGTCTTCGGTGCTGCCGAGAACCGACGCGATGAATTTTTTCTGGTCGTCGCTGGTCTGCGCCGGATTGTTCGGCTGGTTCGACGATTGCGGCTGTTGCTGGGTTTGCGTCGTATCAGTCGAGCCGTTCAGAGCCTGATCGAGCAACGCTTGCGGATCGCCGCCGCAGAGATAAATGACCAGCGCAAGAACTAAAATTCCGATTCCGCCGCCGCCGATGGCAACGCCTCTGCCGCCCATTCCGCGACGGTCTTCGATGTTTGAGCTTTCTCGTCCTCTTAACATATTTCTTCGTTCCTTTTTTGAAGTTTCTTTGTGAAAAGATATTATCATTTTAGATTCGACAATGAAACTGAAAGATTGGCGGAAAAGCGGAAACTATTTCGATTACAAAGGCTCGCCGATTTTTTATCGAGCAGGCGAAAATCGGGGCGAAAACTTGCTTTGCCTGCACGGTTTTCCGACTTCTTCGCACGATTTTCACAAAATTTGGGACGCGCTTCGTGAGCGATTCAACGTCGTCGCGTTCGATTTGATCGGCTATGGGTTTTCCGCAAAACCTTTGAATTTCGATTACACGACTTTCGCGCAAGCCGATGTTTTGCAGGCTTTGCTCGCGCATCTTAAAATTAAGAAAATTCACATTCTCGCGCACGATTTCGGCAACACGATTACGCAGGAATTGTTGGCGAGAAATGAAGAAAACCGACTCGACTTTTCAATCGAGAGCGTCTGTTTATTAAACGGCGCGTTGTTCCCCGAAACGCATCGCCCCGTTTTGGCGCAGAAGATTCTCATCAGTCCGCTCGGTTTCGTTTTCGGCAAATTGATTTCCGATAATCTTTTCAAGCGCAGTCTGGCGGCGATTTTCGGCGCGGAAACACAGCCGACGGCAAAACAATTACAGGAATTTGTTGAAGCGTTCAAGTTTAACGACGGTCGGCGAATCGCGCATAAATTGATTCGTTATATGCGCGAACGGCAAACGAATCGAACGCGCTGGCTCGGCGCGCTGCAGCGAACGCCGATTCCTCTGCGATTTATCAACGGCTCGGCTGATCCGGTTTCGGGAAAACATCTGGTCGAAAGGCTTCGAGAACTTCTGCCGCATCAGACGGATATTATCGAACTCGAAAACATCGGGCATTTTCCGCATTTTGAAACGCCCGAAATAGTATTAGAGAAGTTTTTCGAGTTTCAGAGCGCAAAATCTTGACAGATTCGGACTTAGGTCATTATTATTCATTTACGGTTTTCAAATTCAACAAACGAAGCGAGGAGTCAGACGATATGATAAAACTCGATATAATCAACCGCGTAGCCGATAAAACCGGCGTTCCAAAGCAGAAAGCGGAACAGGTGGTTGACGCGCTTTTCAACGCGATGAAGGAAGCGATGGCGGAAGGCAAGCGCATCGAACTGCGCGGTTTCGGCGTTTTCGTCGTCAAGGCGCGCAAGCGCGGCATCGGTCGCAACCCGCGCACGGGCAAGGAAGTGCCGATTCCTTCGGGCAAAACCATTCGCTTCAAACCCGGCAAAGAGCTTCAGGCGAAAGCCGTCAAAGATTAAACAATCGCCGACAAATCGAAAATCGCAAATCGGTCGGATAATGCAGTTTATTATCAACGGCGATTTGCGATTTAACTTTTTCCCGCGCCTTTCAGATTCAACAAAGTGGAAGATTTAAATTCGCTGACCAATCAATTTTTCGACCGCCGCGAAGCGATGCGTCCGACCGCTTGGGCGTGGCTCAAACATTCCGCTCTGCTGCTCGCCGCTTTTTTCACCGTTTCAATCGCGGGCGTTCTGCAACCGTTCGGTTTCAAAGAGATTTTTCCGAATATTCCCGACCCGCAAACCTCGACGGACGTTTTTAATCTTGTTCTTTCCCTGCCGTCGCTCTATCTGCATTTGATTTTCGACACGGTAAAAAGCTTCTTTACCGAGTTCGAGACATTTCGCTACGGCATAACATTTTCCGCTTCCTTGCTTTCGATTTTAACGGCGCACGAAGCCGGTCATTACGTCGCGTGCCGGCTTTATCGCATTGACGCGACTTTGCCGTATTTTATTCCGATGCCGCCGCTCTTGAGTCCGGCGGGAACTTTGGGCGCGTTTATAAAGATTTTATCGCCTTTGCCTTCGCGCCGCGCGACGTTCGATGTCGGCGTTGCCGGTCCGATTGCCGGATTCGTCGCGCTGATTCCGATTTTGATCGCCGGACTTTTGACGTTGAAGCAAGCCACGCCGCACGAAATCATTGACGCGCAGGGTTTAACTTTCGCCGATCCGCTTTTGACGCAGATGCTGGCGAAACTTCTGCACGTTGATTTGACGAACGGCGCGTTTAATCCGTTTTTAGCGGCGGCTTGGGTTGGAATGCTCGTTACCAGCCTGAACTTGATGCCGTCGGGACAGCTCGACGGCGGACACGCGGTTTTTTCGATTTTCGGCGAAACGGTTCATCGCTGGACGGGCAGATTAACATTCGTTGCGATGGCTTTGATTTCCGCGCTCGGCTTCGTTTTATACAGCAGTCCGAGCGGGCTTTTATTTGTCGTTCTGCTCGGCATAATGATGAAGATCAGACATCCCGAACCGCTCGACAACGCGCCGCTCGATGCGCCGCGAATCGTCGTCGCCGTGCTGACTTTGCTGATTTTTATTTTATGCTTCGTGCCGTTTCCCGTTCAGGTGCGCTGATTCGTCTCGAAATTTTCAGATGTTTTTTATAATCGAAAACGAATAAACCGAACGGCTCGATGCCCTGTTTTTCGACGGTTTGATGATGCCTCTGATGCGCGGCGCGAACGGTTAGCAAAACTTTATTCCGCGATTTGAACGGCAAAAAACGGCGATGCGTGAACAAATCGTGCAGAATGAAATAGAAAATTCCGTAAACGGTAAGGCTCAAACCAATCGGAAACGCGACCGAATCGAGCAGAGGCTTTTGCGCCCCGCACATCAAACCGATTGAAAGCAGCGCGAAACCGACGGAAAATGCGTCGTTGAGTTCGAGAAACGCTTTTGTCGGCGCGTGATGCGTTCGGTGAATTCGCCACAGAACGCCGTGAAAAAGAAACCGATGCGCGACGTAGGAAATCGCTTCCATCATTAAAAATCCAAAAATAAAAAGCGCGAGAAACTGCATTATTTTTACAGATGATTGATAGAAAATCACCGAATGAAATCTTTCGGAAAATTTTACTCGTTTGATAGTGAATAGTTAATAGTGAACAGCTGATAGTTTTGCGCGAGAAAATTGTTCACTATTAACCATTAACTGTTCACTGCAAAACAGGTAAAAAATTTCCAGCCGTCAAATTTTTCTTTCAATCTCAAAATTATCAAAACCGAATCGAAGCGGCGCGAAACGGGAAACGGACAACTGAAAAACAAAGCCGCGCCATCTAAAATTTAGCGAATCTTTCGATAATAAGCTAGAATAGCAGTAAAATTTCGACTCGAAAACAAGGAATCCAAAAACGATGAAGTTACGCAAAATTTTCTTTTCCGCCGTTCTCGGTTTGTTTTTCGCGGCGGCGGCGTTTGCCCAGAGCGAAAAGTTTTCCGACACGAACGTGGATTACACATTCACTTTGCCCGAAGCCGGGTGGAAGCAGATTGCCAAGCCTTCGGCGACCAGCCCGAACGTCGAATACGTTTACGGCGACCGGATGAACGGTTATCTCGAAA
Source organism: uncultured Pyrinomonadaceae bacterium (assembly GCA_964245305.1). Classification (GTDB taxonomy): domain Bacteria; phylum Acidobacteriota; class Blastocatellia; order Pyrinomonadales; family Pyrinomonadaceae. Next base: position 6,571 of record CAXTMQ010000067.1, read on the forward strand.
TTCGCAAAATCGCGGTCAAGGCTGGCGATTTGATGGCGGACACGATCAAGAACGAAGAAGACCGTCTGCAATTTCTGCCCGGTTACGTCGCCGGCAAAGAAGAATCGTTCGACGGCACGTTCGACGGCAAAATCTTTAATTACGAATTCGTCCGTTCGGGCAGAAATATGAGCGGCAGATTTTACTTTCTGAAAATTGACGACAAAACCGTCTATGTCCTGCGCTTTACCGGCGAGCGCGACAAACTCAAGTCAATCCGCAATCAAACCGATTCGATTGCCAGAACCTTCGCCTTACGCAAAACCGTCTAGGTTTTCGACAAGATTTATTCGATGATAAAAAAGGCTTTCCGTCGAAAGCCTTTTTTTACAACTGTTAGCGAGCAGTTTCAATCAAAATAGATAATGTGGATTTTATTTTCTCTTTTGGCGGCTCTGTCGGCGGCAGCGGTTGTAACTTTGTCGAAAATCGGTATCAAGAATGTAGATTCAAGCCTCGCGTTTGCAATTCAATCGGTGATGATTTTAACGGTTTCGTGGAGCGTCGTTATTTGGCAGGGCAAGTTTTCGGAAATCGCGCAGGTGAATCGGGGCGCGTGGTTTTATCTGCTTCTCGCCGGAATTATCACTTGTCTTTCGTCGCTTTTCACGTTTGCCGCGCTGAAGCTCGGCGATGCGTCGCGTGTTTCGCCGTTGAGCAATCTTTCGCTGGCTTTCGCGGTCGTGATGGCGATTCTTTTCCTTAAAGAGAAGATTACGTGGCAGACGGTTTTAGGCGCGGGCTTGATGGCGACCGGCGCGATTTTGATTGCGACGGCGAGCGGCTCGACTGAAAAGGTTCAGCAATAACAATTCTTTCGTTATCATTTTCAACTAAACTGTTCACTATTAAACGAGTCGGTTCGCCTTTTTTTATAGTGAACAGTTAATAGTTAATAGCGAATAGTTGGTGCGAAAATCTTGTTTGATTCGTTCAAAGTCTTTTCAAAGCCGGAAATCTACGAAACATCCGCGCTTTTAATCTGAAACTTCGCGCCGGACGGGATGATGTAGCCGTTTGTTTTTTTATCGAATCTTGCGATAATTTCGTTTAATGAATTGATTTTTCCGAGTCTCATTCGCCGCGTTTCTTCTTCGGATATTGAAGTCAGAATGCGAACGTCAAAGCGTTCGGCGATGCGGAGAAGATTCCAAGCCGTCTGACCGTTAATCTGGTAACTTTCACATAATTTTTCGGCTAATGCGGCGGAATTTTCCGCTTCAAACCAATTCAAGAAATCTTTTCTTCCCAAACCGTCGGCGCATTCGGCGAGCAAGACGATTGTGCCGCCGTCTTTACAGGCTCTCGAAGCCATATCTAAAGCCTTGTGCGCTTGAATTATATTTATGTCCGGCGGAAAACCGCCGCACGAAGCGATGACTAAATCTCTTTTTTCCGCAATTTCAATCGTGTGATTCGCCTCGTAAGCCGTGCACACTGTTTCGTGCGCCGAAATCCAATCGCCCGCAAATAAATCAATCGCGTCGCCCGCCGAGTTGACGATTGTATTTAATGCAAATGCGGGCGGAAGCGTTCGGACGACTTCGACGAACGCTTCGTGGACGGCGTTTCCTTTTAAGATTCCCGTATCAATGCCCGCGCGCCGCGATTTTAATTCGCAGTCGAAGGCGAGACGATGCGTTTCCGCGACGGTTCGCGTCGAAGCCAAACCCGGACAAATCAATTTTCTGCCGCCTGTAAATCCGGCGAAATAATGAAACGAGATGCCGCCGACGATAATCGTTTTATCGTGTTCGGTCAAAGCGCGGTTTAATTGAATCGGAATTCCGCTCGTTGTTTCTCCCAAGGAGACGATGTTCGCCAGATCGCGCGGATTGTGGTCGAGCGTTTTGACGCGCTGAAAGATAAACGAAGTCAGCAAATCTCGCTTTTCGTCGTCGGTTACGCGGCGGTGAATGCCCGTCGCAAAAATTATCCGAACGTCGTGCGGCATCGTGCCGTTCGCAATAAGTCGCCGAACGAGCAAATTAACGATCTGCCCGCAAGCCGTCTGTCTTGTCGCGTCCGGCACGACTATTAAAACGGTTTCGCCTTGATTGACGATTTCTTCGAGCGGCTTCGAGTTAAACGGATTTTCAAACCGCTCGCCGAGTTCCGAATCCGAAAGCGCGGATTTTTCCGTCAAGTTTCCCAAAACCTGAAATTGATTCGCGTCGAAATCAAAAGAGATTTGTGATCTTCCGTATTTGAGATTGATATTCGGCATAAAAATCTAATCAATTATAGTCGAAGCCGTCGAATTTCGCGTCGTGATTAACGAATACTGACTCGGGATCTGTAAATCCCGAGTTGAAATTTACCGTGCCGAACGGCAAATTTTCTTTTATCAACTTGTTTTTAATCAATAAATACGCGCCTTTTGCAAAAATCATCAGCGGTCGATGAAAAAGGCTGTCAGCTATCAAAAAAGAGATTTCCCGTTTTGATAGCTGACAGTTGACAGTTGATGGCTAATAGTTTAATTTTTGCGCGTTGGGGGCGTTTTTAATTGAAATGGAGCGGGAATTCTAGCGCGAAAAGGTTTTTACTTTGACTTTCGCGTCGGAATCGAAGCAGTTCGCGCCGGAAAAACACGAATGCGCGTCTAACATTTCATTTTCGAGCGTTTCGAGCTGAATCGTTAAATGATCTATGCCGAATTCGTCGTGAAGTTTTGTTTTGATTGACGACAAAAGCGCGGCGGATTGAATGGTTTCGCTGTGAACGACGTGAACGCTCAGGGCTTCCATTCCCGAAGTTATCGCCCAAACGTGAAGATCATGAACGTCTTGGACGTTTTCCGTTTGTCTGATCGAATTTTCGACCGCCGTCAAATCAATATGCGCGGGCGTGCCTTCCAAAAGCACGTTGACCGATTCTTTTATCAAATTCCACGCGCCGAAAATTATTATCAAACTGATCAAAATGCTCGATACAGCGTCCGCCCAAAGCCATCCGAAGCTGATAATCAACGCGCCCGTGACGATTGCCGTTACCGAGCCGAGCAAATCGCCCATTACGTGCAGCCACGCGCCGCGCATATTAAGATCGTGTTCGTGTCCGCCGTGTAGAAGCGACGCGGCAATGATATTAACGATCAATCCGCCGACGGCAACCGTCGTCATTTCGATGCCTTTGATTTCCGGCGGCGCAGACCAACGCTCGTAGGCTTCGTAAATTACCCAGACCGAGATCAAAACCAGCGCGATGCCGTTGACGAACGCGGCGAGAATTTCATAACGATAATATCCGAACGTCTTTTTGTCGGTCGCCGGACGTTCCGCGATCCAAATCGCGCCCAAAGTTAAGCTCAAAGCCGCGACATCGGTCAACATATGCCCCGCGTCGGCAAGCAAGGCGAGCGAATTGGAAACCCAGCCGCCGAACGCTTCGGCGAGCATATAAACGAAAGTCAAAATTAACGCGAATCTTAGCTTTCTTAAACTTCCCGCGTCGCGTCTTTCGTGTGAATGTGAATGATTGTGGCTCAAAACTTTATTCTTAATGGTAAATGGTTAATGCTTAATGGTAAATATAAGAAGCTCGCTTTTCCGGCTTTCATTAACAGTTCAGCATTAATCATTTACCATTTCCTACTGCCTTGCGGCTTTTGCGGAATTTAGATTCAAAGAATAGCGGCTGCGGTTGCCGCGCTCGTCATTGATTTCGACGGCGACGGTTGAAGAATTGGCGGAAACTTGCAGGCGGAAAGAACCGTCGGCGGCGGCAAATACTTCGCGTCCCGCGCTGCGAACCGTCGCGCCGGGCTGCGTTTTGCCGCTGATTAAATAAATGCTGCCGCCGACCGGTTCGACCTGCCAATCGCTCGCCGCGAGCGTCGCGCCGTTCGATTGTTTGACGACGGTAAACTTCCAAGGCTCGCCCCAATCGCTCGTCTGCCCCGAAGCGGCGGACGCGCTCAAACGCCAGTAATAAGTTCCCGGTTCGAGATTCGCTAAAGTGAAAATCTGACTCGTCAGCGCGTCGCGTTCGAGCGCAATCGAATCGGCGACGAAAAACGGCGATCTGGCGACTTGCAGATGAAAGCTGACCGCCGAATTCGCTTCGGGCTTCTGCCATCGAAAAGAAACGTCGGATGAAGCGTTGATCTGCTCGGAATTTACCGGCGCGACCAATTTCGGTGCGTCGAGCAGGCGTTCCTTCGGCTGAATTTTGCCGTTGTTGACCGCCGCGAATTCATTTTCTTTGATGACGACTTTCTCGCCGCCGACATTCGATTCGACACCGCCGCGACTGATGCGGATTTCGCCGCCGTTCTGCTCGTTGATGTTAAAGCTCGCGTCGGTTTGCGGCAAAACGCGGTTTTCCGATTCGAGAACTTCGACGACGTTTTCCGTCTGCTCGGTTTGATCCTGCGTTTTGACGTTGATCTGCCCGTCGCCGAGCGTGACGCGGATGTTCGTGCCGCCGAAAATTGATGCGCTGTCGCGGATGACGACCGTGCTGTTCGGTCGGATCGAAAGCGTCGAGCCGTCAATCATCTGCACCTGCGCTCTGCCGTCCGCCTGCGTCTGAATCGTATCGCCGGCGGCGACAAAAGTAATGCGCGTGACCAGAATCGTTTCGCGCGTCGCGGCGCGGATGATTCGCACGTCGCCTTCAAAAGAAATTACCTTCGCCGCGTCTTTCGGCGCGGTCGTCGCCTCCGGCGCGGCGATGAAAAAGCTGCCGCGCCAAAGCCACCAGCCGCCGATCAACAAGGCGAGGATCAGAAGCGTCGCCGCGCCGCCGTAAACGGTGCTGCGCTTGATTTGCCACCAATCAACGTAAAATCTGCCTTGCTTCTTTTCCATCTTCCAGGATTTGAGAATTTAAAATCTTTACGACGCAAAATCAGATGCTTTCAGCCGGACGAAATCGCCGACAAAGAATGACGAAACAATTTTACATTTTTCGTTCCGAATTCCGAATACTTTTTCGCGGAAAAACTGTTTTTAAGAAAATAAATTCGTGAATCACGCTTCCTTCGGCGGATAAACGAGCGAGAAAATAATCGAAAGCGCGATTGCGCCGATGACGATACCGAGCGACAAATTTATCAGCGTCTGCTCGAAATCGTGATGCAAATATCGCCGTAAAAATTCCGAAAACGAAGAATCGCCGTCTTTGCCCGAAATCAGTAGCGCGCCTTCCGCGAGCAGCGGCAGAAGCATTTTCAAACCGATAAAGCTCAACACGAACGCCAGACCGTATTTGAGCAGATGAAATTTTTCCGCCATTTCGACGAGCAGAAAAAAGAACGTCCGCAAGCCGAGAATGGCGAAAATGTTGGAAGTGTAAACGATAAATTTGTCGGTCGTAATGCCGAAAATCGCCGGAATCGAATCAACCGCAAACACCAGATCGGCGACGTTGATGACGATTAAAACCAAAAGGAGAAGCGTTCCCGAGCGTTTGCCGTCTTCGACGATAAAAAAATTTTCGCCGTCGTATTTTTTGGTGATGCGGACAAATTTGGTCGTGAATTTCACAATCGCGCTTTCTTCCGGGTTGAATTCATCGTCGCCGCCGAACATTTTGATGCCCGTGTAAATCAGAAACGCGCCGAAGAAATATAAAATCCAATCGAATTTTTCGACCAATTCCGCGCCCGCGAAAATCATTATCATTCGCAGCGCGAGTGCCATAAAAATGCCCCAGAACAAAGCGCGGTGCTGATATTTTTTCGGCACTTTGAAAAAGTTAAAAATCAGCAGAAAAACAAATAGATTATCAATCGAAAGCGACAGTTCGATCAGATAGCCGGTGAAAAACTCCTTCGCTTTGAGCGTGCCGAACTGCCACAAAATAAATAAATTAAAGAGAAGCGCGAGCGAAATCCAAACCGCGCTCCACACCAAAGTTTCGCGGCGCGTCGGCGCGTGAGCGCGACGATTGGCAATGCCCAAATCAATTGCCAAAGCCGCCAGAACAACGGCGAAAAATGTGATCCAAACCCACAAAGGATATTCCATATTCAATTAAAATATAAGATTTGCCGACGGAAAATCCAAAATCGAGAAGTCGCTAATTTTTTCCATTAACCGCGCCGCAAAGAGAAAGGCAAGAGTTTTTTGAGACTCTTGCCTTTCTTTCGCAAACGAATTCAAACCGAATCACGGCGTGAAATTATAAACGATTATGCCGGTTACTTTAACGGGAACGCCTTGCAGCATCGTCGGAGCGAATTTCGAGGCGCGTGCTGCATCTTCCGCCGCCGCGCGCAGAAGCGGATGACCGGAAACCGCACTCGCCGAAACGATGTTTCCCTGCTCGTCAATTGTTACCTGCACATTGACCGCGCCGCTCGCTTTCACGGCTCTGGCGGCTGGCGGATATTCGGGTTTCGCCAAAGTAGTCGCTTTGCCGTTTAAAACGCCGCCGTTAATGCGCCGCGCCGTTGTCGCATTGTCGCCGGAATCTTTAACGGTCGCGTCGGTCGTTCCAATCGTCGCAGCACCGCTCTTTTTCGTGAAATACAAAATCGAATTGAACGCGCCGCGCGGCGTTTCCGAATAGCGCGTGATTTTCAAGGTTTTGCCGCCGTCGAGCAGTTCCCATTCGTCGTTGGTTTTCGTCGTCATACTGCCCATCTGCGTATCGAGATTGCGAACGACGGTTAAACTCAATCTGCCGTCGGAAGCGACTTTGGCGGTTTTCGTTTCCTTGCCGGTCGTCGCGTCTCTGCCGATGTCGTTTGTGGTTTCCTTGCCGTCAAGCGAATAAACGATCATCTGCCCGCCGCGCATTCCGCCGCTGCCCATTCCGCTGCCTGCGCCGTTACCCGCTCCGCCGCGCGGCGCGCCCATTCCGCTGCCGTTGCCGAAGCCGTTTTGACCGCGCTTCACCATCGTTTCAACTTTCAATTCAGTCGCTGTTTGCGAAACATTCAACGTCATTGATTCGATTTGCATCGTTTCGGGCAGAACCGATTTGGTTTTATCCAATTCCCAAGTTCCCGAGAAATCAGGCGTTGCCGCCGAAACCGTGACTGTCTGAAAAATCAAACAAAATATTGCCGTCAGGATTGATAATTTTTTCATTTTTTATTCCTCCTCGAATAATTTACCTTGATAAACTCCGAAAATTTAATCCGGCTTCGATACGGCGCGGATTAAAAACCCTTTAACTTCCCGCCGCGACTTCCGCGACTTCTTCGCGGTTGTGCAGTTTGCTGTGCGTATAGCTGTAAAAGAAATAAACGATTAAGCCGATCAGCAGCCAAACGCCGAATCGAAACCAGTTCGTCCAGCCGAGTTCGGTCATCAGATACGTGCAGAACATTATACCTAAAACCGGAATCAGCGAAAGTCGTTTAACGAAACACAACGCCGCCATAATCAACGAAAAAATAATAAAAACGAAATAGGGAATTTTATGCAAGAACGTGGTGAGAGCCGTTTCGTCTTTGACGGGCGTGTAATCGGTGAAAAATTTAATCACCGCGTCGCCGTTAAAATAAATGACTCCAGCCATCACCAGAACGTATAAAATTGGCGCGATCCATTGCGAATTGAGATACGGCACAAAGCGTTTTTGTCCGGCAAATTCCTTGTCTTTAACTAAAACTCCGGCGCAGACAATCGTGAACGCGAACAGCGTTCCGATCACCGACAAATCGGTAACTTCCGACAGATTCATAAACAACGCCGGAATCGCCACCATAAAGCCGGTCAGAATCGTCGAAAACCAGGGCGTTCTGAATTTCGGGTGAATCGAAGAAAAGATTTTCGGCAGAAGCCCGTCACGGCTCATCGCCATCCAGAGGCGCGGCTGTCCGAGTTGGAAAACCAGTAAAACCGTCGCAATCGCAATAATCGCGCTGACCGCGATAATGCCCGAAACCCAGGGCAGATTCGCGCCTTCGGGTCCGAAAACGAACGCGAGCGGATCGCCGACACCTTCAAATTTTGAATAATTGACCATTCCGGTCAAAACGAGCGCGAGCGCGACGTAAAGAACCGTGCAGATGACGAGCGAATAAATCATTCCGCGCGGCAAAGTTTTATACGGGTCTTTGCATTCTTCGGCAGTCGTCGAAAGCGCGTCGAAACCGATGTAAGCGAAGAAAACCGCCGCCACGCCGGTTGTCAAACCGCCGAAACCGTTCGGCAGAAACGGAACCCAGTTCGTCGTTTTGACGAAAAACGCGCCCAGAATAATTACGAGAAAAATCACCGCCAATTTCAGCGCGACCATAATATTGGAAGCGGTTTTCGATTCGCGGATGCCCACATAAACCAGACAAGTGATGAGAAAAACGATGCCGAGCGCGGGCAAATCCAAAATTACCGGAATGTTGCCGATATGCGGCGCGCCCGTCCAAGCCGTATACGCTTCGACGATATTCGGCGTGAGCGAATCGGAAACGGCTTTCAGTTGGTCACCGTTCATCAATCCGAGCGCGTCGAGCGTTTGTCCTTTCGCCAGAATCGCTTCGACCGCTTCGTGATTTTCCGCAAAACCGCGCGACGCGCTCAAATAATCCATCGTGTAATTGGCGGGAATTCTGATGCCGTTGGCGATCAGCAGGCGCGTAAAATAATCGCTCCACGAAATAGCGACGGCGATGTTGCCGATGGCGTATTCGACCAGCAAATCCCAGCCGATAATCCACGCGATAATCTCGCCGAAACTCGCGTAAGCGTAAGTGTAAGCCGAACCCGCAATCGGAATTTTCGAGGCGAATTCGGCGTAGCAAAGCGCGGCGAAACCGCAGGCGATTGACGCGAAAATAAAAAGCAGAATCACGCCCGGACCGCCTTTGAACGACGCTTCGCCGACGAGCGCGAAAATGCCCGCGCCGACAATCGCCGCGATGCCGAGCATCGTTAAATCGAATGTTCCCAAAGAACGGCGCAAACCGCCGCCGTCGCCGCCCGTTCCTTCCTGCGCGTGGTCGCTCATTCCGGCAGCCGCGTCGGCTTGAATCTGCGCGATGGATTTTTTACGGAATAAAGATTTCATAAATTTAGTTTTCGGTTTTTAGTTTTTGGTTTTTAGCGGTTCGTTTTCAAAGGTCTAAGTCAAATTCAAAATCCAATAACAAAAGACTAAAAACCAAAAACTAAAGACTATTTTGCTTGTTTGCGAATTTTGACGGAAAAATAAAAAAGATGCAATGGAAACGAGGCGAAATTAGTAGTTTTTAAATACAAAAGAACGCCGCGTCTTTTAATTTCCGCAAATTTTACAAGCAATTTCCTAAATGAACAATCGCCTTCTCTACGAAAATTTAGATACGTCGTTCGTCAATCTGGCGGCTTTGATCAAGCATCTGCGGCGGCAGAAGTTTGAAGGAAAAATTCGCGTCGAATTAAAAGCCTACGAAGCCGACGTGATTTTGACGGCTGACGAACAGATGCGCGTTCTCGAACGCGATTTGATCGCCGGACGCATTTCCGAAGGCGAAGAAGCCCTGCAAAGGCTTCTGATTCGCGCCAGAGAAGCGGGCGGAAATATCTGCGTTTATCAAAACGTCGAGGAAATCGCGCCCGCGTTTGCGGAAATCGAATCAAACGCCGGAAAATCAAACGCCGCCGCAATTGAAGCGTCGCCGGAGGAAATGCTTCTCGAATTGCCGGAGCAGAATGAAAATGCGGGCAATACGAAAATTAAAACTTTTATCTTTGAAAAAACTTTTACGAAATCCGACACGAGCGTTCCCGATTTCCCTTTCGATTTGAGCAATAAAGTCGAAGCGCAAGCCAAGCCTCTGCGACTCGACGATTCGGATTGGCAGACGCTTTTGAATTTATCCGCCGAACTTTTGCGAACCGTCGAAACGTCGCTCGGCGAGGCGAATCTCGATTTCGCGGCGATGTTCGACAAAGCGCGGCGCGAACTCGCCGCCGATTATCCGTTTTTGAATCCTTCGATTGACGATTTCAAATATCAAAACGGCAAAATTATTCTGCGCGAGCAGGTAAATTTCAAAATGTTCGCCGCGAGCGTCGGCGAATTAATCTGGCGGATTTTGGAAAAACTCGGCAGAAACCCGAAACTGGCGAATCTTTACCGCATTATCGGCGAAAAAATCCGCACGCTCGCCGCGCATCGCAAAGATTTTTACGATAAATTCTTTTTGACCGCGCCGCTCGAAAAATTTGTTCAAACAAAATAATTTTTTTGAATCCGAGTATTCTTTTCGCTCGAATGACAATAATGTAGGATTGACTCGTTCAATTTTACACTGAGAAAGAAAATTCGCCGATTCTTTTGAAGAAGCGAATTGATGACTCTAATTCATCTCCTTTTTTGAACTGAAAATGCCGGAGAATTTCATTAGAAATCTCCGGCATTTTTGGGTTTATTCAATTGATTCAAAATTCAAATTCACGCTTTTAATCTTCGCATCGAATTTAAATTCGACTGCGATATTCGCGCATCCATTGAATAATCTGCCGCGCGTATAAATTGCTGTCGTTTTCGACCGGCGGCGCGTATTTGTTGACGAGACCGTGCCAATCCCTGTGATCAATAAACGAGCGATAGCCTCTGTCGAGCAGTTTGAAATACGCTTCGATGCCTTTGTCCATCGAACTCCAACGCGCGAAACCGCCCGCGCCGCGCGTCGCGCCCGCCTGCCCGACGAATCTGATGTTGCCCGGATTATTGTTGCGCTGCGCCAAACTGCCGGTCGAAGCGAAACTCGCCTCCTTGCGAAACATCGCCAGCGCGAGTTCTGCCGGAATTTTATATTCTTTCGCCAATTTCGCAATCAAATCGCCTTTGCCCGCCAAATTCGTGCCTTTCAAAATCTGATTGATTTTCGCGCCCGACGCAGTTGACGGCGGATTTGGATTTGTCGGGTTCGTCGGGTTGGTCGGCGCGGTACTTCCGCCGCCCAAAGCCTTTCGCAGAGCGGCTTGCGATTTCGGTCCGTAAATTCCGTCTGCGACTAAACCGCGATTGCGCTGAAAATGGCGCAGAGCGGCTTCGGTGCGCGGTCCGAAAATTCCCGGTCCGGTGTTCATCTGCGCCTGCGTCATAAATTT
>CAXTMQ010000068.1:0-17336 GCA_964245305.1 uncultured Pyrinomonadaceae bacterium
AAGTTCGGGCTTGGCAGTCGCGCCCGCTTGATTCCGTTTACCCGATTCTTTATCTCGATGCCCTGCAAGTGAATCGCGTCGAACGGATCAATTTGGCAATCAGTTCAAATACCGCTCGGCGGTCAGGGACGTGCGTGGAGCGCAGGTCGGTCGCTGGGCGTGGTACGTTTTCCTATTGAGAGAACCTTAATCGAGTTTTGAAATTCAACTTCTCTTGAACGCCGAGACTAATTTTTTGTCTCGGCGTTTTTATTATTCGGATTTTAGCTCAATTAGACACGAAACCGTTTAGCGCGTAAAATCGAAAGTTTCAGACGGGAGCGGGAAAATGAACAGAGCAGGCAGAATCATTTCAATCAATCCGCCGCGTGCGATTCCGGGCGGTGAAATTATTATCGAGTGCGAAGATTTTTCGATTGACGCGGCGAGCGGTTACGGCTGTTTTTTCGACAGCAAACGAGCGCGTTTGATCGGCGCGTCGGCAAGCCGCGTGATGGCGATTGTGCCTGATGATTTTGACACGAACGAGGTCGAAATTTATCTCGAAAGCGGCGGCGACCGCAGCGACGCGGTAACAATCGCGGTCGGGAAAAAGCTGGCTGACAATCTGCATCTGGTCGCAAATCCGGCAATTGATCCGAAAAACGATACGATTATCGCCACGCGCTCGGGTTCGCGCGGGCAGCAGTTGCCCGCGACGCTTTTTCGGGTTGAATCTGACGGTTATGCGAACGAAATGCCCGCCGAAGTGATGAATCCGACCGGCATCGCGTTCGATAAATCCGGCGAGATGTTCGTCACGGCGCGGGCTGACGGCGAAGTGATGCGCGTTAATTTTGATTCGGAAGCCGTGCCGTTCGCTTCGGACTTGGGAATTGCGACCGGCATCGCGTTTGACGAAGACGGCGCGATGTTTGTCGGCGACCGCAGCGGCACGATTTTTCGCGTTTCCGATTTGGGCGACAGCGAATCGTTTGCCGTTTTAGAACCGTCGGTATCGGCATATCATCTCGCCTTCGGCATGGACGGCAAACTTTACGTGACCGCGCCCGGACTTTCGAGTTTCGACGCGGTTTACAGAATTGACAAAGGCGGTTTCGACGAAATTTTTTACCGAGGACTCGGCAGACCGCAGGGCATCGCTTTTGACCGTGACGGAAATCTTTACGCGGCGGCGTGTCTCGGCGGCAGACACGGCATCGTCAAAATCTCCGATGACCGCGAAGCCGAAGTTTTTCTCGCCGGAATGAACATCGTCGGGTTATGTTTCACGAGACGCGGCGAAATGATCGTGGCAACGAACGATACGCTTTTCAGCTTGCCGGTCGGAGTGAAAGGAACGCTTTTAGATTAAAAGTCGAACGAGTTAAAAACGAAAAAAGCATCGAAATTTCGATGCCTTTTTCATTTTCACAATAACTGCTTAATTGTTCGGTGTCGGCGACGGTTGCGGTTTGGTGTCCGAATCTTCGCCGCGTTTTTTCAGTTTCGGCGGACCGTTGCTCGTACTGCTCGAATCGCCGTCCGAATCGGTCGGCGTGGTCGAATCGGGTTCGGGCTGGCGGCGTTTCAGAGTCGGTTTGCCTTCGCCGCTATCATCAATGTCGCTTATGACTCCGGCTTTGGCGTTCGACGTTCTCAAAAGCTGCGCTTTGACGCGCTGAAATTCCGAGGTGCTGATGACGTATTCATCTTTTTCGGGAAAACGCGCGACGAGTGCAATACTCGTTTCGCGGCGGTCGGTTGATTGCGGATGCGACGAGAAAAGTTTAGTGACCGTGCCGGGTTTTTTCTTGTTCTGCGACGCGAGCTTTTCAAACATCGTCGCCATCGCCGTCGGATCGTAGCCGGAAGCGTATAAATATTGAACGCCGAGATTATCGGCTTCGCTTTCCGCGCCGCGCGAGAATTTGAGCATCGCCAAGCCGCCCAAAATTCCGCCGCCATTGTATAAAACCTGGCTGACAATCGGACCGCCGAAAATCACGCCGGCGAGCATCCCGTAATTCAAAGCCGTGCCTTTGCCTTGATTTTCCATCGCGTGGCGCGCGCAAACGTGAGCGATTTCGTGCGCCATCACGCCGGCTAGTTCGGCTTCGTTGTCGGCGGCTAAAATCAAGCCTTTGTTGACGTAGAAAAATCCGCCCGGCAAAGCGAAAGCATTCACTTCATCGGTGTCAATGACTTTTATCGTGAACGGAACTTTCGCGTCCGAATGAAGCACGATATTTTGACCGACGCGGTTGACGTATTCGGTGATGACCGGGTCTTCAACCAATTTCGCCTGTTGCTCGACTTCCATCGCCAGTTGTCTGCCGATTGCCATCTCTTTTTCCTTCGAGCCGCCGAGCCAGCCGAAGAATTTATCCGAGCCGTTGTTGATATTACGCTTGCCGATCATATTCGGATCGTCTTTCGGCGAAAGCGCGCCTTTGACGTTCGACGTTTGCGCGGTTTGAGTTTGCGCGGCTGACGCTTCTTTGGAATTTTCTTTTTTGTCTTTTTTATTTTTGCTTTTCTTCTCGTTCTTGTCTGTTTGTTTCGCGTCGGTCGTTGTGGTCTGAGCCGCGACGCTCGCCGGATAAAAAGCAATCGCGCTCGTCAAAATCGTTACCGCCGAAAGAAACGCGCCGAATTTGCGAATCGAATCTTTATACATCTGAATTCTCCTAAAAAATACTTGTAGCCCGATAGTTGGATTATATCTTAATGAATTGTTTTAGCAACGATTTTTTTGATGCGCGAAAAAGAATTTTAGTTGCGGAAATTTGCAAAGTTTTTCGGGTAATTTTAAATAGTTGAAAAATATGTGTTAAAACTGTTTAATTTATCGGAAAAAGTTGCTAAAATACCAAAGAGCCGGAAATTCTTTCGGTAAATCTTATCTCGGAAAAGCCTTCCTTTTATTAACGACCGAAACAAATGAAACGCATTCAGGAAAAAGTGAAAGACTTGGTTGAAGTTCTTTCTTACAAAAGTTTGCAGGATTTTATCGCCGATCCGGCGAAGACGCTTTCGATTTATCATTTCACGGATGTTACGTCGGATTTGATGAGCAAATGGCTCGACCGCATCGCCGCCGTTCAGCCCGGAAACGGCGCGGCAAACGCGCTTGCCAATTCCGCCGCAAGCGCTCTCGCCGGTTATCGCGGTGTCGGCAAAAGTCATTTTTTAGCGACGCTCGGCGCGATTGTTTCGCATCCCGAACTTCGTTCGCGCGTCAGCGATCCGCACGTCGCCGCGAGCGCGCAACGGCTCAAACGCGCGCGTTACACGGTCGCGTTTGCGCGACGCGGAACGCACGAAACTCTGCTCGACGAATTAAAGGCGGCGATTGCCAAAACCTTCGATAAAAAGCCTTCGGATTTCACCGATTCGGTCAGCGATTTGCTCGAATTCGCGGCTGAACAGTCGGGCGATTTACCGTTCGTTTTAATCGTTGACACGGCTTTCGAGCGCACGTCGCGCGTGTCGCGCGACGACGGCGTTCTTTTGGGCGAAATCGCCGAAGCCGTTAAGAATTTAAATATTTTCGTCGCCGTCGCGCTCGACGACGACATCGCCGGAGCGGACGGCATTAACTCGGCAATCGCCCGCCGTTTTTCGATAGACTATCTCGATCAGGAACATCTTTACCGCATCGTTGATTCGCACATTTTCCCGAAAAATCGGCAAATGCAGCCGCTTCTGCACGAAATTTATCAGAATTTTAAAGAAGCGGTGCCGAATTTCCGTTGGAGCGAACAGCGTTTTGCCGCGCTTTACCCGCTGCATCCGGTGATTTTGGAAAACGCGCCGTTCGTGCGGCTTTACGCTCCGGAATTCGCACTTTTAGGTTTCGCGTCCGAAGCGGGCAACAAAATTCTCGGTCGTCCGGCAAATTCTTTGATCGCGCTCGATGAAGTTTTCGACAGCGTAGAAGCCCTGCTTCGCAAGGTCGAAGATTTGAAAAACGCTTTTGAAGCCTACGACAAAATAAACTCGGAAGTCGTTTTACAGCTTCCGGTGATGCAAAGGCATCAGGCGAAATTAGTTTTAAAGGGCTTGTTTCTTCTCTCGCTCGAAGGCGAAGGCGCGACCGGCGGCGAGATTGCGGCGGCGATGTTGATTTACGACGAAAACGAACCGCCGAAAGCCGTCGCCGAAGTCGAAGATTTGCTGCAAAAATTCGCTAACGCCGCGCCCGAAGATATTCAGCAGCTCACGGCGGAAGGCAAGGAAATTCGTTACAGCTTAAAAATCAGCGCAAAAGACAGCTTGAATTTGGCAATCGCCGAAGCGGTCAAAATCGTTTCGCCCGATGTCGTTCCGCAAGTTCTGCGCCGCGTCGCGCGTGAACGCTTTTCTGATTGGAGTTTTTCCGACGAAAACGTGGAAAATTCCGATTGGTCGAAATGCGAAGTCGTCTGGCGCGGCGGTCGGCGCGACGGTCGAATTCTTTGGAATCTCGACGGAAAAGCCGACAAAAACGCGCCGTCGGAACTGCAAAGCACAGACTGGGAAGCGATTATCAATCCGCCTTCGACCGCCGCCGTCAAACCGAAAAACGCGCCTGATACGCCGCAGGTTTTCTGGCAAATTTCGCCGCCGCGTCCTGACGAAATCGAAACGATTCTGCGTTATTATGTTTTGCTGACCGACCAGAATTTGCGCGACGAATACGGCGAGCAGATTCGCGCCGCCGGACATTCGAATATGGCGGCGGTCGAAAAAATCTTCAACCGCGTTTTTCTCGAAGAAGCGACGCTTTGGATCAACGGATTCGATTTTAATTTCTCGGAAAAAGCGCGAACGGCGCATTCTCTCGCCGGAGTTTTCTCGGATATGCTCGATCCTCTTTTCGAGAATATTTATCCCGAGCATCCGCCGTTTGCGAAAACGCTCGAAATGACCGACGTTTCGACGCTCGCCAACGATTTTTTCAGCGGCGCGCGGCAAACTTTAAGCGACGTTCAAAAATTAGCCGAAACTTTCGCTTTGCCGCTCGGTTTGGTCGTCAAGCGCGGCAACTCGCTCGTCCTCGAAAGCGAAGCGAAGGTTAACGCTCTGCCGTTCGTCAAGGAAATTCTCAAACTCGTCAAAGCCGACGCGGAAAAGGCGGTTTCGCTCGAAACGATTTACGAACGGCTGAAAAAATCGCCGCTCGGTTTGGGGCGCGAATCCGTGCATTTGATTTTAACCGCGCTCGTCGCGCAAAGACAGATCGAATTCGTTACGTCGAAAGGCGATAGAATCAACCGCCGTTCGCTCGATTTAAAAATCATCTGGAACGACATCGAAGGCATCGCCAAGCCTTCGACCGTTTTATACAAAGACGAACGCCTAACGCAATGGGCGCAAATTTTAACGGCGGCGGACGATTTTCAATCCATCGAAACGCCGGAAGATCGCAAGGCGATTCGCGTCGGACTCGAAAAATGGCTGGCAAACTGGCATTCGGCGGCACTTTTGGAACGCTTCAAAGATTTGCCCGACGAACTTTTAACGACGAAAATCTGGCGCATTGCGACGAACGCCGAAAAAACTTTCGGCACGGTCGCCGCGACCGTCGCTTCGATTCTCGGCGATTCGATTTCACTCGAAGAAGGTTTTTACCGCGTCGCCGACGCTTTCTCGGATTCGGAAAGGGAATTTTTCGACCGCCGAAAGGATTTGATCGTTCTCGAAGATTTTATCAACAGCGCGAGCAAGCGCGAGAAAATCGGCAACTATTTAGCGGTTTGCCAGCCGACGAACGATGAGAAAATCGAATATCTGCGCGAAAAATTGATTTCCATCGTGGACGAAAGTTACATCAATCCGAACGAAACTTTGAACGATGAAATGGAAAGTTTGTGGCAGAATTTTCACCTGAGTTTCAGCGAGCATTTTGCGATGAAACACGATTTGGTGATGCAGTCGCACATTTTGCAGGAAAAACTCGATCAGATTCTTCGCAGCGACGAATGGTGGGAATTTGAAAATCTTTCGCGCCTTTCGATTTTTCAGAAAACCTACTGGAAGGAAGCGCAGAAAATTTATCGCCAAATCAAAGAATTAAACTGCCGTTTCGACGTGCGCGAAATGGTCAAAACACAGCCTTTCTGCGCGTGTTCGTTCAATTTGTCGAAAACGTCCGAATGGGAAAATCTGCCGGAAACTTTGGTCGAACATATCAATTACGGTCGCAAAAATTACCGCAAGGTTTTGCAGACTTTGAGCCAGGTTTTGATTCCGCAAATCGAAAAATTCGCCGAAGAAAACAACGAGGAAGAATTTTTTGAAGCCGCGCACCGCCTGATCGAAGTTTTCAAGGAAGACCGCGATTCGACGCTGATGCATAACAACGAATTAATCGTTCTGCAAAAAGTTTTCGACGATTTGCCGACATCGCCTTTGATGCAAATTAAATTTCCGAGCGACGAA
This sequence comes from uncultured Pyrinomonadaceae bacterium, assembly GCA_964245305.1. Classification (GTDB taxonomy): domain Bacteria; phylum Acidobacteriota; class Blastocatellia; order Pyrinomonadales; family Pyrinomonadaceae. Next base: position 6,406 of record CAXTMQ010000068.1, read on the forward strand.
GGTTTTTTAAGTCACGACGAATTGCGCCTGCGCGTCAACGGCTGGCTCGAAGAATTGCCGCGCGAGCCGGTTTTGTTGAAAATATAAAAAGACTTCGGATTGGAAAACAAACTATCAACTGTCAATTATCAACTGTTCGCTATTTAAATGAGTGAAAAAGTGAAAATTGACAGTTGATAGTTTTTGAAACTTATCAATCTCCAAGGATTTCTTAGCGGCGACCGCAAAAATTTAATATTAAAAATTTTGGGGGGCCGCGTTTTTTGTGTTTAATTTTCCTTAATGAAAATCTCCATCATCGGCATCGGCAGACTCGGCGGCGCGCTGGCAATCGCGCTCTCAAAGAAGAATTTTGAAGTCGAAAATCTATTTGTCAGAAATTCTCAAACAGTTGAAAAAATTGCCGGTGCAATTGATCCGCGACCGCAAATTTTAACCGGCAAAGATTTTTCGCAAATCGAATCGGACGTAATTTTAATCGCCGCGCAAGACGCGGAAATCGAAAAAATCGCCGCCGAATTGAGCGAAAACTTAAAAACTCGACCGATTATTTTTCATATGAGCGGCGCGTTATCGTCCGGGATTTTGGAAAAATTAAAACAAATTGGCTGCGCGGTCGGCTCGATTCATCCGCTCGTTTCGATCAGCGATGCGCAAATCGGCGCGGAGAAATTTAAAGGCGCGTTTTTCTGCGTCGAAGGCGACGCGCGGGCAGTCGAAATTGGCGAGAAAATCGTCGACGCGCTCGGCGGCAAATCTTTTACCTTAACTGCCGAAAATAAAATTCTTTATCACGCCGCGGCGGTGACGGCGTGCGGGCATCTAATCGCGCTCGTTGACGCGGCGATTGAAATGTTGGAAAACTGCGGTTTGTCCGAATCGGCGGCGCGAAAAATACTTTCGCCGCTGATAAAAAGCACCGTCGAAAATCTCGAAACTCAGACGACCGCCGAAGCCTTAACCGGAACAATCGCGCGGGCTGATGTCGAAACGCTCGAAAAACACATTGCCGCAATTGAAGAAAAAACGTCAACCGAAGTTTTGGAAATCTATCTGCAATTGGCGATGCGTTCGACGCATCTAGCCGAAAGACAAGGCGCGAGCCGCGCGAATCTCGAAAAAATCCGCGAGAAACTTTTGTTAGCGAAAACGAATCTCAAGTGATAAGATATTTGAAAAGAGACTTTGAAATTGAAGATTATGGCGACTAAAAATAAAGATTTTCAGACCGAAAGACAAGTCTTTTCCGAGCATATTCAAAAAGCCGGTCTGCGGCACACGGCGCAGAGAAATTTGATTCTGGAAATGTTTCTGGAAACCGAAGAACATCTCTCGAGCGAAGATTTATACTGGCTCGTGCATAAAAAAGACCCGAGCATCGGACACACGACCGTTTACCGAACCTTGAAACTTTTGACCGAAGCAGGCTTGGCGCGTGAAGTGCGATTCGGCGACGGCAAAAGTTATTACGAGCATCATTATAATCACGAGCATCACGATCATATGATCTGCACCGGCTGCGGAAAAGTCATCGAATTTTTCTCGCCGGAAATCGAATCTTTGCAGGAAAAAGTCGCCGCCGAACACGGATTTAAATTAACGCATCACTCGATGCGGATTTTGGGCTTGTGCGATGCCTGCCAGAAAAAAGTTTCGGAAAGCGCGGCATCGGGAGCGCAGCCGAGAGTGCGCGTGAAATCGGTTTTTAGTTAGAAGCCGTCCAGAGAATTCAGAAAGCGTTCCAGGCTTCAATTTAGTTGGTTTTCTTCGTGGTGACATTTAGTTGGTTTTCTTCGTGGTGACATTAAATTCTCAGTAACTATGAGGAAAAAGAATGGCATTTATTAACCAAAGCGTCGGAGCAGGCGGCGTAAATAAGGCGGATGATGTGCAAGTCGTTCAATGGCTGCTCAATAGAAACGAGGTCGGCTATCATTTTATGAGCAGTCTGTCGCAAGGCAGCGTTGACATTAACGGCATAATGGACGCTTCGACGCAGATTGCCATTGACGATTGGGCGCAGTTTTGCGACCACAAGGGATTAATGCGGAACAGAATGCCGGTTTATCGCGGCATCAGACTCGAGTCGGACAGCGACTATTACAAACGATTGATTTTCGGTGTAGTCTTAAAAAGCGCGCCGAATGTTTTCGCCAATGACGATAATAATTATCAAGACCCGCGCGTTGAAGAGGCATTCGACGGGCGAATTGATTTTGAACAATTCAAATTTATTGTCGAACAGGCAAAGGGCAAAGTTTTGACTCCGCTCGGAAGAGAAATGCAAAAATTATTAGCCACTGATCCGAGAGTCCGCGCATTTCTTGAAGTAATCGCATATGCGGAAGGAACGGACAGGGATCGAGACCCAGCGTTAAGCGGCTATTCTACGATAATGGGTTACGGAACGGCTCCCAACTTATACAATCATCCGGGCGGACGGGCAGCCGGGCGTTACCAAGCGATTCCAGCTACCTGGTCAATGGCTGAAAAGGCTTTAGGGTTATACGATTTCACGCCGGAATCGCAGGAAATCTTTGGTGCTTGGGATTTAGTCAAAAACAAATCGGACGTTTATACGGCTTTAGAGATCAACGATTTTCCGGCAGCCGTCGAAGCGGCGAGCAACGAATGGGCGAGTTTTCCGAATCGCAGTCAGACCGGGAACGATCCCGAAACAAATCCGACCAGTCGTTACACCTACAGCAGCGGACCGCGAAAGGGACAGAAACAACCTGCGCCTTATAAATTAAGCGAGTTGAAAAGAATTTATGATAATTCCGTAGTTTATTTTCGGGAGATAACGCCTCTCCGAAAATAATGCTCGTATGAAAAGTCTTCGGTTTTTAATTTATTTTTATATGGGTCTATCCGTAACGGCTTCCGGTTGCGCTAGATCTTCATTGTCTGTTGCGTCACCGAATGCGGTTGCCGCCGTTTCGCCGACACCGCCGTCAAACGAAAATCGAGAAGAGCCGCCGCCGCCCGAGCCGCTTTCGCCGAAACCCGCGCCGTCGCTGAATCCGAATTCGAGTGATCTCGATGTCGAACTGATTAATGCCGTAAAATCTGAAAACGCCGACGAAGTAAAACGGTTTTTAGCTGACGGTGCTAATCCTAATTCGTTTCTTAAGATTTCAGACGGATTATCGTTAAACTATTATGAAACTGTTTTGGGATTAGCGGTTGATAAGAAAAATACCGACATTGCGCGGTTGTTGCTGGACAAAGAAGCAAATGTTGATAAGCATTCGTTTGACGGTAACAATCCGCCTATTTTATGGGAAGACAACTTTAGCAAGGCGACAAACAACGAAGATGTCAAGACAATGAAGTTATTAGTAGATCATCATGCTGATCTGACAGGCAATAAAGATAATCCGCCGATCATAACAAAGGTTAAAAATATCGAAGTATTGGATTTCTTAGTGAAACACGGTTTCGACATTAACGACAGAGACTATGAAGGAATAAACATCCTGATCGAAGCAGTTTTTGACAACAATGTGGAATTGGTAAAAGCTATTCTTAAATATAATCCCGACCTGAATCAAAAAACAGAAGAATTGGTATTTACTGACTATAAAAAACTAACTCCACTACAAATAGCCGAAATATATGGATATAAAGAAATTATTCGAGAACTAAAAAAAGCGGGGGCGAAGCAATAACGGAAATAATGACGGATCAATGGTGAGGGTATGGGAAGCGGGCTTCTTGCTAAACAGATTTGTTTCGGTCGCCGCTTTATCTCAATCGCTGGTTCATTATAAAAAGCCAACTAAGTCGGAACTTGAAACTTCAAATCAACGGTTTCTAAAAATTATTTAACGAAATGAACAACGAAGAAGCAGAAATAAAATTTGAACGCGAAGACCGCGACGGCGTGGTTGCTGTCGGAACATACTTGCTCGACGCGGCGCGGCGGCTCGGTATCAATCCGCAAAACGAAGAATTCGATGAACAGGAATTCATCGTTTTCAAAGTCACGAACGGCGGCGATCTTTTATCCGCGCCGACTAAAACGGAACTCGAATTATTGAGCGAAGACCGCCGCACGCACGGCGACCGTTTCGCGTCGCAGGCGAAAATCGAACGCAGCGGAGAAATCACGATTATGACGGCAAAGGAAAAAGAAAAAGAAGCGAAGCCGAAAGAAGAGCAAACGCGCGAAGAATATCGCAAGCAGTTTGAAGAATTGCCGCTCGAGAAAAAAATCGCTTCGCTCGTCGAACTCGAAGTCATCGCGCTCGGCGATACGCTTTCGTTCATCGTCAATTCGCCTTCGATGATCGTCGGCAAAGTGATGGACGTGATGGCGGAATTCGGTCTGAAGATGGAATCCGACCAGAAAAAACAAACGCGCCCGAACGAGCATCAAACCGAAAAAGACGAAACGGAAAACAAAAACGGCAGCGCGAAGAAAAACAAAAAAGCCGAGAAAAAAGCCAAAGACGCGGAAAAAGAAGCAGAAAAAGATGCGGCGGAAACCGAGCCGCAGAATCCGTCTTGAACGGCGAAAGCGAATAATTTTCCGCCGATTGAAAATTAAGATTTGAGCAACCAATTACAAAAAAAAGTTCCCGAATCGCTTAAGGAAAACACGCAGTATGTTTTGGCGTTCGGCTTGATTGCGATGATGCTCTGGGTCGCACAATTCCCGATGTTCGTAATATTTTTCTTCGGAATTTTCGCATATTTTCTCTGGAAGACGTTTTCACAGCCGTCGCGCAACGGAACGCGCGAGATTTTTGAATTCTATTTGTCGGCGAACGAAATTTTGCGCGACGACGAACGCCGCTGGTTCGGTTTTGAGGTGCAGGATGTCATCAATCGCGGCGAGCGCATTTTGCAATTAATGACGACCGCGCCGCCGCTCGTTTATTTCACGCTCGGCGCGTTATACAATCGCGTCGGTGATTATAAATCCGCCGTCAATCATCTGTCATACATCGTCGAAAACGAACACGCCGACGAAAAAACTTACGTTTATCCAACGCCGGAACTCAAAAATTACGTGAAAATTTTACGGAAAATCGAACGCGAACCGGCGGAAGCCCCGCAGACTTCGGCGGCGATTCGCGCCCTCGAACGCGCCCGCCGCAATCGCGGCAAAACTCTGCTCGAAACGAGCCGCAGCGAACTTCTGCTCTTAAACGACAAAAAGCAGGAAGCGATGAACGCGCAGAAAAAACAAATCGAAGAACTCGCGGAAATCAACGCTGAATCCAATCTGCCGAAAAGCGTCGTTGACGAACCGATTAATCGAGAAAAACAAATCGGCAGACGTTTGTCTGAATCGAATTCGCCGAATAACAACGGCACGAAAAACCGACCGGATAAAAACGGAAAATCAAAGGAAGAGGCTTTTGCCAATCGCCAATCAATCTCCGAAGTTCTGCACGACATCTACGACAAAAAATAGTGGAAAACGGAAAGTTTAGATTATGAATAAAGTTTCGCGCTTTCCGATTTCCACTTTCCGTTTTCCGCTAAATTTATGCTTTCCGCTGAAATTATTGCCATCGGTTCGGAGCTTTTAACGCCTGACCGGACGGACACGAACAGTCTTTGGCTGACCGCCAAACTCAACGAAATCGGTATCGAGGTAAAACTGAAAACCGTCGTCGGCGACGATGCCGCGCGGCTCGAAGAAACGATTCGGGACGCGCTGAAACGCTCGGACATCGTTATTTCGACCGGCGGTTTGGGACCGACCGAAGACGATATTACCAGAACCGTTTCCGCCAAAGCCGTCGAGCGCGAACTCGTTTATCACGACGAAATCGAAGCGCATTTGCGCGAGCGTTTTAAAAGTTGGGGACGCGAAATGCCCGAAATCAACAAACGGCAGGCTTTCATCGTCGAAGGTGCGGAGATTTTGCCGAATCCGAACGGTTCGGCGGTCGGAATGTCCATTGAATTCGGCGAAAAATTTTTTGTGATTCTGCCCGGACCGCCGCGCGAAAATCAGCCGATGTTTGAGAATTTCGTGTTTCCTAAACTGCGCGAAACGGCGGGCGAAATTTTCGTCAAGCGCAAAACTCTGCGCGTTTCGGGAATGGGCGAATCGGCGGTTGACGAAGCGATTGCGCCGATTTATAAAGCGTTTGAAAAACAGGTTGACACTTCGATTCTTTTCAACAAAAGCGAGATTGAAGTGCAGTTGACGGCGAAAACGAAAACCGAAGCCGAAGCCGAAACGCTTTTGCAGACAATCGCCGCGAAAATCGTTGAAAAACTCGGCATCGCGGTTTTTGCCGAAAACGGCGAATTGATGGAAGAAGTCGTCGGCAAACTTTTACGGGAAAAAAATAAAACCGTTTCCGTCGCCGAAAGCTGCACGGGCGGTTTGATCGGCGAACGGCTGACAGATGTCGCGGGCGCGTCCGCCTATTTTATTCAAGGCGTGATCGCCTACGCCAACGAAGCGAAAATAAATACTTTAAAAGTCGCGCCGGAAATCATCGAAAAGCACGGCGCGGTTTCGGCGGAGGTTGCCGAAGCGATGGCGAAAGGAATGCGCGATTTGGCGAAAACCGATTACGCGATTTCCGTGACCGGCATCGCCGGACCCGACGGCGGCACGACGGAAAAGCCGGTCGGCACGATTTTTATCGGTTACGCCGACGCGGAAAAAATCAAATCATTTAAAATCGTCGTTCCGGGCGACCGTTTTTTGATTCGCTGGCGTTCGTCGCAAGCCGCGCTCGAATATCTGCGCCGAAAAATTTTGCAAATCGGCGGCAATTAAGTGTCGGATTTCAGGTGAGGTTTTGCGCCGATCAGGGAGAATAAATGCTAAAAATTTTAACAATCGTTTTTTCAATTTCGCTGCTCGCTTTGGCATCGTGCGTGAAACCGCAGACCGAAAATACCGCTTTAAATAATTCGTCGAACGGCGGTTCGAGCGGAGCTGTCGCGGCAAACAATTCAAACAATCGCGCCGCCGAAATTAATTCTGCGAGCAACAAAGCAAACGCGAAAACTTTTCTCGGCGATTTAAGCGACAAGCGTGTCGAAATCAATTTGACGCGCGACAGCAGTAATCTTTCGGGAATTTATAAATACGAGAAAGTCGGCAAGGATTTAAAACTCGCCGGCACGATTGACGCTTCGGGAAATTTTACTTTGCAGGAAACCGACGCGGCGGGCGGTAAAACCGGCGAATGGAAAGGCGTTTGGAAGGAATCGGGCGGGCGCGCCGCTTTGAACGGCAAATGGAAAAATCCGAAAGGCGGCGACGAGCTGAATTTTTCCGCCGACGAATTAAAAACCGAATTTACCGGCGGCGCGAAAATTACGACCAAAACTTTTAGCGAAGAAAACAAGGAAAAATTTTGGGAAATCAACGCCGAATATCCCGAGCTTTCCGGTGTTGATTCGGCGGCGACGTTTAATCAAGCCGTAAAAAAAATCGTTGACGGAAATGTCAGCGAATTTAAAAAGGATTTGCCGGATTATACTTCGCCTGACGATTTGAAGCGTTACAAGGAAAGCGAAATTAAATTGTATGACCAGACGACTTACGAGTTGCAAATGGCAAACGACGATTTAATCAGCGTGATTTTTACGGATGCGAGCTTCGGCGGCGGCGCGCACGGCAGCGCGATCACGACGACTTTAAATTTTGATGTTAAAACCAATCGCGTTCTAAAACTCGCCGACATTTTCGAGCCGAATTCAAATTATCTGAAATTGATTTCCGACATCAGCCGCGCCGATCTAAAAGCGAAACTGCAAAAAGACGAAATGTTCGACGAAGAAATGTTTAATCCCGGCAGCGAGGCGAAAGCGGAAAATTACGGTGCTTGGAATTTGACGAAAAACGGTTTGCTGATTACGTTCGATGCGTATCAAGTCGCGGCTTACGCGGCGGGACCGCAGGAAGTTTTAATTCCTTATTCAAAACTGCAAAACATTTTGAAAAAAGACGGCGTTATCGCAAAATTGGCGAAATAAAATTAATTTTTAATTTTTGGAGGACAAATGAAAAATAAATTACAAATTACATTTTTGCTGACGGTTTTTTTTACCGTCGGAGCATTAAGTGCGGCGGCGCAAAATATGTCCGGCACGGTTAAAACCGTCGCCGTCAGATTTCCCGCCGGAAAGAGTCAAGCAACTGTTCGCGGCGCGGCTTCGTATGCGATGAGTTATGTTTATACGTTCAAAGTGAAGCAAGGGCAGACGATTTTGATCAAGACGGATTCAAAAGAACCCGAACTGACTTTTTCGGCTTTCGCGCCCGATTCGGAAACTGAGCTGGCTTTCGGAGTTAAGGAATGGACAGGAGTCGCCGAAAAAAGCGGAACATATTCGATCACGCTCGTGATGAATAACGAAAACGCGAAGCGAGTTCCTTTCAGTTTGACGATTCAAGCCAAATAATAATTTTCAAATTAACAAAAGCGCGTGGGGAAAATAAGTTTCGCTACGCGCTTAAAATTTGCCGGTAAATTTCCGCGTCAACATTCCCGCCGCTGACGATTAAACAGATTTTTTTATCTCGAAATCTTTCTTTGTTTTCCAAAATCGCGCCAAGGCTCAACGCGCCGGTCGGCTCGCATTTTAAATTTGCCAGAGTGAAAAAAAGCCGCGTCGCTTCGATGATTCGTTCGTCCGAAACTTCGAGAATTTCCGACACGCCTTTTTCGATAATTTCCCAGTTCAAATTGCCGAGCGAAATCGTTCGCGCGCCGTCGGCAATCGTCTGCGGCTCGGTTTTGTTCAGAACAATTTTTCCGGCTTGCAAAGAACGCGCCGCGTCGTTTGCAAGGAGCGGCTCCGCGCCGATTAAAGTTGTTTGCGAACCTTTGCGGCACAAACCTTTCGAGATTCCCGAAATCAAGCCGCCGCCGCCGACCGGCGAAATTACAATGTCAAAATTTTCCGGCGCGAGTTCGTCGCCGAGCGTCGAATTTCCTTCGATGACAAACCAATCGTCATACGCGCTCGCTTTGTAGGCTTCGGGATTTTCGTTCATTAATTGCTCGACGCGCTCGCTGCGTCCGACTCGTTTCGTGTCAACAAGGTCAACCGTCGCCCCGTAATTTTTTACCGCTTCGATTTTCACTTTCGCGGAAGTTTCCGGCATCACGACCGTGCATTTTTTGTTCGTCAATTTACAGGCGTAAGCCAAAGCCTGCCCGAAATTTCCGCTCGAAGCCGTGATGATATGCGAGTTTTCGACGTTCGAGGCGAGATTATAAGCGGCGCGGAATTTAAAACTTCCCGTGTGCTGGAAAGTTTCCGACGCGACGGTTAAATCCAAATTCAAAAAAGTTTTCAGTTTTTCCGATTCGACGAATGTCGTCGGGCGAATCGCTTCAAGCAAAGATTTCATTTGTTTAGAATCAGTCAAAAAAGCTACACTCGTCAAGACGAATGAACAAAAACTTTACAATTAATCTGCCGGAAGAGTTCGTTCGCAATATTACCGGTCTTTACGGCGCGAAAGGCGAAAAATGGCTCGAAGAATTGTTTCAAACCATCACGCGAATATCTCGAAAATGGCATCTGACAGTCGAAAAAAACTTTCCGAATCTTTCGTTTAATTACGTCGCGCCGTGCGCTGATAAAACGGGGAAAAAATACGTTTTAAAGATTGGCGTGCCGGAGGAAGATGCGCCGATTTTGAATGAAAAAAGAGCGTTGCAAGCATTTGACGGAAACGGCGCGATCAAGCTTGTAAAGTTTGACGAAGAATTTTGCGCGATACTTTTAGAGCGGGCAACGCCGGGACAAACGCTGGATGAAGTTTGCGGCGAAGATTTTGAAAAAGCAGTCGAAATTGCGATTTCGGTGATGAAAAAACTGCCGCGCGATGTGCCGGATAAAAGTGAATTTATCAATCTCGAAACGTGGATTGCCGGATTGAATCGCGCCATCAAAGCGGATTTTGAAATTACAAAAGTCATTAAAGCGCAAAAGTTTTTTGCCGAATTGATCGAACCGTTCGAGAAGAAAATCCTGCTGCACGGCGATATTCATTTCGACAATATTTTATCGGCGCGGCGCGAACCATTTCTGTTGATTGATCCGAAAGGAATCGTCGGCGAGATCGGTTATGAGATTGCGGTTTTTCTCAACGATCTAGCCGGCTGGACAAATCATTCGGCAAACCGGAAAGCGATACTCGATTCAGCTGTCGCCGAATTTTCGCGGGCGTTTGCGGTCGGCGAAACTGACTTGCGAAAATGGTCTGCGGCATTCGCCGTTCTGTCGGCGTGGTGGATGATGGAAGATTTTGGACAAGTCGCCGAAGAGCAAATTTTACGAGCGGAGATTTGGAACGTATAATCAGAAAATTATGGAAAAAGCGCAATTTGGAATGGTCGGCTTGGGAACGATGGGCAGAAATTTTCTGCTCAATGTCGCGGAACACGGATTTTCGTGCGTCGGATTTGATCTTGACGCGGCGAAACGTCAGCTTTTATTGGACGAAGGCGCGGAGATGAAAGTCTCGTCGGCGGAGAATATAAAAGATTTTTGTGAAGCGTTGGAAACGCCGCGCAAAATTATGCTGCTCGTTCCGGCGGGCAAAATCGTTGACGGCGTGATCGAAAATCTGCTGCCGCATCTCGATAAAGGCGACATCGTGATTGACGGCGGCAATTCGCATTTTACCGACACGGAAATCCGCGAAGCGTATCTCGCCAAACAGGGCATCGAATTTTTCGGAGTCGGCGTATCGGGCGGCGAAGAAGGCGCGCGGCACGGCGCGTCAATTATGCCGGGCGGCAACAAAGACGCATTCGCGCATGTTCAGCCGATTCTCGAAGCCGCGTCTGCCAAAGTCAACGGCGAGCCGTGCGTCGCGTATATGGGAAACGGTTCGGCAGGACATTTCGTCAAGATGGTTCACAACGGAATTGAATACGGCTTGATGCAGATTTTGGCGGAAACTTACGATTTTATGTTTCGCGTTT
>CAXTMQ010000069.1:0-5445 GCA_964245305.1 uncultured Pyrinomonadaceae bacterium
AATCCGCAAAATGTTCGATTCGGTCGGTCATTCGGTCGTCAAACTCAAACGCATCTCCATCGGACACATTAAAGACGACCGCATCGCCGTCGGCGCATATCGTTTGCTTGACGAAGACGAGATCAAACAATTTCAAAACGGAGGCAAAAAGAAGTCAAATGTCAGAAATTAAAGACGGCTTGACCGAAGAAGAATTCATCGAATTAATGCAGACTTCAACCGATGAAGAAAGATTGGAAATTTGCCGGATGCTGACGAATTTCGTCAAGGAAAACCACGACGTTTGCGAATTCACCGACGAACAAATTGCCGAAAGAGACGAGCATTTCGACCGTTACGCCCGAGTTATTGAAAATAAAAAGCGCGTCGCCCGAAATTCTGCATAAAACCGAAACCGCGCTTGAATTAGTCGGAAATCGCATCAACGCCCGCGTCGCGGATACGACGGCAACCGTCTCGCCGACGTTTTTCGACGCTTCTAAAAATAATAAATCACATTAAAAGCTATGCCGACCAACGACAAATCCCGCGCCAAACTGCGAAAATTTTTAGAATTGCGCGTCAAACAAGACCTTGAAGCCTAAAGGTGAAAATGCCATCGAAATATGGGAAGGACACGCAGAAGACGAAAGCGGCGGAATTAAAAACATTTACAAGCTGACCGACGAAGATCGCCTGGAAATCAAAGCCATCATCGCCGAAGAACGCGCCGACCCAAATTCCGGCAAACCATTACGCCGACCGCATCCGAAAAATCGTTCTTTCCAAATCGAACAAACTTCTGCCGAAGCCCGAATCAAAACCAACCGCGCGCCGCAAAACGCATTGATTTAAGTTGCGAGCAAATTTCATTCTAAATTTCGATTACAGGCGTAAAATATCGCAGAACGAAAGAAAGGCGGTGAAGATGATTTGTCCGCCGGACAATAAGATATTTGACCGCCCGCGATTCGTTGATCGCGGACGATAAATATATTCCTCTTTCTAAATAATCGAACTAGCCGTTTGGCGTGTCGGCGGCGGTTTTCGGGCGACCTTTGGCGCGTTCGAAAATTCGTTTGCGACCGACGGATTGATATTCGGGCGAATCGTTGCCGAATTGAGCGACGACCTGCTGAAACGCGCCGCCTTTGGCGGCGATGCGGTCGCGCAGATCGGCAATTTAGGCGGAAAGTTGGGCTTCCTGCGCGAGCAAGCCGTCAAGTTCGATTTCAATCGGCTGAATCCGGCTGACTTTGAATTCGTCCTTGATCGGCTCGTAGTTTTGAATTTGTTTCAGTCCGGCGAAGTTGGCTTTAAGCCGAAGAGTTTTCGGCGATTCGATTTTTCTAGCGCAAAGAACGATGCTCGACCATCAAGCACATATCTTGAACGACTTTTATTCCGGCTTTGGCGAGCGTTTCGGCAACCGCGTCGTTGTAAATTCCCGACTGCATCCAGACAGCTTTCGGCTTTTTCGCCAAGATGTCTTCGGTGTGTTGGGCAACATCGCTCGAACGGCGAAAGATGTTGACCAGATCAATCTCGCCGGGAATATCAACTAATTTGCGATAAACCGTTTTGCCTAAAATTTCGGTCGCCTCCGGGTAATAAACAGGCACGGGAACGATTTCAAATCCGGCGTTCTGCATATATTGCGGAACGTAAAACGCGGGCTGAAAAGCCTGCGCTTCGGTCTTGATGCCGAGAACGGCGATGCGTTTCGTCGTTTTGAGTAAATCCTTGATTTGCTCGTCGGTCGTTAAAATATTTTCCTGCCAATCCATAACTTTCAATGGTAAATTCTAAACGATAAATTGCAAATTAGTTTTCAGTTTCTAGTTTTCGTCATCCAATACGCCCAAACAATTAAAACAATTTGCAGCGGCAATCTCAAACGCAGCGCAGTTAAGCTGAATTCTGGAAAAAGCTCGGAATGAATCGCCATATAAATATTCGCAGGGTAAACGGCGACGAAAAGCGCGATTAAGCCCCAAGCCGCGAGCCGCGAGAACTTAGGAATCAGAAACAAAACGCCGAGCGCGATTTCAATGATGCCGCTCAGATAAATTAAAAACAGCGGCGCGGGCAAAACGGGCGGCATCATTCGCAGATAAAAATTCGGGCTGATGAAATGATTGATGCCCGCGAAAATCATTGCGATCGCCAAAAGCCATTGCAGAATCTTTTTGAGTGTTTTCATCGAAAGTTATTGTAAAAGATTTTTGTTATAATGGCATCAGACTCTTATCTTAAAAAATTATTTAATATGAATTTTGAATTAAACGAAGAACAACAGCAAATTAAAGCGAGCATACGCGAATTTGCCGAAAGCGAAATCAAACCGCACGTGATGGAATGGGACGAAACGCAGCATTTCCCGATTGAACTGCGCCCGAAGCTCGCCGAACTCGGTTTGCTGGGCGTTTTGTTTCCCGAAGAATACGGCGGCGCGGGAATGGGTTATGTTGAATACGCGACGATTATCGAAGAAATCGCCCGCGTTGACGGGTCGGTCGGTTTGAGCGTCGCGGCGCACAATTCGCTTTGCTCGAATCATATTTATCAATTCGGCACGGAAGAGCAGAAACAAAAATATCTCGTGCCTTTGGCAAAGGGCGAATCGTTCGGCGCGTGGGGTTTGACCGAAGCCCAAGCCGGTTCGGATTCTGCCGGAACGCGCACGAATGCCGTCCGAAATAACGGCAGTTATGTTGTCAACGGCTCGAAAAATTTCATCACGCACGCGATTTCGTGCGAAACGCTCGTCGCCGTCGCCGTGACCGATAAATCGAAAGGCAACAAAGGAATTTCGGCATTTATCTTCGATAAAACGATGGACGGTTTTCGTTCGGATAAAAAGGAAAACAAACTCGGAATGCGCGCTTCGGAAACCGCTTCGGTCGTTTTCGAGGATTGTTCCGTTCCCCAACAAAACTTGCTCGGCAACGAAGGCGAAGGCTTTTTGCAATGTATGCAGATTCTCGACGGCGGCAGAATTTCCATCGCGGCTTTATCAATCGGCATCGCGCAGGGCGCGTTTGAAGCGGCGGTCAAATACGCCAAAGAACGTCATCAATTCGGTCAGCCGATTGCCGAATTTCAGGCGATTCAATTCAAATTAGCGGATATGGCGACGCAGATCGAAGCCGCCCGACTTTTGACGATGCAAGCCGCGCTGATGAAAGACGCGGGCAAAAAACTAACCAAACAATCGGCAATGGCGAAACTCTACGCTTCGGAAACCGCCGTCCGCGTCGCCGAAGAATCAATTCAAATTCACGGCGGCTACGGCTACACGAAAGATTACCCGGCGGAAAAATACTGGCGCGATGCCAAACTCTGCACCATCGGCGAAGGGACGAGCGAGATTCAAAGAATTGTGATTGCCAAACAACTGCTTAAAGCGTAAAAGTAATCTATGAACGAATTAAAATTAACCGCTATTTACGAACGAGCCGAAGAAGGCGGTTACGTCGGCTATGTCGCGGAACTTCCCGGCGCGAATACGCAAGGCGAAACGATGGAAGAAGTGCGCGAAAACTTAAAAGAAGCCGTCGCGCTTCTACTTGAATGTTACCGCGCAGAAGCCGAAAAAAATTTGACTGAAACGGCTCTAAAAGAAGATTTAATTCTACAAGCGGCTTGAAATGAAACGCTCTGACTTAATTCGCCATTTGGAAAAATGCGGCTGCATTTTTCTCCGCGAAGACGGTAATCATACAATTTACAAAAATCCGCTCAATAATAGAATGACATCTGTGCCGCGCCACCGTGAAGTCAAAGAATTTCTCGCTAAAAAGATTTGCGACGATTTAGAAATTCAGCGTCTATAAATTAAATTTATTTGTAAAATAATTACTGGAAAAGACGAGTTTTGACGGCTCGTTTTTTTATTTCGATCATCTGAAAAATTCGCTCGCACTGTGTTGCACAGATGAAACAAGCGTGTTATATTTTTGGCGCAGTTAAAATTTCAATTCAAAAAACGGAGATAAATTATGGATTTTATCAAAGGATTCAGCAGCGAACTACAATACGAAGCGGCGACGACGCGCAAATGTCTGGAACGAATTCCGCCGGAAACATTCGACTTTAAGCCGCACGAAAAATCAATGACGATGAGCCGTCTGGCGACGCACGTTGCGGAAATGTATGGCTGGGTCAGCGATACGATTGAAAAGCCGGAAATCGATTTTGCGACGATGGATTACAAACCATCGCATCCGCAGACGACCGCCGAATTGGTCGAGTTTTTCGACGGCAAATTCGCCGGCGCGGTGAAATCTCTGGAAAACGCTTCGCCCGAAGCGATGCGGGAAAATTGGCGATTGCGAAACGGCGAAGAAATTTATTTCGAGATGATGCGCCTGCAAGTTTTGCGCGGTTTCGTTTTCAATCACATCATCCATCATCGCGGTCAGCTTTCGGTTTATCTGCGAATGAATGACATTCCCGTTCCCGCGCTCTACGGACCTTCGGCGGACGAAGGCACGATGTAGCATTCATTCGATTTAATTTTCGGCGGTGGAAAAAATGAGTAATTTCCGCCGCAAATCTATTACTTCACATTCCCGATTTTGCGCGATTTTCCGCTTTACTTTCTTCTGACGTATTTGTAATCGTAAGTAATCGTCCACGTTTTGCCTTCGTCAACCGATTGCTCGGCGAGCTGGCGGACGGTGTTCGCATCGAGGTTGAAAAATGTCAGGCGGCTTAAAACGCGCTTGCCGTTTTGCGTGTAAGGTTCGCCTTCAAAACGCATCGCGCCGTTTTTGTAAACGCCGGAAAAACGCGCCGGATTGCCGTCTTGTCCGATCCAGTATTGATACCATTTGCCGTTCGCCGCGTCGTAAAAATTGATGCTTTTGCCGCCTCCGCCAAAGGCGTTCGTCCAATTTTCCAGAATCGCGCAGTCGCCGGAAATTTTCTGAATGACGCTCGTGCCGTCTTTGCGTCCCTGCGGATTAAATGCGTCCCATTCGCCGACAAAAAAATCAAACTGGCGCGATTCCGTGCTGTATTTGCACGGCTGCGTTTTGCGTCCGACCGAATCCGCCAACGCTTTAATACGCGCGTCGTCTTTGATCCTCGCTAAATCGGGATCGTCAAAACTGATTCCCGCCAAAATCATTTTCGGATGATTGACTGATTTAGTCAGCCATTCGACGGCTTTTTCCTTTTCGTTCAAAAGCGCGTAGATGCAAGCCAAGTTATACATCGCCGACGGGTTATCGGATTTGGCGACGTTTCGTTCAAAAGCGGCGGCGGCGGGCGCATATTGTTTGAGCGAATACCGCGCCATTCCGAGTTGGTATAAAACTCTGCCGTTTTCCGGCTCGGTTTTCAAAATTTTTTCATACGCTTCCGCCGCTGCCGACCATTTCTGCTCTTTGAAAAGTTCGTCAGCGGCTGCCGTCGGCGTCGGCGTTTGACCGAAATTAATCGAACAAACAGCGCAAACAG
>CAXTMQ010000069.1:5455-17194 GCA_964245305.1 uncultured Pyrinomonadaceae bacterium
GAAAATACGAGCGCGAATAATTTTAGCTTTTTCATTTTATTTTTCTCCTTTTTTATCGCGTGAATTTTATCAGAAAATGCGGATGCCGATTTGTAAATTCGGCATCCGCGAAAGTGATTTAGAAAATCACTTTCAAGCCGAGACGAACGATGCGGCTGCCGCCGTTGATGCCGCTCGCGCCCGGATTTTGAAACGTCGTTAAAACCGTTCCGTTCGGCACGAACACGCCCGAATCAATCGCTGTGTTCGGCACGCCGAAATTACGGTGATTGAAAAGATTCGTGATTTCCGTGCGAAACTCGATCTTCACGCGCTCGCCGATGTTGGTCGCCTTCAAAACTCCCAAATCGAAACGATAAAGCGGCTCGCCGAAAAACGTGTTGCGACCGACATCGCCGTATGGCGATTTGAAAAGATTAAACGCTTCAAGTTGACCGAGCGGAACGCCGGCGGCGGTAAAGCCTCCGAAATCGTTGTAAATCAGTCGGGCTTGCTGTAAGGCTTCCTGCGCGGAAACGACTCTGCCCGGAGCCGAAGGCTGTCTCGAATCGTAAATAATAAATTTACCCGGAGCCGCCGCGCCGCCGTTATAATCGCATTCGTTGCCGCCGAAAAGAACCAGACAATCAGCCGCGTAACCGAAGGCGATAGTGCCATTCGGCGCGTTTGAATTGCCGTTGAACGGGCGAATCAAACCGAAATTGCCGTTAAACGCGCCTTCAAAATTGACATCGTAACCGTTGACAAGCTGCAAAGGCGTGTAAGGTCTGCCCGAACCGGCAAACGCTACGCCGCTCAACTCGAATCCGCCGAGCAGTTTTCCGACAACGCCTTTCTGACTGCGGTAAAACGGCAAATCGTAGACGAAGTTCGCCGACAGCGCGTGTTTCTGGTGAAACGCCGAAAGCCCGCGCTCGCCGCCGTCGGTATCGAACGGATTTTGCGAAAACGCGACGGTTTGCCCGCCCGCGAGACTTGCGAAAATTTCCGAAGCGTTGTCAATCGTTTTGCTGAAAGTGTAATTGACGTTATACGCCAAATCGCCGAGCCGCGAGCGGAATTCGGTTTGCAAACCGTCGTATCTGCCGTTCGCGCCGTTGTTGCGAAGCCGCACCGCGCCCAAATTCGGGTTTAATCTGCCCGAACCGTTGATGCGGACATTGCCGTTCGGATCAACGCCGCGCGTGTTAAAACCGTTCGCCGCCGTCGGAGCGATTGCGCCCGCGCCGCCAAACGGAGTAACCGTGATGCCGTCGGTAAAGCGCGTCGGATCGCCGAACAGATTTTGACCGGCAAGAGCCAGATTTCGCAAGTCGGGATTCGCGTTGATTGATTGAAACTGATCCCGAATCAAAGTTCCGACATAGCGCACTTCGATCACCGAACTCTTGAACACTTCCTGCTGAATGCCGAAGTTGTAGTTAAGCGTAAACGGATTGTGAAAATCGTCGGAAACGCGCGTTTGATTGAACAAACGCGGATCGCCGCCCGCC
The DNA here is from genome assembly GCA_964245305.1 of uncultured Pyrinomonadaceae bacterium. Classification (GTDB taxonomy): domain Bacteria; phylum Acidobacteriota; class Blastocatellia; order Pyrinomonadales; family Pyrinomonadaceae. Next base: position 6,949 of record CAXTMQ010000069.1, read on the forward strand.
GTTCCCGGCGTTTGGTTAAGCTGCGCGACCGTTGAAGGCAGAAACGGCACGCCGACCGAACCGGTCGCGCCCGGATCATTCTGGCGAATAAAGCCCGCGCCGACAAACGGAGCGGCGGTTACCGTGTTATTGACGATATTGAAAAAGCTCGGATCGTAGGAAACGCCGAAGCCGCCGCGAATAACCGTCCGACCGTTCGTAAAGCGTTCGCCTAAAAAATCGAGATTCGGCGAATAAGCGAAACCGACGCGCGGCGCGAAATTATTCGTGTCGAGCGGAACGCGCTTCAAGGTTCTCGTTTCTATCGGAAACGCCGTGTTGAAAAGCGCGGTTGACGGATCGGATTCGCGTTTCGTTACCGCATCAATCAAATCATTAAACGGTTGGCTCGACAATTCGTAACGCAAACCGAGATTAAGGGTCAGATTTGAACGCGCCCGCCAATCATCTTGAATAAAAAAGAAATAATCGTTCTGGTCAATGTCGCGCTGCGCGTTGCCGACGGCGAAATTTATATCGCGCGGTCGGTTGAGCAGAAGATTTTCAAACGCTAATGCCGCTGATCCGGCGCGAGTCGCGCCCGTCGCCGTGTAAAAAGTTCCGTCGGGAACTGTTCCCGAATTAGTCGCGCCGCGAAAAACGTACGCGCCTAAAAAGTTCGGCAGAAAGAAATTATCGGTGCGTTGCTGGCGCAGATCGAATCCTACTTTGACGGCGTGATTGCCCAGAGTCGCCGAAACCGTATCCTGTTCCTGATACGTCAAAACCTTGCGGCTTTGCGGAAAAGTATTCAGCGTACCGATTGCCAGGCTAAACTGACTTCCCTGTAAATCGCGCGTGGACGAGAGCGCGAGCGACGGCGCGCTGGCGACGCTCGGATCGCCGAACATAACATTCAGATATTGAAAATTAAATCTGGCTTCGTTCGTAAATTTCGCATTCAGAAGGCGCGTGTAAGTTACGCCGAGATTGTGATTTTTATTCGGCGTGTCGAACAACGCGCCGGCTTGAATTCTACCGAGATTCGTGGTCAGCGGAAAGTCGCCTTTGTTAAAAATATACCGCGCCGAGATGATGTCCTTATCCGTTAAATTAAAATCTTCGCGCGTAATAAATTCATTGACGCTCGCGTTGCCGGGAATAATTCTGACCGATTCGCCCGTGTAAAGCGTTCGTAAGTTAGCCGCCGGACACGCCGCGCCCGCGCCCGGATTCGTCGCGCAGACGAAAAGGCTCGGTTCGAGCCGATTAGCATTCGTCGCATTGCCGAACGGATTGCCCGGACCGAACAAAAACGCATCAACAATACCGTCGCCGTTCGTGTCAACCGTCGGCGGCGCGAGCAGAAATTGTCCTTGTCCCTGCACGAAAGCCGGACCGCCCGCCGCGCTCGTCGAAACAAGCTGCGAGGTTACGGCGTTCGGAAAAAGCTGGCGGGCAAGCAAGGAGCTTGCCTGATCGAAGAAAATCGCGCCGCTGCCTAAGCCTAAACCTTTGTTGATTATTTCCGAACTCGCTTCGCCGCGCGTGTATGTGCCTTGATACGTGGCAAAGAAAAACGCTCGATTTTTGACAATCGGACCGCCGACCGACACGCCGAATTGATTGTTGCGAAAAGGGTCTTTGCCGTTGCGATTCGCTAAACCTCTGAATTCGTTCACGCCGTTGTCAGCGAGAAATTTATAATTCGCGCCCGCCACTTTTTCCAGATTGTTTCTGGCGTTCAGAGCCGAGTTGTTGTGAAATTCAAAAAAGCTGCCGTGAAAATCGTTCGTGCCTGATTTGGTAATCGAATTGATCTGCGCGCCGGAATTGCGCCCGAATTCGGCGGAAAAATTGTTCGTGATAACTTGAAATTCGCCGACTGCTTCGGTGTTGGTCAGCGTCAAAGTCGGACCGGCGACCGAGTTATCGTTATTGTCCTGACCGTCGAGCTGAAAATTGTTTGAGCGTCCGCGATTGCCGTTGGCGGAAATGCCGACACCGTTCGAGAAAGCCGTATCGCCCGGCGTGACCACGCCCGGAACGAGCAGCGCGAGATTGTCTATGCCGCCGCCGTTCAAAGGAAGCTGCGTCACCTGCTTGGTCGAAAAATCCGTTTTCAGTTGATTCTGCGTCGTCTGAATCACTTCGTCGCTGCCCGCCGTCACAGTAACTTCGGCGGACGCGCCCTGCACTTGCAGTTGAATGTCGGCACTATTTTCAGTCGCCAAGCGAACCGCAATATTTTCGAGATTCGTCGCGGCATAACCCTGCGCCGTGACTTCGATGGTGTATTTATCGCCGGGCAAAAGATTCGTCGCGCGATAAAAACCGTCGTCGTTGGTCGTCGTTTCGCGCGTGATGCCGGTCTGCGTGTTGGTAATTTTCACCGTCGCGCCGACGACCACCGCGTCGTTTTGATCTTTGATAACGCCCTGCAAACTGCCCGTCGTTACCTGCGCCGAAAGCGGCGCGACGGCGAGCAAAAAGGCGAAAATCGTCGTTAAAAATAAAGTCTTTCTGGACATATTTTACTCCTTTAATGTATGCTCGGCGTATGTTTTGAGAAGCGGCGAATTTATTTGCGGTAAACGCGCCGCCAGATTCAAAAAACAGCCGAGGTTATTCGTTTAACCTTCCAAAAAGCTAATCAATCGTTCGTCAGTTCAATCAGCGGTTGATTAGCTGTTTTTACGTTCAATATTTTGGAACAAATCCAAAATCAGGGACGGATTAATATCTCCGTATCTTCTTTCTCATCTTATATTTAGCAACGCTCGTGCCGTTTATATTCTTTGCTGTTTAAACGCAGTTCGCCCGCGGCGGAATTTCGTCGAAAAACAACAAAATGTAAACTTTTATCTGAAAATTCGTATTTTCGGACGGTGAATTAGCTGAGTCTGGTTGTTCAGTTTATTAAATTGCGTTCATTTTTTTAGACAGGCTTTAAATGGATAATAGATTCCGAAAAATTATCAATTATCGGCTCTGCACAAAAATTGAAGAATCGAAGATGTAAAAATCAAAACTGTCCGCTGTCAACTATCAACTATCCGCTAATTTTTAAGGTAAAATCCTGTTAAAAGCCGGCAGTTGATGGCTGATAGCGGACAGCTAAAAAATAGATTTTGATAAACACTTTAATTTTTGAGCAAAGTCTTAATTACCCATTTAAAAATTACGGCAGAGAGATTTTTTGAATCACCAGATTTTTCAATTTTTCCGGCGCGGAGATTTTTCCGTTTTCGCCTAAAAGATTCCATTGGCTGTTGGCGACGAAATAAAATTCGTTTCCTTTGATCGCGCCGAGCGTGATTTCGTCAAAATCGGGAGCGTTCGCCGCGAGAACGTCGAAGTGTTCGACTGCATCGAAATTTTTCGACAGTGCGAGCCGGACGATTCTTTGCGGCGCGACTCCGTTTTGTGTCGCAATCAAATTATTTTTGTAAAAATAAAGCCCGTCAATGCCGAGCAAAGTCGAATTTTCCGACGGCGTGATGAGTTTAATTTCTTTCGTTTTCGTATCAATCCGCAAAATTCCTTTGCCGTAATCGGCGACGAATAAAAATTTATTGTCGGGTGAAAAATCCAAGCCTTGCAGCGAAGAAATTTGCTCGCTTTCGAGAAACGGCTCGATTGTTTCCGCGTCTTTGCGAACGACGTAAATCGTCGGATTAACGCTGTCGGTCGCGTAAACGTCGCCATTCGCGGCGATTGTCAAATCGCCGAGATTATGCGCTTTCGGCTGGTTCGGCAACAGATATTTTTTGACGAGCTTGCCGGTTTGCAAATCGAATTTTAAGATTCCCGACGTTCCCTTTTCTTCGGTTTTGAGATTCGGCGTTTCACTATGCGCGGCGGTTGCGACCCAGAGAATGCGGCGCGGCGCGTCAATTTTCATTCCCATCGCGCTTAAAATTCCGGCGTTTTGATCGGCGAAAATTTTCGCTTCGCCGCGCTCGTTGACGCTGAGAATTTTTCTCTGCGCGACGCTCGCAACGTAAAAAGTTTTCGTCGCCGCGTCGAAAGCGACGCTTTCGGCGACTAAACCTTTTTCCGGCACAGTCAAAATCGTTCGCGCACTGCCGACGGGCAAAGCGTTCGCGGCGAATTTTCTGACGATATTTTGAAAGCGTTCATCGGTTTTCAGCGAATCGAAATCCGCGTCTTTTTCGGGCGCGTAAACGAGCCGCATCGCCGCGAGTTTTTCGAGCGTCGCAATTGCTTCGCCGGTTTTGCCGTTGAGCGCGTAAGCGTCGGCGAGATGGTAAAGCAGGCGCGGATGATTCGGGCGCAAGCGTTCGGCATGCTTCATATTTTCCAAAAATCCGGCGAAGTTTTTCGCCTCGTATTCCTTCACCGCCAGCATTTCGTAAAAGCGCGAATCCTTAGGCGGCGCGGTCGGCGACTGCGCGAAAAGCGAATTTGCGATGCAAATAAAAAATATAAAAATCGTCGCGCGAAAATAATTTCGAGTTGAGACCGCGTTGATTTTTCGACGAATTTGCACCTTTATAAAATTTTTCATAGCAGATAAATGGTTTTCCTCGAATCAAATTTATTTTTACGCTTCGTTCGTGATTTTCGGCAAATCGTTCGGCACGATTCCGTAGCGTTTGATTTTCACGTTCAGCGTCGTAACTTTTGTTTTCAGCATTCGCGCCGCTTTGCGCTGATTGCCTTTGACGCGACTCAAAGCCGCGCGAATTAATCCGACTTCGTAATTATGCACTTCTTCGGACAAGGATAAATCCTCGCCGAACAAAACTTCTCTGCGCGGATTCATACCTTCCAACTGCTCGAGTTCGCGCAGTAAGAGCAAAGCCAGAGATTTTAAAGCGCGCACACGCTCGTCCGCCAAATCGTCGAGCCGCGCGTGCGCCGTGTTTGTTTCCAAAACGGATATATTGTCGTTTATCATAAAAAATTACCTCTCGAATTTCGTTTCGCCAAAAATCACACAAGGCAAAGCGAGTTCAGACAGATAAACAATTTGCCGTTTTCAAAATACTGAACGTGAAAACGATTTTCCGCCGCCAGCGCGTAAATCGCCGACAGGTCGCGGCAGACAATTCGCGCGGCTTCGTTCGGCGGCAAAAAGCTCACCTCGCGCCCGCAGGTTTCGCACCGCGCGCGAACGAGACAACGCGGCTGTCTGACAACCCAGATTTCGTTGGTTTCGATTGTTACGCTTGTTCTGAACTTTTCCATAGTTTGATTCGTTCGGCTTTTTACGCCTTGTGTTTGTCAAAAACGCGAACAGATTTTTATAATGAGGTGAGATTGATTTCGCAAACGGCTTGGGCTGGCTCTTCCAAAATCCGCTTGATAAAACCTATATCTCACCTCAGGCATCGAATTTAGACGAACGCATTCCTAAAAGTCATAAAAAAACCCTGAAATTCATTTCAAATATTTCTGAAAGAGTTTTTAAAGAGCCGTATGAGAAACAAAATCAGCACTTTATACAAATTTAACGATTATCTGGTCGAAGCCGGAAAGGGATGCTTGTGGCGCGATAAAGAGCTTGTCGCGCTGACACCGAAGGCTTTTGAAACGCTTCTCGTTCTGCTCAGACATCGCGGCGAAGTCGTCGAAAAAGACGTTTTGCTGAACGAAATCTGGTCGGATACGTTCGTCGAGGAAGCGACGCTCGCGCAGAATATTTCGACGCTGCGCCGAACGCTCGGCACAACCGCCGACGGCAGACAATTTATCGAAACCGTTCCGCGACGCGGTTATCGCTTCGTTGCCGATGTCAAGGAAATCGTCGGCGACGAGGAAGTTTTTATTCTCGAACGCCGCGTCCGAACGCAGATTAGCGCCGAACACGAAACCATCGCCGACGAAATTACGCTTCGCCCCGATGCAGTCAAAACGTCGTTTTCGATTTGGCAGAAAATCAAACAGATTCGCCTGCTCGCCGCCGCTTTAATTGCCTGCATCGTTCTGACCGGACTATTTTTCGCCGGTCGGAAGATTTCTCAGCCGGAAAAATTTTCGGTGGATAAATTCCGGCAATTTATCGCCTCGAAATTGACTTCAGACGGCAAAGTTTACAAAATCGCCGTTTCGCCCGACGGCAAATACCTCGCCTATGTCGAAAAACGCGGCGAGCTACAGTCGCTTTCAGTCAGACAAATTGACGAATCAACAGCAATAGAAATTATCCCGCCGAAAAAACAAAGATTTCTCGGGCTGACTTTCGCGCCCGACGGCAAGCAGATTTATTACGCGACGTATGAAAAGGAAAATTTATCAACGCCGCTTTTGATCGGAAATTTATACCGCATTTCGATGCTCGGCGGCGTTCCGCAGCTAATCGTTTCGGACATTGACAGCCCGATTGCCATCGCGCCCGACAATCGTCGTTTCGCCTTTGTCCGGCATCATAACGACGATTCGAAAATAATGATTGCCGCTTTCGACGATGTAAAAGCGTCGGCGCAGCCGCTTGCCGCGCGAAAAATCTCCGAGCGGTTTTCCTCCGAAGGTTTGGCGTGGTCGCCCGACGGCAAAACAATCGTCTGCGGCGTTTACGTCGCCGATTCCGCCGAGAAACAAATGGACGCGGCTTTCGTCAATGCGGAAACCGGCGAACAGCAACTTTTAACCAGGGAAAATTGGTCTTACGTCGGGCAAACGAGCTGGCTCGCCGACGGCAGCGCAGCGGTTTTTCCGGCTTTTAACCGTAAAGACGGACAGACCGACGACATCTGGCTCGTTTCATATCCGAACGGCGAAGCCAGACAAGTCACCAACGGCATTTCCGGCGCGTTCGGTTTGGGTTTGACCGCCGATTCAAATACTTTGATAACGGTCAAATCCGAACGTCTGACGACTTTCGAGACGGCTTCGGCGACTAATTTCTCGGCAGACAAAAATATTTCGCAAAATTTGTCCGAATATAATCCGAATCTGCCGGGTATTAGCTGGACGAACAACGATCTAATTTTGTATGGCTCGACCTTGAACGGCAATCAGGATATTTGGGCAATGAAAACCGACGGCAGCGGCAAGCGGCAGTTAACCGGCGATGCGAGCGCGGATTATCTGCCCGTCGCTACTTCCGACAACAGTTTCGTCGCTTTCGTCTCGAATCGTGACGGCAGACGAAATTTGTGGCTGATGAAGTCCGACGGAAGCGAGCAAAGGCAGTTGACGTTTGAAGGCGGCGCGCTTTCACCGAGCATTTCGCCGGACAATCGATGGATTTTTTATTCGTCGTTCGACCAACAAACGATGCGTTCTGTTTTAAACAAAATACCGCTCGGCGGCGGAAAACCCGCAATCGTGACGACGCGAATGACTTATCTGCCGAAACTCTCGCCCGACGGAAAAACAATCGCTTGCTATTCGCCGCGAAACGCTGATGAGAACAAACCGAACGTGGCTCTGTGGCTGACGATTTTATCGGCGGCAGACGGCGGTTTAATCAAGCAGTTCGATACCGAGATGAATCAGGAAGCTCTGCTGCCAATCGTCTGGAAAGATAATTTGAACATCACTTATCTGACCAATGAAGACGGCGTTTCAAAAATATGGGAACAGTCCCTCGAAGGCGGCGAACCGCAAATTTTACTCGATTCGCCGAGCGGAAATATTTTCCGGCTCGCGTGGTCGCCCGACAATCTAAAAATAATTTACGAAAAAGGCGTACCGATCAACGATATTATCTTGATTAAATCGTCGTAAATTTTAATGTCTCGTAACTGTTGAATTTTAAGATTCTCTTGCAGAGCGTTCGCAGATAGAAAAGGCTTTCGCTTATTTTAAACGAAAGCCTGATTTTTATTGATGGACAGAAAGTTAGTCGCTATTCTCTCATACTTATCCGTTTCTCCAGTCTAAAATTACGCGGCGACGTTTTGTAAGGCACGATGCTTGCCAAATAGGATTTCACTGAGCATTCTGTGTATGAAATAAATTCAAATTTGTTTGATAAAGTTACAGGCGGATTTGATTTTTCCGACGCAGTATATATTTCGTTTTGACGAACAAAGCGCGATCCTGAACGCAAAACGACGGCAGTAAAGATAAAGCCGACGACGGCTTAAAAATTCAAAAGAGAGAATTAGAAATAATTCAAACAAAAATTAACGAGGGAAAACCAAGAGGAGAAAAAAATGCCACATATAAAAACTAGCGATAACACTAATCTTTACGTCAAGGACTGGGACGGCGGCGGTCGCCCGGTCATTCTGCTGCACGGATGGGCTTTATCCGCCGACAGTTGGGACGATCAGGCGGCAGTATTTGCCAATGCCGGTTATCGCGTCATCGCTTACGACCGGCGTGGATTCGGTCGTTCGGAACAGCCATGGAGCGGTTATGATTACGATACTTTGACTGACGATTTAGCGGCGGTCATTAAAGCAACGGGCGCGAAAGACGCGACCGTGATGGGATTTTCGATGGGCGGCGGCGAAGTCGCCAGATATATGTCGCGCTATAACGGCGAAAACATCGTTCAAGCCGCGCTCGTTTCGTCGGTCGTGCCGTTTATGCTGAAAACGCCCGACAACCCCAACGGCACCGATCAATCGGTATTCGATGATATGACCAGACAAATGAAAGAAGACCGCGCGAAATTCTTCGCATCGTTTTATAAAGATTTTTACGGAGTCGGTTGGGTTACGCAGCCGACGAGCGATGAAGTTATCGAATGGTCGTGGATTGTCACGATGCAAGCGGGTTTAAATGCGACGCTCGAATGCGCGAAATCGTTTTCAAGCACGGATTTTCGCCCTGACCTTCCGGCATTCAAAGTTCCGACGTTAATCATTCACGGAACGGGCGATAAGACCGTGCCGATTGACGCGGCGGGACGCGCTGCGGCAAAAGGCATTGCCAATTCCAAACTACTCGAATACGACGGCGTGCCGCACGGTTTGCTTGCCACCAACAAACAACAAGCGACTAACGATCTACTTGCTTTTTTACAAACGGCATAAAGTTTAATTTGTTGAATAATTAATCTTTTAGAATGCGGCGCAGTTGATTTCTCGACTGCGCCGCATTCTAAGTTTCGCGCTGAGAAAATAAAATTGTAAAAATTCTCTAAATAATGAGGAATTTCGTCAGTACTATCTCATTGAGATTACGTAGTACAAATAAAATAGTATAAGCAAGTCGGGCAGTCGTCAGATGGGCGAGATAAGAAATCTCGGCGTAATATGCCATCAATGGCGTTAGTTAAGGAAGAGAATTTTTCCTGCGCCGGAATTTCCTTTCCGCGTTTTAGTTTGCGCGGAACGAAAACTTCTTCGCCGGTTTTCAGCGACGCGACATTAATTTCGGATTCTGAATCTTCGGCTTTCGCGCTTTAGTGCATCAGTTGATAAAGCAGCTCGTCGGATTCCTTTTTGCGCAATTTTCCGTTTCGCCAATGCTCGAACGAAATTTGTTTTTCGCCCGCTTCATTTCTGGATTCAGAGAAAAAATCAGACGAAAATAAAACTCTGCCGTTCGGCAAATCGAAATGCCAAATTTTCTTCTTGAACTCACCGATTGGATAAACGGGAATTCTTTCGTGTGCACTCTGCAAAATTTCAAAGGCTTCAGCTAGATAAAGTTCGGCATAAGTGTGCGAAATCGGCATCCAATTTTCCCGAAAAACTTCCCGCAATTTTTCAAGCGAAACCGGGCGTTTTGCCGCCGCTTCTTCCAGACAAAAGTTCAAACTTTTGTGGAGTGCGCGGTGAAATTTCAGATATATCACGCCTGCCGATCTTTCTTTTTTCAGATGCGTTTGATAAAAATAACGGCGCGGGCACTGCTCGTAATTTTCCAAATCTCGCAGGAAGAAGTCGGGTTTTTGAAAATTTTCATTAAAAGAAACCGCTATTGTTTCGTCCGATTCAGGCTGAAAATCTTTGCTATACCAACTCGCGCCGCTGTTAGGCGCAAACGGCAAATGCTCCGCCAGCGATTTCAAAAACGGCGAGGCGTTGCTCGGTTGTTTACCGTATTTGGTCGATCGCGAAAGACACAAAATTTGCCGGGCGCGTGAAATCGCCACGAAAAACAAACTCTTTTCCTCTTTGATATTTTCAGCTTTTTCGTCCAAATCGGTTACGCCGTCGGGCAGCGGGCAAACATTTCCTTTGCCGGATTTCGGATAATATCTCGCGCCGAGATGCGGCACGAAAACCGCTTCAAATTCCAAACCTTTGGCGGCGTGAATAGTCAGAAGGCGCACGGCATCCGTTTCCTGCATCGAAACCGGAAGCTGCTGCAAAGCCTGCTCTTCGCCGAAAATTTT
>CAXTMQ010000070.1:0-16939 GCA_964245305.1 uncultured Pyrinomonadaceae bacterium
GATCAACGAAGTTCCCGAACCAGCCGAAACCGGAAAATTTTTCACCGTTCATCCGATCAAAACGGCGGAGAATATTAAAGCGGTTGATAATTCAGCAGACGAAGAAACGCCAATTGAAGCAATCGAGCCGGAAATCGAACCCGAACCGGAACCGAAAGTTTTCGCGGCGACTGCCGGAGCGTTCGGCAACGATAATGCGTTTCAGACGGCGCAGGAAGTTCCGCAAGCTAATTTCAGTCCGCAGGTAAAATCGCCGGACGACGCATACAAAATCACCGTTATCGAAGAAAAAAACGTCGGTCAGCGCAACGGTCTGTTGTTGGGAACGATGGTTTTGATGGTAACGATAGTTTTGGGCGCGACGGTTTACTCGCTTTTCAGCAAGTATTTTCTCGTCGGTTCGATTGATCAAAGTAGTCCGTTTTATGTAACGCTCGACGAGGTTCCGCCACCGATTGATGAGCAGCCACCACCCGTAAAAAACAAAGATAACGGCGGCGGCGGCGGCGGCGGCGGCAAAGAAGAACCCGAACAGGCTTCTAAAGGCAGATTGGTTTCACAGTCGGAAAAACCGATTACTCCGCCGTCGGTCAACATTCCGCAGTTAAAAAATCCTTCGCTTCCGGTCGTAATGGAAACCGAAGGCAAAATTAAACGACCGATTACCGAAGAACGTCCCGGCTTGCCCGGTTCGGATAATTTGAATCCGTCGAACGGCACCGGCAGAGGCGGCGGCATCGGCAGCGGACAGGGAACTGGTATTGGCGGCGGTCTCGGAACGGGTGAAGGTAACGGCAGAGGTTCGGGAAGCGGTAATGGAGATGGCACAGGTAACGGCAACGGAACGGGTCCGGGTGGTGGTAATAATCCGCCGCCGCCGCCGCCGGTAGCAGTCGGACCGACCGAAAGCGTGAAGATTATTTCCAAGCCGAAACCGCCTTATACGGATACGGCGCGTCAGAATCAGGTTACCGGCGTTGTTCGTCTGAAAGTTACCTTCACGGCGAACGGGCAAATCGGCAGCGTTTCAGCGGTCAGCGGCTTGCCTTACGGTTTGACCGAACAGGCGATTGCCGCCGCGAAACAAATTCGTTTTGAACCGGCAAAGAAAAACGGTCAGCCCGTTACCAGCACGCGAACGATAGAATATACGTTTTCGATTTTCTAGTTCGATTTTTCTCAGTTAAAAAGCCGCGAGTTGAATTTTTAACTCGCGGCTTTTGTTTTATTAGAATAAATTCAGATTCGCATCAATCATCCAAACCGAAAAATTTCTTGATCGAATCGAAAACGCTGGTTTTATCAACGGTTAAATGCTTTTGAGTTTCGGATTCGATTTTGTCGAGCGCGACTCGGCGTTCTTCGATGATTTTTCCGAGGCTTTCGACGAGTTCGGGATTTTCTTCGAGAATCGGTTTCAGGCAGAGATTGTCTATTTCCAAAACTTCGGTTTCTTCTTCGGCGATAACGGTCGCCGTGCGCGGCTGTCCGGTGAGCAAGCCCATTTCGCCGAAAAAATCGCCTTCGCGCAATTTTCGCAGAGTTTTCGATACGCCGTTTTCTTTGACCTGCACATTGACCGCGCCGCGATGAATGACGAACATCGAATGACCTTTCTGACCTTGGCGAACGATTGATTCATCGGGCGCGAAAACGCGAACGCGGCTGTCGGCGGAGAGTTTCTGCGTTTCTTCGTCGGACAGCGGAGCGAAAATCGAAACGTCGCTCAAACGCTCGAAAATTTCATTGCCCGGCTCGAAAAAAACGCTTTCCTGCGTTTTCGTTTCGACGTGAATCGTCCGCGTCGGATACGCGAATTCGATTTGTTCGCGCTGAAAAGCATACCAGACGCGCTGGCGAATCAGCGCGTCGGTGTCGTTAAATTTCGTGTAATCTTCGAGCCAGTATTTAATTTCCCATTCGATACCGCTGTCGCCCAGATTTTTGATTCGCACAACCGGACGAATCTTTTGGGAAACATTTTCGACCTGTCTGACAATTTCGCGGATTGACTGGATCGTTTTCGCGGGCGAATTGGCGTAAAGCGTGTTGAACGAAACGATTCGCGCGTTTAAATTGTCCTTCGGCGCGACTTCAATCGCTTCTTTGCCGAGAACGCTGTTGCTGATGACAATTAATTTATTTTGAAACGTGCGAATTTTCACGCCGCGCCAAGAGATATTTTCGACTACGCCCGCGCCTTTGTTTGTAATCGTGATGACATCGCCGATCTGAAACGGCTGGTCGGCTTGAATCGCCAGACCGCTGAAAAGATTACCCAAAGTGTCCTGCAAAGCGAGACCGATAATCACGCCCAGAATCGTCGAAGTCGTGAACAAAGCGGCGAGATCAACCTTCGGATATTGTGAATTGAAAATGACGAAAAATGCGACGATGTAAAGAATAATCGAAAAGACATTTCTGAGCAAAGAGGAAATTTCATGCGAATTCGAACGAAAAGCGGTGCCGAAAATCAAAAAATTGATGAAGCGAATGATTGAAATAATCAAACTCATCCACAAAACGATTTTGGCGATACGCAGAATTTGATCGAGCAGCGTCGCGGCGGTTTCGCCCATCCGCGCGTCGGTCGCGCCGAAAAATTCCTGTATATATTGATTCAGATAAGGTTCGAGAAACGGAATGGCGATGATTGCAAGCGTAAGAATGCCCGCAAAAACGATGAAGAACAAAAACCTATTTCGCAACTCGGACATTTGCATAAGCGGGTTTTCAGATTATTGTCGAAGATTTAGAAAAAATCAATGATTGTCGAGCCGAGCAGTAAAATCGAGAGAATCGAAACGACGACGGCAATCGTCCACGCGAGAACATTGAACCACCAGGAATTTCGATATTCGCCCATAATTTCCGGATTGCTGGCGAGCGAAACGATGGCAACTAAGATAATCGGCAGAAGCAAACCGTTGACCGCCTGCGTAACGAGCAGAAGTTTGATTTGCGGAATGCCCGGAATCATCGCAAACACCGCGCCGACGACGATCAGCGCGGTGAAAATTCCCAGAAAAATCGGAGCTTCGCGGAACGAATGCGATAAGCCTTTTTCAAACCCTAAAGCCTCGCTCAACGAATACGCCGTGGCGAGCGGCAAAACGCCCATCGCCAGCATTGACGCGCCGAGCAGCCCGACGGCGAATAAATATTTGGCGTATTCGCCGACGACGGGCGCGAGCGCGAGCGCGGCATCGGCGGCGGATTCGAGCTTTACGCCGTTGACGTGCAAAGTCGCGGCGGTCGAAACGACGATGAAAAACGCGATCAAGTTGGCGAACAAAACGCCGAAAATCGCGTCGGCGCGCGCCATCGGATAATCTTCCTTGTCCATTCCTTTTTCGACGACCGACGATTGCACATAAACCTGCATAAACGGCGTGATCGTCGTGCCGATCAACGCCATAATCGTAAAAAGATAGCCGCTGTTGAGATTAAAGCTCGGTGTCACGAATTCCTTGCCGACCGTTTCCCAATTCGGTTTGACGAGAAAAGCCGAAACGATATACGTCAAAAAAATCAACGACATCAGCAAAAAGACCTGCTCGACGCGCTTCGGCGTGCCTTTGACGACAAGCCACCAAATCACGATTGCCGTCAGAGGAATCGTGATATAGCGCGAGATGCCGAAAATTTCCGAAGCCTGCGCGATGCCGACAAATTCGGCGATGATGATTCCCGTGTTGGCGATGAGCAAAGCGAGCATCACAAATGCCGTCCAGCGCACGCCGAATTGTTCGCGGATCAAATCAGCCAAACCTTGTCCCGTCACCACGCCCATTCTGACGCACATTTCCTGCGCGACGATGAAACAAACGGTCATCGGCACGAAAGCCCACAAAAGCGTGTAACCGTAATCCGCGCCGGCAGACGAATAAGTGGCGATGCCGCTCGCTTCGTTGCCCGCGCTGGCGGCAATGATTCCGGGACCTAAAACGGCGAGATAAGTGAAAATTCTATAATCGGACAGCCGTTGACGAAGGCGCGTCGGAAACCGCCGGATTTTCTGCACAAATTTTCGGTCGGAAAATTTTGAAAAAATCATTTTTTCTACTGTCGCCTTCGTTCATTTTTTTTGGTGCAATTTCTATTTTGGCAGAAGTTCGACTATAGCGCGATTAGTTAAAAGTGGAAAGCGCGAAAATTATAGCGGCAGTATTCTATTTCATTAATTTTGAGAAATTCTGTTAGCCCCGCCGCTAACGTCGTGGTCAATACAATAAGAGTTTTTAATTTTGATTTGTATATTTCAAAGCAACAGTTTTTCCGCCGCGAGTAAATTCTTCTAAAAATCTTGTGCGTCAAAAAGATGAACTGATTTATTCTATTTCCAAAAAAATATCGTAAAATCGTATCGAATCATATAATAATAATTATTTGATTTTGAAAATTATCAAACAGTTTTGTATAAGGAGAACAGTCATAATGGATTTGTTGAAATTAAACGATACCGCCGAGCGCATCGGCGTTAGTTATCCGACCGTTAAGCAGTGGATTTACAAAGGCAAGATTCGCTCAGTCAAAACTGCGGGCGGGCATCACCGCATTCCGCTCGAAGAAGTCGAGCGAATTTTGAACGCCCAAAAAAGCGCGCATCGAACCCCGCTCACCGCCATCAGCGGACGCAACAAACTGCTCGGCACAATCGTCGAAGCGCGTTACGAAGGCTTGCTCGCGCAAATCACGCTCGATGTCGGCGGACAGTTGATGACTTCGATTATCACGAGCGACGCGGCGCGAAGCCTCGATTTAAAAAAAGGCGTTCCGGCTTACGCGCTCGTTAAAGCGACCGAAGTGATGATTATCAGGGAATGACACGACTTAAAATATGAAAAACCGAAAAACGAAAAAGGGTGGAAATATTTATTTCAAATTAAAATTAACAATCTTTGTTATTCTCGCGCTGGCGGCTTCACAAAGCGTTTTCGCGCAAGCCGGACAATCCGAATTGGTCGGTGAAATTACCGATTCGACAGGCGCGGTGATTCCGAATGTGCGCGTTATATTGACCGAAAAGAAAACGAGCCGCGCCGTCGAAATTGTTTCCGATGCAGACGGAAATTTTATTTTTACAAATCAGAAACCCGGAATTTATTCGGTTGAATTTCAGGCAAGCGGTTTAACACATTTAGTCCGCGACAATGTTACTTTAACTACCGGCGAACGAATTAGAATTGACGCACGGCTCGAAGCTATCTCGCTCGAAGAAATCGTTACAATAAATTCCGACGCGCCGCTTCTTCGTTCGGAAACGAGCAGTTTGGGGCAAGTTATTGACAACCGCAAAATCGTTGATTTGCCGATTAACGGGCGCAGTTTTTTATCGCTCGTCGGACTCGCGCCCGGAGTCGCGCAACCGCCGCGCACGACTGAAGGCGCGTCTCTGCCGCGCATTAACGGCGGTCGCCCGCGTACGAACGAATATCTTTTCGACGGCATTTCCGTTCTTCAGCCCGAACCGGGACAAGTCGCGTTTTTCCCGATTATTGACGCGATTCAGGAATTCAAAGTCGAAATTAACAATCCGCCCGCCGAATTCGGACGCTTTAACGGCGGCGTGGTTAATCTTTCAACGAAAGCCGGAACGAACGATTTTCACGGTTCGATTTTTGAATTTTTCCGCAACGAAGCCTTAAACGCCAAAAATCTTTTCGCGCCGGTCAATCAGCCGAAACCCGTTTTTCGCCGTAATCAATTCGGCGGCGTTGTCGGCGGAAAAATTATCAAAGACAAAACTTTTTTCTTCGCCGATTATCAGGGAACGCGCCAACTCGTCGGGCGCGTCCGCACTTCGACTGTTCCGACTTTAGCGAATCGCAGCGGCAATTTCGCGGCGAGTTTGGGCGCGCTTTTATATCGAACGGCGAACGGCGCGGTTACGACGACCGCGACCGGAAACACGCCGATTCTCGTTACCGACACGAACGGCAATCAAATTCAAGTTCGGCAGAATCAAATTTTTCGCCCGTCGGACAAAGCCGCGTATGCGAACAACATCGTGCCGCTTTCTGATTTTGACCCGTCCGCGCTGCGACTTTTACAGCGTTTTCCATTACCAACAGCAGCGGGCGCGGCGAATAATTTCACGCGCGTCGGCAACGAAACGCAGAATCAGGATCAATTCGATTTTCGCATTGACCATCGTTTCAGCAACAACGCGACGATTTTCGGACGTTATTCGCACGCGAAGGATTTTTCCGATCCGGTTGCCCCTTTTGCCGAGGGAAGCGGCACGATTGCGAACGGCGCGATTGGCAAGACCGACACGAAAGCCGATTCGCTTGTCTTGAATTACACGCAGATTTTCGCCGTGAATTTAATTAACGAGGCGCGTTTCGGCTACACGCGCCGCGATGTGCAGAGACGCGCCGCCGCGCTCGTCGGCGACAATGCCGATTTACTGCGCGGCGTTCCCGATTCGGCGGCTTTTCGGAGCAGTTTGCCGACGATTTTAATCGCCGGATTTCAACAGTTGGGCGCGAGCGCGAACACGAACACCGATTTTACGACCGACGTAACCGAATTTTACGACGCGGTTTCTTATAATCGCGGCAAACATTCGTTCAAATTCGGCGCGGATTTCCGGCGCGAACGGCTCGAAGTTTTACAGCCGCCGTCGCCGACCGGACAATTTACGTTCAATCAGGTTTTAACAAATTCGACCGGCGCGACTAATGCGCCGAACGGTTTGGCGAGTTTGACGGGCAACGCCTTCGCGTCGTTTCTGCTCGGACAAGTCCAGAATTTTACGATTGATTTACAGCCGGAAATCTTAAAGCCGCGAGCGCAGTTTTTAGAACTTTTCGCGCAAGACGATTTTCGCGTTTCGTCGCGCGTGACTTTGAATCTCGGCGTTCGCTACACGCTCAATTTTCCGTCAATCGAGAAGGATAATCGCGCCGCCGTTTTTAATACGACGACACAAAAACTCGATTATTCGGGGCAAAACGGCGTTCCTGAAGCGGCGCGTGAATTACACAAATTAAATTTCGGTCCGCGCGTCGGGCTGGCTTTTCGCATCACCGACCGCACGGTTTTCCGAACGGGTTACGGCGCGGTTTGGATCGAACAGGCGGGAATTACCACGCCGTTCACGACTCCGTTTTTTCCGTTCGTGCAATCAATTACGCAGAGAAGTCTGGACAATCGGAACGCGGCGTTTACTCTGTCGGGCGCGACTCGTCCGAATATCGCGCCCGTCGCTTTCAATGAAAACGCCGGACTCGGACAAAGCGTTTTCGGCGTTGACCGCGATTTGGGTTCGGGCTACGTTCAGCAGTGGAACATCGGCGTTCAGCATCAACTGACGCGCGACATCGCGTTTGAAATCGCATACGCCGGCAGCAAAATCACGCACGTCGGCATTCCGGATGTCAACATCAATCAATTGACGGCGCAGCAACTGAGTTTGGGCGCGTCGCTTTTGACGCAAGTTCCGAATCCGTGTTTCGGCATCGTGCCGCGCGACGTGTCGAATCTCGGCGATCCGACCGTCGCGCTAGCGCAGACTTTAAAACCGTTTCCGTGTTTCAATACGGTTTCGCTTTATCGAAACAACGTCGGCAACACGAATTACAACGCTTTGCAGGCGAAAATCGAACAGCGTTTTTCAAATAATTTATCGTTTCTCGTCGCTTACACGCGCTCGAAATTGATTGACGAAGCGAGTTCGGTTTTCGACGCGACGATTCAAACCGGACCAATCGCCAATTTTCCGGTCGCCGACAGTTTCAACCGCAAATTAGAACGCGATTTATCAACCGGCGATATTCCGAATGTTTTTGTAGCGAGTTTCGTTTACGATTTTAATTTTTTCAAAAACACGCGCGGCATCGCCGGAAAATTTTTAAACGGCTGGTCAACAAACGGCATCGTCAATGTCCAAAGCGGAATTCCGCTCGCGGTAACGCAGGCGACGAATTTTAACGCCTTTGCCGGTTTCGGAACGCAGCGACCGAACCGGATTTCCGATCCGAATCTGCCGCGCAATCAGCAAACGACCGCGCAGTTTTTCGACATCAATGCCTTCACCATCGCGCCGCAATTTACCATCGGCAATTCGTCGAGAAATCCGGTGCGCGGTCCGAATTATCGTAATTTCGATCTGGCGATTATCAAGCGCACCGCCGTTTCCGAAACGACGAACATCGAATTTCGCACGGAAATTTTCAATTTAACGAACACGCCGCCGTTGAACGCGCCGAACGTCGTTCTCGGTTCTAACGGATTCGGTTCGATCACCTCGGCAGGTGATCCGCGCGTTATTCAGTTTGGTTTGAAACTAAATTTTTAGTGCCTCTCTGGAAAGTAAAAAAAGCCGAAGAAGAAATTTATAGGGATAAAGAGGATAAAAGGGGTTTTCTGATTTAGTTTTGTCAATGAATTTGGCTTTGCACAAAAGGTTTGGAGTTTGTCAATGCATAATCTTTCGCTGCCCGCTATCCGCTGTCGACTGTCAACTATTAGACGAGTTTCCCCTGAAAATTAGCGGACAGTTGACAGCGGATAGCAGATAAATTCGAGTTTTGATTTTCCGGTTTCCGGATTTTTGGGCAAAGCCGGCGACCTTAAAAATTCCCTTTCATCCCGTCCGTCCTCGATTAATTTTTTCTCGCTCACAAAATTAATTCCGCTAATCTCGATCTTGACGGCGACATTTATCATTTTTATATTTTAGCTTTACAATAAAAGCTATGGCACACAATTTATTCAACACAAGACAAACATTTAAGACGGGAACAGGAGCGGTTGGCACATTTTATTCGCTGCCGCAGTTGGAAAAATCGGGCGTGGGAAAAATTTCCTGCCTGCCGATTTCGATTCGGATTGTTTTGGAATCGGTTTTACGCAATTACGACGAGAAGAAAGTGCAGGAAAAAGACGTTCGTAATCTGGCGAATTGGGGCGCGAACGCCGAGCGCGTCGAGGAAATTCCGTTCGTCGTCGCCCGCGTCGTGCTGCAGGATTTTACGGGCGTTCCACTGCTCGTAGATTTGGCGGCGATGCGTTCGGCGGTGCAGAAAATCGGCAAAGATACGAGTTTAATTGAGCCGCTCGTTCCCGTAGATTTGGTGATTGACCATTCGGTTCAGGTTGATTACGCGGGCAGCGAAGAAGCCTACACGCGCAATATGATGATGGAATTCAGGCGCAACGAACAGCGGTATCGTTTTTTAAAATGGGGAACGCAGGCGTTTGACGGATTTTCGGTCGTGCCGCCGGGAATCGGTATCGTTCATCAGGTCAATTTGGAATATTTAGCCAAAGGCGCGTTTGAAAAAGACGACGTTTATTATCCAGACAGTTTGGTCGGAACAGATTCGCACACGACGATGATTAACGGTTTGGGAATTGTCGGCTGGGGCGTGGGCGGCATCGAAGCCGAAGCCGGAATGCTCGGACAGCCGGTTTATTTTTTAACGCCGGATGTCGTCGGCGTTCATTTGTCGGGCGATTTACCGGCGGGCGCGACGGCGACCGATCTGGTTCTGCGGATTACGCAAATTTTGCGCGAAGCGAAGGTCGTCGGGAAATTCGTCGAATTTTTCGGCGAAGGAGCGCGAACGCTGCACGCGACCGACCGCGCGACGATTGCGAATATGGCTCCCGAATATGGCGCGACGATGGGCTTTTTCGGCGTGGACGAACGAACGCTCGAATATTTCGCGGCGACCGGCAGAAGCGACGCACAAGTCGAAACGATTCGCAATTATTTCACCGCGCAGGAAATGTTCGGCATTCCTTTGAAAGGCAAGGTTGATTTTTCAAACACGCTCGAACTCGATTTAGCAACGATTGTTCCGGCGGTCGCGGGTCCGAAACGCCCGCAAGACCGCATCGAATTAACCAACTTAAAAGAAAAATTCACAGAGCTTTTTGTCGCGCCCGTCGCCGACGGCGGTTACGGCAAAGAAGCGGGAGATTTGGAAAAACAGTTTATGGTCGTCGTCGGTTCGGACATCCACACGACCGCGACCGGCGGCGGCGGGCAGATTCATTCGACCGTTCCCGCGCCGGTCAGAAAAGATGTCAGCGAAATCAACACCAGCACCTGGACGGAAACCGAAATGGTCAACAACCGTCCGACACCCGACCGCGTAGAAGCACCGACGCAGTTCACCGAGCAGTCAACAACCGCAATCGCGCACGGCGACGTGCTAATCGCGGCGATTACAAGCTGCACTAATACGTCGAATCCGTCGGTGATGTTGGCGGCGGGAATTTTAGCGAAAAAAGCCGTGCGGCGCGGTATGAAAGTTCCCGATTATGTGAAAACGTCGCTCGCGCCCGGCTCGCGCGTCGTGACCGAATATCTCGAAAAAGCCGGTTTGCAGATTTACCTCGACCGACTCGGCTTCAATCTCGTCGGCTACGGCTGCACGACCTGCATCGGCAATTCGGGTCCGCTCGATCCGGCGATTGAAGAATCAATCGTTGACAACGATTTGATCGCCGCGTCGGTTTTGTCGGGCAACCGCAATTTCGAGGCGCGCGTTCATCAAAACATCAAAACGAATTTTTTAATGTCGCCGCCGCTCGTCGTCGCGTTCGCGCTCGCGGGCAACGTCGTTAAAGATTTATCGAGCGAACCTGTCGGTCAGGACGGCGAAGGCAACGACGTTTATCTGAAAGATATTTGGGCGACGCTCGACGAAGTAAAAGATGTGATGCAGGTCGCGTTCGAGCCGGAAACATACCGGCGGCTGTACAGCGAATTCGCCGAGCAGAATCCGATGTGGAACGACATTCCGACCAGCGCGGGCGATGTTTACGAATGGGACGCGAACTCAACCTATATTCAAGAGCCGCCGTATTTTGCGAATTTTTCGATGGAATCGGGAAAATTTTCCGACATCAAAAACGCCCGCGCGCTGGCGATTTTCGGCAATTCCGTGACGACCGATCATATTTCTCCGGCGGGCGCGATCAAGCCGTCTTCGCCCGCCGGACTTTATTTGCAGGAACGCGGCGTGGCGATTGAGGATTTCAATTCCTACGGCTCAAGGCGCGGCAACGACCGCGTGATGCTGCGCGGCACGTTCGCCAACGTCCGTATCAAAAATTTAATGGTCGCGCCGAAAGAAGGCGGCTTTACCTGCTTTATGCCCGACGGCGAAAATATGACGATTTACGACGCGGCGATGCGTTACAAAGAACAAAACACGCCGCTGATAATTTTCGCCGGTCAGGAATACGGCACGGGAAGTTCGCGCGATTGGGCGGCGAAAGGAACGAGTTTGATGGGCGTGAAAGCCGTCATCGCCGAATCTTTCGAGCGCATTCACCGTTCCAATCTGATCGGAATGGGCGTTCTCGCGCTGCAATTCAAAGACGGCGAAAACGCGCCGTCTTTGAATCTCGACGGCACGGAAACATTCGATTTAATCGGACTCGAAGCGGACGAAATTCGCCCGCGCCAAAACGTAACTTTAACGATCAATCGCGCCGACGGGACGCAAACCGAAGCGCATCTGACATTGCGAATTGACACGCCGATTGAAATCGAATATTACAAATCCGGCGGCATCTTGCCGTATGTTTTGCGGCAGTTGGTCGGCAAATAAAGTCTCGGGCGAATATAAAATCTGATAAAAGACAAAAGCCGGTTTAATACTAAACCGGCTTTTGATTTTTCTTTAATAAATTCATTTCAAGTTCGATGAAAACCACGCTCGATGTCCTTCATCGCCAAGCGCAAAATCACGGGTCGCCCGTGCGGGCAGGTCGTCGGGGAAGAAGTCGTTAAAAGTTTATCAATCAACCACTGCATTTTTTCCAGAGTCAGTTTCATATTGATTTTCACGGCGGCTTTGCAAGCTAAACTCGCGGCAATGCCGTCGCGCAGATTTTCGCGCATATTGCCGGATTTTTCGCGCTCGACCGTATCGAGAATTTCGGCTAAAAGATTGCGCGTTTCAGACGCGGGCAAATCGGTCGGCACGGCTTTGACGGCGACGGTTCTGCCCGAAAGTCTCATTAATCCGAAACCTAAATTTTCGAGTTCCGCTTCGACGAGATTAAACGCGGCGGCTTGCGCCGGAGTCAAATCAATCGTTTCGGGCAGAAGAAGATTCTGCGATTCGACGCGCCGTTCGGTTTCTTTTTTACGAAATTTGTCGAACAAAATCCGCTCGTGCGCGACGTGCTGGTCAATCAAAAGCATTCCTTCGTCGTCAACCGCAATGATAAAACTGTCGTGCAATTGGCTGATCGCGCGAATCTTTGAAGACGCGAGCGTTTCGGTTTCAACCGGCTTCGGGATTTTCGCCGCCGAATCAACGATTGGAGTGTTATTGAGTGCTGAGTGCTGAGTGCTGAGTGCTGAAGCGGAATTTTGGTTTTCGGGCTTCGGTTTTCGGGCTTCGGTTTCGGGAGAATCGTTGAGAAATTGATTTTCGAGTTTTGAAATTTGATTTTCTAAATCGGAAAACTGACTGCTCGCCGCTGACCGCTCGCCGCTCACTAACTCTTGCGCCGTTTTTTCAAAATCGTTGGAGCGAATTTCGATTTCCGCCGTTTGATTCATCGCGTCCGACGGATTTTCCGAATTTGAAAAAGTGTCGGGCGAACCGAGTTTTTGAGCATTAAAGTTTGAAACTGCGAATTCGATTTTCGTTTGTTCGTAATTAAAGTTTTCATCAGGCAAACTGACGCTGTTTAATGATTGGTTGCCGAAAGTTGTCGGCTGGCTGATTTCCGGCAAAATTCCGGCATTTCTGAGCGCGGCGCGAATCGCTTCGGCGATAGTCTCTTTTACCGCGTCGGAACGGCGGAAACGAACTTCGGTTTTCGACGGGTGAACATTAACGTCGAGTTCTTCAAACGGGATTTCGAGAAACAGAAACGCGACCGGATAAACGCCGTGCGGCAAAACGGCGCGAAAGCCTTCGAGAAGTCCGCCCGCGATGATTTTGTCGCGTACGAAACGACCGTTGATAAAAAAATACTGCGCGTCGCGCGTCGAGCGGCGTTCGCGCGGCGCGGAAACGAAGCCGGAAATTTTCGCTACGAACTCGCGCCCGCCTTCGACTTTCAGAAGACTTTCGATCAACTGCGAACCGAAAATTTGATAAGCGCGTTCGCGCAAATTTTTCGCGGGCGAAACGCGCAGAGTTTCGCGTCCGTTACTCGTTAAAACAAAGGCGATTTCGGGATTGGCGAGCGCGTAATGCTGAACGATATTCGTCAAATGATAATTTTCCGTCGCTTCCGAGCGCATAAATTTGCGGCGCGCGGGCGTGTTGAAAAATAAATCCCGAACCGTAATAGTTGTTCCCGTCGAACGCGCCGCGTCTTTGACATCAATCAATTTTCCGCCTTCGATGACGACGCGCGTCGCGGCTTCGTTTTCGGCGATTTTCGTAACAAGCTCGACTTTGGCGACCGACGCGATTGACGCGAGAGCTTCGCCGCGAAAGCCGAGCGTTTGAATTCGCCCCAAATCTTCGAGCGTCTTAATTTTTGAAGTCGCGTGGCGTTCAAAAGCGAGAATCGCGTCGTCGCGTTCCATTCCGAAACCGTCGTCAACGACACGCATCAAGCGTCTTCCGCCGAGTTCGATGTCAACTTGCACGCGCTTCGCGCCCGCGTCGAGCGCGTTTTCGAGCAATTCTTTGACGACCGAAGCCGGACGCTCGACGACTTCGCCCGCCGCGATTTGATTTGCCAGATTGTCGGGTAAAATCTTGATTTTGTTCATTCGCATTAATTTTAACAAAACACTGCTCGAAAAGCCTCAAAATCCGCGCGGCTTTGCCATCCGTGAAACGAATATGTTAATCTTTTTCCTTTGTAATCATACCTTTTATACGATCTATTTATTGAGGAGCAATATAAAAAATGGCTAATAATGGCAACGGTCAGCAAGTCGGACAAATCGTTCAAATCATCGGTCCGGTCGTTGACGTGGAATTTTCAAGTGATTATTTACCGCCGATTTATCAGGCTTTAAGAATTACATCGGAAGGCTTCGATGTCGAAACGCCCGTCAATGTCATCGCCGAGGTTCAACAGCATTTGGGCGAAGGTCGCGTACGCGCCGTTTCGATGCTGCCGACCGACGGAATGGTGCGCGGAATGAAGGCGATTGATACCGGCGGTCCGATCACCGTGCCGGTCGGCGAAGCGACTTTGGGACGCGTGATGAACGTCATCGGCGATTCGGTAGACGAACTCGGCTCGGTCGATTCCGAATCGAGAGCTTCGATTCACCGCCACGCGCCGACGTTCGACGAACAGGCGACCGAACTCGAAATGTTTGAAACGGGAATCAAAGTTATTGACTTGATTCAGCCGTTCCTTCGCGGCGGAAAAATCGGTCTGTTCGGCGGCGCGGGCGTTGGTAAAACCGTTTTGATTCAGGAACTTATCAATAACATCGCCAAAGCGCACAGCGGATTTTCGGTGTTTGCCGGAGTCGGCGAAAGAACGCGCGAAGGTTTTGACCTTTTGGAAGAATTCGTCGAATCGGGCGTGATTGATTACGGCGAAAAGTTTATGAAGGACAAGGAAGAAAACGGCGGTTTCAATCTTCCGATGGTTGATAAAGGCTCGCTGAAGAATTCCAAAGTGGCACTCGTTTTCGGACAGATGACCGAACCGCCGGGAGCGCGTTTAAGAGTTGCGCTTTCGGGTTTGACGGTCGCCGAATATTTCCGCGATCAGGGCAATGACGTGCTTTTCTTCGTTGACAACATTTTCCGCTTTACGCAAGCCGGTTCGGAAGTTTCCGCGCTTTTGGGTCGTATGCCGTCGGCGGTCGGTTATCAGCCGAATTTGGCGACGGAAATGGGCGAAATGCAGGAGCGCATTACTTCGACGAAAACGGGCGCGATCACTTCGATTCAAGCCGTCTATGTTCCGGCGGACGATTATACCGATCCCGCGCCGGCGACGACGTTCGCGCATCTCGACGCGGTTACGGCTTTGTCGCGTCAAATCGTCGAACTCGGAATTTACCCGGCGGTTGACCCGCTCGCGTCGAACTCCAGAATTCTCGATCCGGCAAT
The DNA here is from genome assembly GCA_964245305.1 of uncultured Pyrinomonadaceae bacterium. Lineage (GTDB taxonomy): Bacteria > Acidobacteriota > Blastocatellia > Pyrinomonadales > Pyrinomonadaceae. Next base: position 15,021 of record CAXTMQ010000070.1, read on the forward strand.
CGTCGGCGACGAGCATTACAACACGGCGCAGTCGGTCAAACAAATCTTGCAGCGTTACAAAGATTTGCAGGACATCATTGCTATCTTAGGTCTCGACGAATTGAGCGAAGAAGATAAATTGACGGTTTCGCGCGCCCGCAAAATTCAGCGTTACTTTTCGCAGCCGTTTTTCGTCGGCGAAAAGTTCACAGGTTTGCCGGGGCAATATGTCAAAGTCGAAGATACGATCAAAGGTTTCCGCGAAATTCTCGACGGAAAATGCGACGATATGCCCGAACAGGCGTTTTATATGGTCGGCACAATTGAACAGGCGCGTGAAAAAGCGCAGAAAATGGCGGCAGCCGCTTAAAATCAACGGTTAATGGTTAATGCTAAATTAAATTTGGTCATTAACCACTAACCATTAACCATTAAATCAATGTTGAATTTAGAAATTGTTACGCCGGAAAAAAAGGTTTTGAGCGAGACGGTTGATGCCGTGACCGTTCCGACCGAATCGGGCGAGGTCGGAATTTTAAGCAATCACGCGCCGTTGATTTCGACGCTGAAGGCGGGAATTTTGTCTTACACACGCGGCGGCGCATCCGAGCGAATGGCTATCGCGGGCGGATTTTTGGAAGTCAGCGATAACAAAGTTTCGATTTTGGCGGACACGGCTGAAACCGCCGCCGACATCAACGTCGAAAACGCCCGCGCCGAACGAGATGCCGCCGAACGCGAGCTTAACGCGTTGAAAGGTTCTTTGGAAGAAACCGTCGCCGAACGCGAACGTCTCGAACGAGCGCAGGCGCGACTTCTGCTCGCTTCGGGAAAATAAATCAAATTTTTGAAATAGAAAAAAGGCGTGAAAATTATAATTTTCACGCCTTTTTTGTTATCGGATTTATAAGAAATCACATATCAGAGACTAATTCTTCTTGAAATCGAAATCGTAATAAGTCAGGTGATTAATTAAATCGCCTTTTTCATAAATCACGTCCGCATCCATCTGCAGATTGTAATCTCCTCTCGTCAGATTGAATTCATCATACGGCATAAAAATCTGCAAATCGTTGAAATCCGCCGGATCATAGCCCGGTTTGATTGATTTATAGACGGCGACCTGACCTTCTTTGCTGCGATAGCTCGTATTGTTGCCGTAAAGTTTCGAGCCGTCTTTTTTTGAAAAATAAATTGCCAGATACCCGTCAACATTTTTCATTCCGTATGCCGTCATTTTGACGTGAATCCGCATTCCGAGTTTGCCGCCTTCGGTAACGCCGTAATCAACCCACATCCGGTCGAACTTCGCGCTGGCGGCAGTGTTGTTGATCGGCGTTTTGTCTGGATTGGTAAAATCGAAATCGTAAAAACCCAGATGCTGAACCAGATCGCCGTTGTCATAAATCACGTCAATGTCCATTTTCAGAGTATATTTTCCGCTCGGCAGATCGAGTTCGTCATACGGCATAAACAAAGCCATATCCGCATAGTCGGTCGTATCATAACCGGGCTTGAGCGAACTGAAAACCGCAACTTCGCCCTGCGCGCTGTTGAACGAATTATTGTTATCCTTCAAAATCGTGCCGTCGGTTTTTTGAAATCTGATCTTCAGATAAGAATCAACGTCCTTCATACCGGAAAGGCTGAACGCCGTATGAATCCGCATACCGTCTCTTCCTTCTTCTTTGATGTTGTAATCAACCCAAGTTCTTTTATACGTCGCGCCCGGAGCGACCTTTCTCGAAGCCGGTTGAGCAAACGTCGCCACCGCCGAACACATCGCGCAGGCAAATAAAACAGCTAAACCGATACTTAATTTTTTCATTTTGATAGTTCTCCAATTATAGAAATTTATTGAATTTTATTTTTGGGAATACCGCGTTACGGATGGAGAATTCGATTTGTCTGAAAAATTACTCGAACAATTCGTCTTCCTT
>CAXTMQ010000071.1:0-13496 GCA_964245305.1 uncultured Pyrinomonadaceae bacterium
GTAGTATCGTCTTCATAGTCTGCTGTGTTTTTGAGACTTGTTTAAATTGTTAGATCTAATTCATCTCGTACTTATCGTTTTTGCGCTTCAATGGAGCCACATCTTTTCAGACGTGGAAATTACGAAGAGAATCAAATCCTAAGAGTTGATATGCGCTCTTCAATGGAGCCACATCTTTTCAGACGTGGAAATATTGCTAATGGATTAACACAAGAAGAAATTGATTTATCTCTTCAATGGAGCCACATCTTTTCAGACGTGGAAATGTGGGTGAGGGACATCTTGCACGATTGCGTAATCTACTCTTCAATGGAGCCACATCTTTTCAGACGTGGAAATTGCGCGACTCTAAACCTACTAAAATCAACCTTTGCAGCGAAACTTGCGAGAGACTAACAAAATTATTGTCGAATTTACTTGATGCTTTGAATTTCAAAAAGCTAAATCCGCTGTCTATTACGTTTAATGGCTTCGAGTGATGGCTGGAAAAGTTGAAACGGTTAGCCTCTCGCAATCGCGGTTTGCATTTCGATTTGGCTGAATCTTGTTTCATATTTTTGCGGGTTGATTTCTATCTTATTACGAAAGACCTGTTTACACAATTACAGCTAGTTGTTGTTCGCGGATAGTAAGGGCGCGTCCGAGAGTTTCCAAATTTTCGGCGCGTTGGCTCATCGAATTGCCGAGATTGACGAACATTATCTGGTCTTCCCGCTGATTGATAAGAGCGTGAAGCTCGCTCCAGAGATTCGTTTTTTCAGAAGCGGTTAGATCACAGCAGAAGACAGAATATTGTAAGGCTTCACCGTAGCCTTTCATTTTGCGGTGGACTTTGTGCAGACGTTTTGAATCGGAAACGTCGTAGCAGACCAAGTATCGGATTTTCATTGTTTTTATCTCGTAATGAACGATGGATATTCAGAAATTTCACCTGTCAGAAAACGCGCGAGCAGTCGCGCCTGAATTTCAAAAATGCGGCGATAGCTGACAGTGTATCTGAAAACCGGATGAGTAATAGTGGTGTTTAAACGACGTTCAAATGCCTCAATGACGCGCTTGCGTCCCGAATCGGTCAACGCGCAGCCTGTCAGTCTGGTAATAAAATCTTTGGCGCGAATTTCGCCGGTATTGATTAGATTGATGACGACCGAATCGGCGACAATCGGGCGAAATTCCTCCATTAAATCCAATGCTAAAGCCGGACGACCGTAACGCGGCTGGTGATAAAATCCCAAGTAAGGATCGAATCCGATGCCGATTAACGTAACCAGCATTTCTTTGGTCAGCATCGAATAGAGAAAAGACAAAAGCGCGTTCACCGGGTCTTTCGGCGGGCGACGATTGCGCGTCGTGAAATCAAATGCCGGTTGCTCGCCGGTTTGTTTGAACATCGTCGCAAATTTGGAAAAATATTCACGAGCCGCCGCGCCTTCCATTCCCAGCAGTTCCTGCAAACTATCAACAGTCATTGATTTGCGCCGCATTTCGCGCAGGAAAACTAAGGACTCGTTCGGCAGCTCTTTCGCATTTCGCCGCAAAAGAGTTCTTTGATTGTAAATTTTTCCGGCGACAAACGAGCGAGCAATTTTCAGACATTTTTCCGCATCGTTTGCCGCCTGAAACTGGGCGCGGCGCAGTTCGATGTTTTTGTGCGGCGGCGCGGTCGTGACGGCGTTCAGCCAGCCGCCGTAAGACAAATGCACGACGGGAACGTCGCGGCTCGCCAGTTCTCGAATCGCCTGCGCCGAAATCTGCACGTTGCCGAACAGACTCATCTGCGAAGTTTCAAAAATTTTCGCGCTGCTGACGGCTTTGCCTTTCTCCCGAATCTCCAGACAATCGCCTTTCAGCCCGACGCTCAAACCATACGCACCCTGCACATAGACGGGCAGCGAATCGTCGCGCAGCGGCATTAAACGGCGCGGCGCATCAGTTTCTTCATCTTTGAGACGCAAAAGATTGATTTCGTCCGGCAGACAAATTCCCGCCAATGAACAGCCGACGCATTTCGGCGAATCAACGAGCGGCGGAGGAATCTCGCCCGTTTCGGCAACGCGGCGCGCCCGCATCAAAAATTCGACGGTTCGCAAAATCAATTCCGGCGTGAATTCGACCCGAACTTTCTGCTGCGATTCGGCGAAATAAATATAGCCCGCTTCACACTCGAAACCGTTTTCGCGCAGAATCAACCCTTGCAGACAAAGCTGAACTCTTTCCGGTTCATAAACGCCTTCGTCAATTTCCTTCGGTCGCCCGCGTTTATAATCAATCGGCGTAGCGATTTTTCCGTCGGCTTCAAAAACATCAATTTTCGCCGAAACATTCAAACTTTCCGCGCCGAGCCAAACCGAACGCGCGTGAATCTCCGTGTTTTCCTGCGGCGTTTCGGGAATCTTACCCGTTTCCGTATCAACGCGCCGGTGAACGAAACTGCCGTCCAAAGTGTCCGCCGATTCCGCCCATTCGCGCTGCACGTATTCGAGATAAAAAAGACGCGGGCAATAAGCGAATTCGTTAATCATCCGCGCCGGAATCGGCTCGTTCGGCGCGACAATCGGCTGACTTTCTGAAATAATCTGCGTCGTTTCGGGCGAAAGATTTTCGTTCATAATTTTTAGGCGCGGAGCGCGAGTTCAGTCGTTTTTTCAATGAATAATTCCGGCATCGTTTGAAACGTCATTCGATAATAAAGTTCGCGCGTGCAAAGCACGTCTTTCAAACAATACTCGCGGATTTCTTCGTGTCTGCCATTGGCAAACGCTTCTAGCAGATTTCCGCCGTTGACCGCGCCTTTTTTCGGGCAATTCAACCCGAACGCCAACGCCAGTTCTTCCAATCCGACGAACTCGCGGAACTTGCCCATCTGCCATTTATCCATCGTGTCGTAAACCGCAATTTCCAGGGCTTGCCGTTCAATAATTCCCGCGAAGGTTTCACGCCGCAAATCATCGAACGATGATAAAGAAACGGCAAATCGAAACCCAGAATGTTATGCCCGACGATCAAATCAAACTCCGCGTCGAAATTGATTCTGTCCAGATGATTCCAAAACTGCGTCAAAGTTTTCGCTTCGTCCAGATGCAGTTTTTTCGTCGCCTTGTCCTGCCCGCAAACGCACGGTTTTTCGGCGCGTCCGTTATTATCAACCGCCAGCCCGATGCACAAAAGTTTTCCCAGACTGCCCTGCAAAGCCGTTTCGCCGAAAGCAATTTCGGCACGTTCGGAAAACTCGGTTTCGCCGAAATTCAAATTGCGTTTGAGTAGACTTTTCCGCAATTTTCCTTCGACAAAAGCGCGATTCGCTTCATCGGTCGGCAAAGTTTCGATGTCTATAAATATTCGTTTCATAAATTTCACTTGCCGCCGATTCTAATCGCCGTCACAAACTCGTGCGGGGTTCGGCGGAATTGCCAAAAAAATCGGCTGACAGTAAATAAATGTCAGCCGAAAGCGAAAAGCGGAAATATAATCGGAAAATTTTATGCGAGAAAGAAAAGGCGAGAAATTATGCCGAATCTCTGAAGAACTCATTCGATGACCGGCAGAAATAAACCTAACCCGAAATGACAGCCGAAACCGAGCGTGAGCGGCTGGTTGATTTTCTCCGCGTCCTCCGGCGCGAACTCGATTTCAAATCCGGCTAGACCGTTGCCCGCCGTGCCGTTAAAACGGCGATGAGAAAATTCCAGCCAGCGAAAGCGCGGCGTTGCTTCCGCGATATTTTCAACCGGCGCGAGCGTTTCAAAATATCCTTTCGTCGCCGTCACGCGAATCGGCTCCGGCAGCCCACGCCTGCGAAGCTCGCGCCGCAGCTGACCTTCCGGCGAATCCTTCGGACGCGCCGCTTTGCCGCCGCCGCGCGTCGGAAAATACGGCAGACTAAACGGCGTAACCGAACGAAATTTAACGGATTTGCGAAACAGAGCGGGCGAATTTTCCCGCTTCAAAAAATCGTTCTCGTTTCCCAATCCCGTCAAAATCAAACGGACTCCGCTGCGACTCTCGCGCCAATTCACCGAACTCATCCTGCCAAGCGCGGCAATCTCGCCCGCATCAAAACCGCGCGGGGCGTAAATCGTCAAATAATCAATCCGCCCGTCGTCGTTGTCTTCGACCGTAGCGATATAATGCGCGTGCTGATGATTAAGCAGCGGCGTTCCGTCCGCCGCCGTCCCGTTGATAACTTCCGAATGCTCGGGATTAAAACCCCGATTCCGAATCACACACCGCCGCGCCAACTCCGCAAAGGGCAAACTGCCCGTCACCAAAGGCAAAACATTCGCCGACAATGCAAATCTCGCTACTGTGATTAACTTTGGTTTACTAACTTTTTTTGGCGCGATGCGGCGCGGTGCGAGCAGATTGGATTTCCGTTGATACGTTATCCAACGCGAGCCGTTCGGTTCAAGTTGCTTGTTTTTGCCGCGCATCGTCGAAGTTTCAATCCGCAGGTTTTCAAATAATTCACTGCCTTTTTCGTTCGGCATCAGCAGGCGAATCATTTCTTTGCCGCCGGAAAACGAATCATCGCTCGACACGGGCGAGCTGTTGATTTCTTTCGTGAAATTTTCAATCAATCCGGCTTCGCACCACGATTCGCTGCGCCCGAAAGTTCCCAAATTTCGCAAAAGTTTCGCCAGATTTTCGCGGTCGGATTCGCTCAACTCGGCATCGCGCCAAACCCAGATGATTTCTTCCTTCGGATTCAGCGAAACAAATGTGTCGAAAAATTTTACGCTCGAATTTGCCTGGTCGTAATGGCGCGTATGCGCGACCGAAGCCGGCGGCAGATAAAATTCGGGCGCGTCGGCGAGCGCGTCGAGAATTCGCCGCAAACTCGCTTCGTCAACATTTTCTGGCGCAGTGCGGTGAAATATCGCCACGAGCGAGCGCAAAAATCTCCACAGCGAAGGCGGATATTCGACCGCGCCTTCGTTGACGTGATGCCCCCAAGGCGTGGCGTGAAACCGTCCGGCAAGAAAACGCATTTTTACTGCAATCATAATTATTCTCCTTGCGGTTCTTCGTCGCTCGTCTCGGTTTTTCCTTTGCCTTTCGCGGGCAGTTTACCTTCGAGTCGCAAAGGCTGCTCGCCGAAATCGCAGGCGCGAATCAGTTCCGGCAACTGCGTTTCAATTTCCGTTAAAAGCGCGTTGGTATCTTCAATCGAAAGATTTTTCGGGCGCGTAACTTTCAGATTTTCCAACTCGAAATCGCAAGCCGTTCGCAGACGCAAACCGTTGTTCAGAAAGCGCAGAATCTTGAACAGACTGAGCGCGATAAGAAGTTTTTCCGCCGCTTCGCCCAAACCGTAACCGCGCATCGTCGCCAAATCGAGGTTAAAAAACGCCGTTGTTTTGTCGGCGACAAATTCCGTGCGGGCAAACGGTACGTTGCCGAAGCCTTTTGCCGCGTCGCCCTTCGGGTCAACTACGTCGAATTTCACGCCGCCGGAAGCAACTGTATCTGCGCCTTCGGATTCGATAAACGCCGAAAGCAGTCTTTGCAGCCGAAGCCGTCCGGCGACTTTTTCCAAAAATACGCCGTGCAGAACAGAACCCGCGTCTAATTTGAAAACGGTCTGCGCCAAACTGCGAATATTCAAAACGCCGCTGTCGGCATCACCGACCGTTTCCTTAACGCGCTTTTTAACCGTCTGACTTTCGTCCTGCGTCATAAAATAACCGGAATTCAAACGATGCGCTTCGAGCAATGAGTTTGTCGTTTGATTATTGTCGAGCTTGACGACGACGTGCGATAAGCCATTAAGTTTTTCGTCAATTTCGTCGTCGGCTTTGTTCCAGCAAACCTCTTCCAAGCGATTCGCCATTGACTGCGCCGATTCGACCAGCAACATTGACGTTCCGTCGGGACGTTTATAAGTTGCCGCGCCCAAATCGGGAAATCCGGTCGGCTGAAAACGCGAGCCTTGAACGGGCTTGAGTTCGGCTTCGATTAAAAGACGCGGTTCGCGCCCCAGTGCAGAAAAGATATTTTCAAGTGTCATAATGTTTCTCCAAATAATTTAAAAGTTCGTAATTTTATTTGCCCGCTCGCGCAGGCGCGGGTCAGTCTAAATTTCTTCGTGTTCGGGTAAAATCAAATCGGCAATTTCTTCAATCGCCGCTTGGTTAATCGGAATCAAAAGCGCGGCGGCGAGCCGCGAGCCGTCGGTTTTCGGGTAATAAAAATCTCTGGTTAAAGGCACAATGCCCGACGATTTCAAACGTCTTTCGGCAATTTCCAGCGCGTCTGAAATTCTTCCGGCGCGAAGCAGCGGAACGATTGACGGCTCGTGTTTGATTTCGATTTTCGCCGTGTTTCCGCGTTTGAGTTCACCCTTCGGCAAAAACAAAAGTTTGAGCAAAGCGTAGATCCGCGGTAAATTTTGGGTTTGGTTCGATGTCGGCGGTGGAATCCATTTATCGTCTCGCCAGTTGATTAAGCTCAAAGCAAAAAGATAATCTTCGAGTCGCCCGTCATCGGTTTCGCTATTCAAAAACGCGGCGACCACATTGAGCGAAGCGAATCTTTTCGATTGCAGCAACGGATGCGGCAAACCGTTTTTCCGCGCGTCAATCGAACGCCTCTGCAAAACATTCGATAAATTCTCCGCTACGTCGCCCGCGCTCCAAATCGCGCTCGTTGAATCGCTCGACCAAACGAATTTGCCGTTTTTGTATTCGACCGATTCGAGATTTTCGCGTATCGAATGTTCGCCATTGTCGCCGACAATCGAAGCCAACGCTCGCGCGATATAAAATTCGCTGGAAGATTCGCGCGTCTTTTTCGCCCAGTCCTCTTTCAAATTGCCGAGTGGCTGCAAATTTTTCTCGTCGCAAAATCTTTCCCCGTTCGATAATTCGCGTTCAGCCGCGCCGAGTGCAAGTAGAACTTCGCGCAGCGAATCTTCCGAGCCGTCATTGCAGAGTTTAAAGCTCGCTTCTTCAATATCTTTTGCCACGCGAACAAAACGCGGCGGAGTTTTTTTCGCGTCGTTAGTGGCGCGGCGCAGATTATCCAGCCAACGGTCGAATTCGGAAAGTTTCGAGGCAAGCGGACGCTCTTTGACTTCAAAAACGCTGAGCGGTGTTGCTAAGTTCGCCTGTCCGTTACGCTCGATAAAAGCGTAACGCTGAAACGCTTCGATGCCTCTGTCAACGCCGAGTTCGGCGACCGCGCGGGCGAAATCGAAACCGCTTCGGGCGCGGCGATTTCCTGAATTAAACTGAACGCGACCTTCTTTGAAAATATGCGAAATTTCCGCGTAACTCGTCGGATTTGACCAGAGCGGAAGCCACATTTCAGCGCGAATCTTTTCGCCGTTCGTCGCCGTTCCGTAGCCGATGGTCGAGCTTCCTGCCGTGAACGGAAAAGATGCGCGGCTTCGCGCTCCGGCTTGTAATTGGCGAACGGTAGCGCTTGCCAAAACTAAAGAGCCTTCGATAATAAAAATAAAATCCCAAGGGTTGACGAGAAAATCGCCGTCAACGCCTTGCGAAGCGTTCGCGCCGCCCGCGCCGCCCGGATGAAATTGTCCGATGGCGGCTTTTTCGAGTTTTACCGGCTTGAGAAAAAGCGAGGCTTCAAGTTGATTGCGACTCGTTTCCTGCTGTTTTGCGTTATTATTTTTCGACAAAACATTCAGCCATTTCTCGAACAAATTCGTCGTAAAACTAAAATTTCCATCGTTGCCGCCCGAACCCAGAAGAGGCAAATAATCTGGCTTTTCAGTTCCGAGAACAAACGCTGCATCGAGCCACGCCAGCGACTTTTCTGGAAATAGGCAACGCGCTTGCTGCATCATCGCCATTTTTTCGCTGTCTTTCGGAGCCTCAGTTCGTTCGCCGACAATTTTCCGCCCCGTTTCAACGACCGCATAAAATTCTTCAAAACGCGAATCTGCCAGACTAAATAAGGCTTCGATATAACCACGCGCCTTTTTATCTTTTGCGTAAAACCCGCTGCTGTTATTCCAAGGCGCGACAATCGGAGTCGGCTTATAGTCGTTGAGAAAAAATCCAATTAATTCTTCTTCCGTCTTGTTTGTTTCCAACAAAAAGCCGTCCGCTGTCCACGCACCGCGCACGTTTTCGTCAAATCCTTGTTCGGCGACGAGCCGCATCACGCCGAGAGCTTTCAAGTAATGAATCAAAGGTTCGGGCGCACAGCCGCGCAAAAGAATTTTATTTGTCATTTTAATTAACCTCCACAGAATTTTCCCTATTCGCCGAGTCATTTGCGTCCGGTAAAATGTCTTGCGGATTCGCGCTTGCCTGCACGTCAGCAGCGCGGATGACGGCTTCGAGATAGGCGAGGCGGAAAACGCCCAAGTCGTCGCGCAAATTTATCATTCGTTCGAGCCACGAAGATTCGTTTTTATCATTTCTGCCGAGCGTCAGCGCGTCGAGATTCAAAATCGTTTCGGGAAAAATCACGCCATTGCCTAAATTGGTTGCGGGCAATTCGTCGTCGTCCCAAATGCCGCGAGCGTATTTTCGTTCGGGCTGAAATTTTCCTTCATTGTCTTTCGGTTTGTTTTCGTCGGGCAAAGCGCGAATCGAAAGGCGAACTTTGCCATGATGCGCGGCGACGAGGTAAATTTCCAAATCCGAATGCTTTTCGGTTTCCGGCAAATCGCGGTTTCGCTGAATCAATGCCAACGCGCTGGCTAATTCGTGGCGAAACTTGCTGCGCCGGTGTTTGCCGCCGGATTTGGCTTTGGCAAGAATCTCGCCGAAATTGTAGTTTTCGAGCGATGTTTCTTTGTCAATTTTGTGAACCGTTGCCTGAAAAATCGGATGCGCTTTGCCCAAATCGTGATGATGCGCGGCGGAAATTATCTGCTCGGCAAATTTATCGAGTTGCGGCAAATTGAGCGCGATTAAAGTTTCTTCGGCGGCTCGTCTGACTTCGAGCGAATGCGCCGTTAAAGTTTGCGTGTAGCTGATAAATTTATTTCCGACTTCGGTTTCGTAAGTTTGATTATCGTCGTCAATGGCTTCGGCGTTAGTTTCCGCCTCGACTTTTGACTTCTCGTCCGGCGGCGCGACCGTTCTGACCGCTTTGCTTTTCGGATTCCAGCCGGTGCGGTCGTAACCGCCGGTTTTCGCGTCGAGCAAAACAATCATTCCGGTTCGCAAATTGTCTTTTTTGATTTCGCGCCATTCGCCGGAAAGCGTGTCGAACGTCCAAGCCTTTTTCTTATCAATAAAACTTTTCGCGTCGTAAATTGGCACGGAACAAAGTTCGTCGCGGTGCGGCGCGAGCAGTTTTGCTAAATCTTTTCTCTCTTTTTTCGTTCCCTTAACCGGCTTGATCGTTTCTTCAACATTTTCGCGCCAATAAACGGAAACGTCTCGTTCTTCGCCGCCACGCACGAAGCGCGAAACGTCCAAATCGAAGCCGGATAAATCGGCGGTCGTATCGAACAAATCAACCAGATCGCGCTGTCGCAAAACGTGATTCGGCGTGTAAATTTCTTTGTATTCGATTTTCCGCAAATCGTTCGGCGATGCCGAATCAATCGTTTCGAGAATCGCCCGCGATTTTTCGATGTTTTCCCATTCGTAAGGCTTGATGATTTTGACAATTTCCGCGAGCGTTTTATCGTTGAGTTTTGCTAAATCCGTCGCGGCGAATTTTTCTCTGTTTTTCGTCAGCGGCAAATCAATCCAGAAGATTTCCGACGCATCGAATTCGCCCGTTCGATTAACGCGCCCGAAACGCTGCACGAGACTCGGAAACGGCGCGATGTCGGTCAGCAGAAGTTTGGCGGAAATATCAACGCCCGCTTCGATAACCTGCGTAGCGACGATGATTCGGTCGGCGTTTTTGTCGTCGAAAATCTTCTGCCATTCTTTGCGTTCAGCCGGACGAAAGCGCGAGTGAAGCAATTTGATTTCCGGCTTTCCCGGCTGATTTTCAAGCAGCGGCAAATCAGCGTTTTTCTTCGCCTGTTTTTCGGCATCGGAATAGTTTTTCTCGATTTCCGCGAAAACTTCCTGCGCTCTGGCAACCGTGTTGACGACCACCAAAGTCTGCGTTCCGCGTTCGTGTTTTTGAAAAACGAAATCAGCTAAGCCTTTCGGCAGACGACAATTTAGATTGGCTTTCTGCAAATTTTTGACGGCTTTCAAACGCTTTTTCAATTCAGGATTTTCGCGGTCTTTTTCGGAGAGTTCGAGTTTATTCAATTCGTCAACCTGCCTTCTGAGATCAACTGTTTTAAGCCAATCTTTATTGAGCGTCGCCGACATCCAAAGCGATTTTGCCGCGCCGAAAGTCGTAAATTTTTCGCGCATCGCCGCCATCTGCGCCGTAGTCGCCAATCCGTCGCCGAAAAGCTGAACTTCGTCGAAAACCCAAAGGCAGTCGTTGTTGAAAAGCCCGAAATGAAACGCCCAGCGAAAACGGTTCATCGCATATCCGCGATTCAAAGCGCGACTCAAAAGTAAATCTTGTGTTCCGATAATAATTTGCTGGCGTTCAGGATAAATATCCCAATCGTCGCTCACATCGCCGCCGTAAAGCGTGTGAACGGAAAAATCGTTCGGCGCAATCAATCCGGCTTCCCGCAGATTTGTTAAAGCAGTTTTCGTAACTTCGCGTGTTTGTTCAACTAATGTTCGCATCGGCAGGCAGTAAATTAAACGTCGTCCGACGGTTTCAGCCTTTTGCATTCTGCGCCAAAGCCACGCGCCGAGAACAGAATTTGTTTTGCCTGATCCGGTCGGTGCATCGAGAAGCGACGGAAATTCGGTTTTCTCGTCTGCTAACACTTTCTGATAATCAAAAGGTTCGTTGCCGAACGCGGTGTGAAAAAAATCTTCGTAGGATGAAATTTCTGTTGTCATAACTTTTTTATAAATTAAGTTCGATTTCTTTTATCGTTCGGCAAACTTGCCGTTTAAGTTTTAGTCGTGCAAGAAAATTTCTATATCGAGTTTGAGCCACGAGTCATTCCATTCTTTGGCGACGAGTTTGGCGGAAAGGCTTTTGCCCGCGTCGAGCAGTTTTGCCAGAACTTCGTTTTTAGTTTTTGGAATGTAGCCGAGTTTGTTGTTTTCCAAATCGTAAATGGCAATCGCCGATTCGTCAAACTCGTTGCGCGGTTCGCGCTGTAGTTTTAGTCGGATGCCGACGGTTAAATTCGGTTCGATTTCGCTGATGTCGGGGCGAAAATTCGTGCCGGCGATGTGGCATTCGAGCAGGGAAATTTCGCGTGTGAACGGCATCGTCAAATTGGAATTTCCGGCGTTAATGCGGAATAGCGAAGGGAAATCGGTATTCGTTTGGATTAAAGTTTGGCTCATATTTTTCGCGTTTCAGAGTTAATGGTAAAAGTCGCTGATTTGTGACAATCGATTCGCTCATATGTCATAAAGTTTTTCCGCCCAATCTTCGTCGTCAGCGGTAAAAATGTTCGGCGGTTCGTCGGGAATTCGGACGTTTTCACGGTCGGCGGCGAAGCGCATAATTTCCGCCCAGTTTTTGGTTAGTTGGAAACGCTTTTCGCGCAGGATTTCGATTTGCTCGTGCAGAATGTTTTGCCGTTTTTCGAGTTCCGTTTCGTCGTCCAGAATTTCGCGCAGGATATACGGCGCGGTCGTTTTTATTGTTGTGATTTCGTCGAGAAGTTTTTCGCAGGATTGTTTTAATTCGGTGTTCCGGTTGTTGAGGATTTCGAGAACACTCAGATTTTCGTTTGCGGAAACGTCGGCGAGCATTTCCGCATCGCTGCTGACCAACAAACTAATCGTCCGCAAAATTTCTAAATCGCCGCAACGGTAGGCTTCGGCGGCTTGCAACCAGAGTTTTTGCTGTCGTTCGTTCGGGTTTTTCACGATGTCGGGGTGAAGCGCGAAGGCAAGTCTGCGATACAGCATTTGCAGTTCGCGGCTCTCGGCGCAACTTAAAGTCGGCGCGTTCGCGCGTTCCTGTGCCGATTTGATTTTTCGCGCCTGCTGTTTGATTTGCTCGTGCCACGTCGCAAACTCGTTTTCGATTTCCGTTTCGATATTTTGATAATTCGGTTCTTCGCCGCGATTGAGCGCAGCCTGCGCCATTTCGATGCGGCGCAGAAACGCCCGCGCTTCGCAATCGAGTTGGAAGACCCGCCATTCGAGCGCGCCGAGTTTGATTTGATATTCCGCCGTAATGTTCGGAACAATTGAATGTTTCAAATCGTCGCGTTCGACGATTAAACTTGCTAAATTCGTCTGTAACTGCCGGTTTTGACGGCGAATATTTTCCGCCTGCGGATGAACGGTTAGATTTGTATTTGCGCCGCTTTTCATTTTTATAATTTGTCCTCAAATTTGTAAATGTCGCGTTTTCGGCAAAAGCGGAAAGGAAAAAGTAAATTATTTTTGAGAGGCTGAAATTGATTTTTTTCAGCCTCTCTTTAATGGAGCCACGTCTTTTCAAACGTGGAAATCAAGCGACTTTTATCGCCCGTTGAATGCTTTTTCTCAGCTTCAATGGAACCACGTTTTTCGAGCGTGGAGACTTAGGTAAGACAAATTGCAAAAAGCATCTGTGACTTTAAGATATTCCATTTTGAGAAGCAATACAAGTTCAAACTTCTGAGAAAAAGCTTTGAAAGGGGATTAGGGGAAATCTTTGTAAAAATCTCGAAGATTGTATTGACTGTCATCATATTTCTCTGTTAATAATTTAACAAGGACAAAAATTATGCACGAAGATGACGATGATTTGAGAAACGTATTAAAAGAATTGATTTCCCCAGCTGTAAGCCCATTTATTAACTTTTACTGCGATAAATGTTTTTCGTCACTTGAAGATTATGGTGATGAACCGCTAATTTTCGGTGAAAATAACTTTGATGATGACTCTTTTCCTGATCTCATACTTTGTGGAAAATGTGGAGCGGATCATTTTGCTGAGGAAGATTATCATTCCGCGCAATTAAGAAATAAATTTGAAAACACCATTTTTGAATCTGAATGTAATGAGAGAAACATTGAAACTCAGACAATACAGAAAATAGCTCACGAGATGTTCGAGGCTTTAGCTTTGGGATTGAGTGAAAGAGAATTTCTCAAGGAACATCCCCATTTAACTTATCAAGACATTTTGGCTTGTTACAGTTTTGCCGCTCAAAGAATCTAAAACTGACAATCTTCTTGTGCTGATTTTTTGAATTTCACAAAAGATTGCATACAATACGTTTGTTTCTCTAAAAATCTTTTTTGAAATATTTCCGCTTTTTGCTTTGACCTGACATTTAATAAAACGAGGACTAAAGGTTTTGACCGATAATCTCTCAACCGATAAAAATCAACGAATTTTCGGCGCGGCAACGTCGCCCGCATTAAACGCGGATTACAAGCGTTCGCCGGAAATCGAAAAACAAATTGCCGAGTGTCTCGCGCTTTCCGAGGCTGATTTTAAGGCGCGGCTGGCAATTAATAAATTCAATTCGGCAAACTTTTTGAAAGGCGAAACATTAGTTTGCCTGCTCGGTTTGGCTC
>CAXTMQ010000071.1:13506-16808 GCA_964245305.1 uncultured Pyrinomonadaceae bacterium
GTCAGAGATATTGCCGAACGATTAACCCGGATTTGCGAAAATCTGGTGCGAAAATTTTTGCGGGCGAAAGATTACGGCGAAAGTTTCGTCGAGGAAGCGGTCGGCGAAATTTCCGGGGAAATGCTGCTCCAAATTCTCGGACGTGCCGAAAAAAGCTATGATTTTTGGGAAGTCAATTTTTACAGTTCGCTCGAAAGATTAACGAATAATTACTTGCGAAAACACGGCGCGAAATCGAGATTAACCGACACATTCTCCGAATTATCGAACGCCGAAAACGAAAACGAATTCGATTTTGAAAGCAGGCTAGAAGATTTCGGAACGCTCACGGTCGAGAAGAAATTGGAAATAAAGGAAATCTTGGGGAAAATGACCGACGAAAACCGGCAGATTTTTATTTTTCATCGGGTCAGCGGCTGGACGCAGGAACAAATCGCCGAAGTTCTCGGCATCACGGCGCGAACGGTTCGCAATCGTTTGAAGATCATTGACGAATTTTTGAAGGATTTTCGCAATGAATACGGAGGCGAAAAATAATGGAGAAGCGCGAAGATTTACAAAGCGTTTTGGACGAAATGTTTGCCGCCGAAAAGAATTTTTCGTATTCAGTCGTGCGGATGTGGCAAGAGCGTTATCCGCAATTTGCGCGGGAAATCGCGCAAGCGGTCGCCGATTGGCGCGAGTTTGAATTTTTCGCGCTGGAAGACGAAGGCGAAGAATTGCCGGAACTTTCGGCAACTGCTAAAAGCGCGATGGAAAAAGCATTGACCCAATTCAATCGCGGAGAAGCTGCCGAAACGATTACGGATTTGCGCGAAATTGCCGCAAAAAAAGGCGTGGCGCGGGAAGGTCTGCCGCAAATGCTCGGCGTTTCCGAAACTCTGATGCGGAAAATCGAACGCCGTAATTTAAAGGAAATTCCGCAGTGGTTGGAAAAAAAACTGGCTGAAATTTTTCGCCTTCCGGCGGAAAGTTGGCAAGCGTTTTTCGATTTGCCGTCCGTTTTGCCAAACGCCGCCAGATATAAATCGAAAAACGTGCCGCAGACTCAGCCGAAACAAAGTTTCGCCGAAGCTGTTAGTAAAGATCCTGAATTGACCGACGATGAAAAGCGTAAACTCTTAAAGGCAGAATAGATTTTGCCCACGAAACAAACGAAAATTTAAAGCAGAAATTCTATGTGTTTCGTATCTTTTGTGGGTTTCTCAAACACAGATTCAAAATCACTATGTCTCATTTTGATTTAATCCGCCGTCAAGCCCGCGATTTTCGCCGTGAGATTTGCGGCGAAAATTTTAATGAATTATTCTCCGCCGCCGACTTGCTTGAAATGGCGGAAAGTTCGACGCGCATCAAGCGTTTGGGTATCGAAAAAAACGACGCGATGTTGTGCGGCGCATTGGCAGTTTTGGACGAAGACCGCATTTATTACGATAAAACTTTGCCCGCTAATTACGCGCTTTACTGTCAGGCGCACGAATACGCGCATTTTCGTCTGCACGAAATTTCAATGCACTGCTCGCCCGAAGAGATCAACTTTTCCGTCGCGGAAACAGAAAGTTTCAATGCGGAAAGCCGTGTTTTAGGTTACGGGCAATCCGAGAAAACCGAGCGCGAAGCCAATGCGTTCGCCGCCGAGTTTTTGCTGCCGTGCGGCTTGGCGCGTAAGGCGTTTGCGGAAGAAAAACTAAATGCTTCGCAAATTGCGCGGAAAATCGGTTTGCCCGTCAATTTGGTTTATTCACAGCTCGCACAGTCTTTGATTACCGACTCTAACAGTTCAAACGCGAAAGAAATTGAACCACATATAAACACAGATGAACGCGGATTTGAAACCAAAGACCAAAATCCAAAAACCAAAGACGAAACACAGATAAACGCTTCGCAGACGGACGTTTGCCCGACTTTGCTGGAAGCTGCGCCGGGAACTGGGAAGACGCGGACTTTAATTGACAGAATTTGTTATCTGCTGAAGGAAAAATCAGTTGCGCCGGAAAGCATTCTTGCCCTGACTTTTTCTAACAAAGCCGCCGAAGAAATGCGAACGCGAATTGCCGCCGCCGTTGATAAAGAAACGGCGACGCGCATTGACATTACGACGTTTCACGCCTTCGGGCTAAATCTACTGCGGAAATTTCACAATGCTGCGAATCTTTCCGCGAATGCTCCCGTGATTGATCGTATCGCAGCAATCGAATTGTTGGAAGAAAAACTTTTATCGCTCGAACTCAAGCATTTTCAGAATTTACGCGAACCGCTCGAACACCTGCCCGCGATTTTGGGAACGATTTCGCGCGCTAAAGACGAACTCCTTTCCGCCGAAGATTATGAAAAATTGGCAAACGCACAGTCGGAAGAAGCCGAAACTGCCGAAGAAATCGAAAAGGCGGAAAAATGTGTGGAAACGGCGCGTGTTTATCGAATCTATGACGGGCTTTTGCGCGAGAAAAAACTGCTCGATTACGGTGATCTGATCTTTCGCGCCGTTCAGCTTCTGCGTGAAAATGAAGCGATTCGTCAATCAATTAACGATGAATTGCAGCACGTTTTGGTTGATGAGTATCAAGATGTCAATCGCGTCAGCGCAGAACTTTTACGGCTAGTTTCAAACAGCGGCAACGGCGTTTGGGCGGTCGGCGACGCGCGGCAGGCGATTTACCGCTGGCGCGGCGCGGCGGCGACCCGCAATGTCCGCGATTTTTCCAAAGATTTTCCCGAATCGCAAAATCTTTACCTCGGCAAAAATTACCGTTCGCGACCGCGCATTGTCCGCGCGGTCAGCACGTTTGCTAGAGAATTAGACGGCGCAGAAACCGAGACGAGCTTTACCGATTGGGCGGCGCATCGGGCGGAAGAGATGGGCGAAATTCGCTTCGCCGTAACGGAAAATTTTGCGGAAGAAGCGGCTTGGATGACGGAACAAATGCGCGGTTTGCAAGCAAAGGGAACGGCGTGGCGCGAGCAAGCCGTCATCGCGCGGACACACAAAATTTTGCAAAAAGTCGCCGCCGAACTTGGCAAAGGCGAAATTCCGGTTTTATATATCGGCAACTGGCTCGAATCGGAAATCGTGCGCGATTTGTGCGCGTGGCTCGCCCTTCTCGATGGCGATAAATACGCGCTCGTCCGCGTTGCCAATTTTACGGCGTATCAAATTTCTTTCGATAATGTTCAGCGCGTAATTTCCGACGCGATTGACAATCAAACTTCAATCGCCGAAGCGATGAAAACGCTTTCAGACGCGCCGATTTGCGATGAGAAAACGCGGGATTCTTTTGGGCGTTTGCTCAAGGATTTTTCGT
>CAXTMQ010000072.1:0-16794 GCA_964245305.1 uncultured Pyrinomonadaceae bacterium
GAACGTCGAAAAAGCGCGTTTCGATAAGATGCTCGGACACGGCGAAATCAAGGCTCTGATTACCGCGCTCGGGACGGGAATCGGTAAAGACGATTTCGACGTTGCAAAGCTGCGCTACCACAAAATCTGTTTGATGGTGGACGCGGACGTTGACGGCTCGCACATCAGAACTCTGCTTTTGACGTTCTTTTACCGGCAGATGCCGCAGCTTGTCGAGCAAGGTTATATTTATCTCGCGCAGCCGCCGCTTTATAAAGTCAAGCGCGGCAAAAAGGAAGAATATATCAAAGACGAAAAGCAGATGTTTCGTTATATGATGCGGCAGGCGACGAGCGATTTACAGATTTCGGCGGACGGCGGTCGCAAGTTTGAAGGACGCGAAATCTCACGCGCTTTAGAGCAGACGACCGAATATAAACGCTATTTTGAACGCTTTGCGAGACGTTTAGGCAACGACGAAAAGCTGCTTAATGTGATACTTGACGCATTCGTCGGCAACGGCGGAATTTTAACGGATAAGGGCGTTAAATTGCGGCAGGTCTTCGAGCAGGAAGAATTGATGGCAAACATCGAGGGCAAAATCGCCAACGCCGGTTATAAAACCGAGCTGATGACCGACGAAGAACACGGACTTTCCGAAGTCGAAATTTCATTTCCGAACGGTCAGGCGATTCTCTTCGATTGGAATTTGGCGAGCTACGTCGAATTTCAAAAAGCGTTGGAACTCAAAAAATCTCTTGATGCGGATTTTCCCGCGCCGTTCGTTTTAGGCGAAAACGGCACGTCGCAGACCGTTGCGACGCGCGAAGATTTGCTCGATAAAGTTTTGACGATGGCGAAAAAGGATTTGACGATGCAGCGTTACAAAGGTCTCGGCGAAATGAATCCCGAGCAACTTTGGGAAACGACGATGGACCCGGAAAAACGCACGCTTTTGCAGGTTCGCATCGAAGACGCGATTGAAACCGACGAAATTTTCACGGTTTTGATGGGCGATCAGGTCGAACCGCGCCGCAAGTTTATTGAAGATAACGCGCTCGACGTGAAAAATTTGGACGTTTAATTTTTCAAAATAACTTTGTCCGAAAGGCGACTGTCACGGTCGCCTTTTTCTTTGAAAATTAGAATTCGCTTTCGATTTGTCCGAAATGATAATCTCAACTTATAAAAAGTATGTTCAATAATTTCACTAAACCGCGCCGTGTCGTTATTACTGGTTTCGGATGCGTAACGCCAATCGGTATCGGACGCGCAACATTTTGGGAATCCCTGCGGGCGGGCAAAAGCGGCGTTTCAAAAATCGAATCGTTTGACGTTTCAGATTCAAGAGTGAAAATTGCGGCGGCGGTGAAAAATTTCGATTGGGAAGCCGAATTAAACGTGAAGGACCGAAAGCACGTTCCGCGCACCGTGCCGCTTGCGCTGGCGGCGGCGCGTGAAGCGGTGACGGACGCGAACATCGAAACGGAAAATCTGACATTAACGGAAAAACAAAATTTCGGCGTGATTTTAGGCACGGGCGGCGGCGGTCTGGCGTTTACGGAAAAGCAATATAAATACTGGTTCACGGGCGAGGAAAACAAGGCGAGCGTTTATACGATTCCGGCTTCGACGCACGGCGGTTTGTCGTCGGAACTTTCGATGAATTTCAATCTGCACGGACTTTCGCACATCGTCTCGACCGGATGCACAAGCTCAACCGACGCGATATTTTACGCCGCGCAGCACATCGCTTTGGGACGGCAAGGTTTTATGATAACGGGCGGCGTTGACGCGCCGCTGGCGAAGGGAATTTTGGAAGGTTTTAATTTAATGACCGTTTTGACGAGCGATTGGAATGAAGAGCCGGAACGCGCTTCGCGCCCTTTTTCAAAAGATCGCTCAGGAATTGTTTTGGGCGAAGGCGCGTGGATTTTCGTTCTGGAAACATTGGAATCGGCGCAAGGGCGCAACGCAAAAATTTATGCGGAAATCGCCGGTTACGGCTCGACCTGCGACGCATATCACCGTGTTCGCCTCGAAGAAAACGGCATCGAACCGGCGCGGGCAATGACTTTGGCAATGTCGGACGCAGGCATTTCGCCGGACGAAATTGATTACGTCAATTTGCACGGAACTTCGACCGAATTAAACGACCGCATCGAAACCCGAAGCGTCAAAAATGCCTTTGGCAAACACGCCTATAAATTAAAAACTTCCGCGACAAAATCGCAAATCGGACATCCGCAAGGTGCAAGCGGCGCGGCAGGCATCGGCTCGACATTGCTCGCTCTAAACGAAAAAACAATCGCGCCAACGATAAATTTGGACATTTTCGATCCTGAATGCGATTTAGATTACACGCCCAATAAAACTGAAACCGAAACCGATGTAACAATCGCGCTGTGCAACTGCATCGGTTTCGGTTCAAAAAATTCGGCGATTGTTTTAAGAAAAATCTAGCTCGCCAATGCCTGCAATTTTTCTTCGACGATTGGCGGCGTAAAACCGAAATGTTTGTAAGCCGCGTCCGTCACCATTCGTCCGCGCGGCGTTCGATTCAAAAAGCCGATTTGAATCAGATACGGTTCGATGACTTCTTCGATTGATTCGCGGTCTTCGCTGATCGAAGCGGAAATCGTTCCGACTCCAACCGGTCCGCCGTCGAATTTTTCGATGATTGACAAAAGCAATTTTCTATCAACTTCATCGAGTCCGAAACGATCAACTTCCATTTCGTCCAAACCTTTTTGCGCTAATTGTCCGGTGATGCGCCCGTCGCCCAAAACGTCCGCGTAATCTCTGACGCGGCGTAAAAGGCGATTGGCGATGCGCGGAGTTCCGCGGGCGCGCCTTGCCAGTTCATCCGCGCCGGTCGCTTCGATTTCGACGTTCAAAATTTCCGCCGAGCGGTGAATGATAATTTCCAAATCTTTTTTCGGGTAAAAATCCAGATGATTGACGATACCGAAACGTCCGCGCAACGGAGCGGAAATCATTCCGGCGCGGGTTGTCGCGCCGACGAGCGTGAATTTCGGCAGATCGATTTTTATCGAACGCGCCGCCGTTCCCTGCCCGATCATCAAATCGAGTTGATAATCTTCCATTGCCGGGTAAAGAATTTCTTCAATCGCCGGTTTTAGACGGTGAATTTCGTCTATAAAAAGCACGTCGCCTTCTTCCAAATTCGTTAAAATCGCCGCTAAATCGCCGCTTTTTTCAATCGAAGGAGCGTGAACGGATTTTAAATTCGCGCCTAATTCGTTCGCCAGAATAATTGCCAAACTCGTTTTTCCGAGTCCCGGCGGACCGAACAAAAGAACGTGATCCAACGCTTCGCCGCGCCGCAAAGCCGCCTTCAAAAATATCTTTAGATTATTAACGATTTTTGTCTGCCCGATGTATTCGTCGAGCTTTTTCGGACGCAGGCTCGGCTCGCTCTGCACGTCTTCGAGCGTCGCTTGTCCGACGATCAAACCGCTTTGTCTGACCGGATTTTCAACTAATTCCAATGGCATCTTTCAAACCTCTTTTTGTAAATTTTCGACTCGATTATTTTACTATTTTCAAAGGCTTGTTTCAAGTGTGAAACATTGTTGCGAGTTTTATTTTAAGGCAGAAAATCAAATCGAAAAATTGTTTCACGCATCCGGATTTTTGCCTTCGGAAACGGTGAAAATTCGCGCGTCGCCGCCGAATTTTTCGATAAAACTTTCCTTTGAAGTCGTCACGAAAATTTGAGTCTTATCGCTTAAATATCCGAGCAGTTGACCGATGCGTTTGTAATCCAATTCGGCATCAATATCGTCGAGCAGAAAAAGCGGATATTCTTGATTTTGAAGAAAATAAACTTGCAGATTAGCTAATTGAAGAACGAGTAACGCGCTGCGCTGTTGACCGCTTGATCCGAATTTTCGCAAATCATGACCGTCAAAAAGAATATCGAGTTCGTCGCGGTGCGTTCCGATCAAAGCGTGTCCGGCGACGAGTTCGGCTTGGACGCGGATTTTCAATCTTTCGGCTAAAAGATTCGCGTAATCGTTCAAATCGCCTTTGCCTTCGAGCGACGAAACATATCGAATCGAAAGCTCTTCTCTGCCGAAAAGTTTTTTTTCCAAAACTTCGTTCAAGCGTTCGACAAAACGCAATCTAGCTTTATGAATCCTCGTCGCGTGAACGATTAATTGCTCGTTCCAAGGTTCGAGCAATTCGGCGGTTTTTTCAATCGAAAAATCGTTTTCCCGCGCCGATTGCAGAAGCGAATTTTTCTGACGAACGACGCGATTGTAATCGGTCAAAGTTTGTATGAACGGCGGATAAATCGAAACAATTCCGCCGTCGAGAAATTTGCGGCGGGCTTCCGGGTTGCCGCGCACGATTTCGAGTTCGTCCGAATTGAAAACGACGGCGTGAAGCTCGCCTAAATATCTTTGGACGGTTTCGCGCTTGTTGTTGACGCTTAAAGTTTTCGTATTGCCTTCGACCGCAACCTGCAGTTCGCGTTCGATTTCCGCGCCGCGCTCGACCGTGCCGCGCGTGATTGCCAGATTCTCGCCGAAATTTACCGCTTCCTGTAACCGCGCGGTTTTGAATGATTTGGTCGTTGCTAAAAGATAAATCGCTTCGAGCCAATTAGTTTTCCCCTGACCGTTTTCGCCGAAAATTATGTTTAATCCGTTCGCACAAGCCATTTCGCCTTGCAAATTGCGGAAGTTTTGAGCGAAAATCTTTCTTAGCAGCATTTCCCAATATTAACATAGCCGCAAAAAATAATTTTCTCCTGATTTACTGGAAACGGATCTAGTTTATAAATCTGTGTTAAATAGTGTTGGCAAATTGCCAACACTGCTTCCCATTAAATCTTTAAGAGAATTCGAGGAAAACTTAGTGAAAATCGTTATCGGTTTGTTTTTGTTCTTAGCGTTTTCAATTGTCGGTTTCGGACAGCAAACGCGCGTAAAATCCGCGCCGGAAAATTTTAGCGTAACGTCTCTTGACGGCAAGACGTTCGATCTTACCGCGCTCAAAGGCAAAGTCGTTTTGCTGACTTTTTGGTCAACCAAATGCCCGATTTGCCACAGCGAAATTCCGAAACTCAATCAATTAGCTCAGGAATACAAAGGAAAAAATGTCGTTTTTCTCGGTCTGACGATGGAAGTTCCGAAAACAGTGGAGTCGTATCTGAAAAAAAAGCCGTTCGATTTCAACATCATTCCGAACAGCTTCGGAATGGTTTTAAAGTTCGGCAACAAGGGCGACGACGGAACGCTTTCGATGAATTTTCCCGCGCATTATTTACTTAATCAAAATGGCGAAGTCGAACTGAAAACAAACGGTTTTGATAAAACCGAAATGCTTGACGCGCGAATCGGCAAACTTTTGAATGGACGTTAATCAATAGAATTTTTTTATCTTGAATGTAAAAAAAGCGACGATTTCTTGATTGGAAATCGTCGCTTTTTTTACAAGACAGAAACTCGCGCGTATTTTATAAAGTTCGGGCTACGGTCAGCACGAAAACTTTCTCCGCGCCGTTTTTTTTCAAGGCTTTGGCGCAGTTTGAAACCGTTGCGCCGGACGTGAAAACATCGTCAATAAGAAGAATTATTTTGTCTTTAATCAACGCCGGACGTTTGACTTCAAAAGCGTTTTCGACGCTCGAAGCTCTGGCTTTGCCGTCCATTCCGGCGCGGTGCGCCTGCGTGTGAACCTTGCGGACGAGGCTTTGTTCGTCGAGTTTTATTTTCGTTTTGTCGGCGAGGATTTTCGCCAATACTTGCGCCTGATTAAAACCGCGTTCGATAAATCTCTTTTTTGAGAGCGGAACGGGAATGACGAGCGACACGCTTTGAAAATCGGAATTTTGAAAACGCGAAAGAAGAATTTTTTGAAGTTTTTCGGCGACAAACGGCTCGCGCTTGAGACTTAAAACCGAAGCCGAGAGAGCTTTTTCGTAAATGCCGACGGCAATCGCCGCGTCGTAAAAATGTTCGTCGCAGCGATGGCAGAAGGTTTGAAAATTCGAGGATTTATCGTGCAGATACGCGCCGCATTTAGCGCACAAAGTTTCCACGCCGGAGAAAACGCGCGTCTTTTTCCAGCATTCGCCGCAAGCCGCGCCGTCCGACAGATTTTCGACGCTGTTTTCGCAGTTTTGACAAATTTGCGGATAGAAGAGCGTCAGCAGAGGATCGAAAATTTTTTCAAACATAAAAGAGTCGAAAAAATTTCTGCGGAAAAAATCGAAATGAAATTTTAATTTTTTCGCTCCGGCGATTTTTAATCTTCTTCGTCAAGCAGACCCTGTTCGACCAATTCCTGACAATTCAGGCAATAACGCGCCCAAGGCACGGCATCGAGACGTTTCGGATTGATGTCATTTTCGCAGTTCTGGCAAACTCCGAATTCGTCTTCGGCGATGCGCTGCAGAGCTTCGTTGATTAGAACAACTTGTCGGCTGTCGTTCTCGGAAACCGCCAGCATCACGTTTTTTGAATAGTTTCTAACCGCCAAATCCACCGGATCGGGCGTTTCGGAAGAATCAACCGAAAGATCATTGCCGTTCAATTTCGCCATCAGCGATTCGCGTTCGACAATTAATTTATCTTTGATTTTATTTAAGTTTGATTTGCTCATTTTTGATACGGAAACCCCTTGATTATTGTATACGCCCGATAAAGCTGTTCGATTAAGATGACCCGCGCCGTTTCGTGCGTAAAAGTTAGAAACGATAAGGATAAACTAAAGTTCGCCCTTTCGACAACCTCCGG
Organism: uncultured Pyrinomonadaceae bacterium; assembly: GCA_964245305.1. Classification (GTDB taxonomy): domain Bacteria; phylum Acidobacteriota; class Blastocatellia; order Pyrinomonadales; family Pyrinomonadaceae. The sequence goes on from CAXTMQ010000072.1 coordinate 6,750, forward strand.
CGCGACACCTTCCGCGCCGCCGATCACAAAAGCTATTTCCTTCAGGCTTTGATTTTGCCAAAGTTCGATTTTTTCGGCTAGATCAAACGAGGAGACGGCTTTTCCCTTCACGTCCAGCAAACAGACGAAGTTGCTTTGATTCAGTTTTTCGAGAATTCGTTTGCTTTCGGCTTTCGCGCCGCCGCCGTCTCTGATTTCGGTAGTTTCGCAGCGAACGAAATGCGAAAGTCGGGACAGATAATCGTCCTGCAAACCCTGCCAGTTTTTATTTTTGGTTCTGCCGACCCAAATAAAATGAAAATTCATAATCGCTTTATTTCCGAGAAAAATCCGAACCATAGATTAAATCGGACGCGTCGCTTTTTCAAAGATTTTTTTATACACGGTTTTGTTTTCAGTTGATTCTGCCGAAAAAAACGAAAAAAAAGGCTTGCGACACTCGCCGCAAGCCCATAGAAATCGAATCGAGCATTTATCGTTCGCTTTCTCAGTTAGAACCTACATTTGTTTAACCTAAGTTCCAAAAAAGTTTACCTCCGAAATATCTTCAGTAACCGTCAAAGACCGCGATTCAAAAATATATGTTTTTGAATCGACGCTCATAACATAATTTCCGACCGGAACGCCCGTAAAACGGTAATAACCGGACGAATTTGTAAAAGCAAACCGCGATCTGCCTTCATTGTCAATCAGGCTGACACGCGCACCGGAAACGGCTCTTCCTTTCGCATTAACAACGCGCCCGCCGATGTCAGCCGAAGCCGCGGTCGGCGCGGCGATATTTACAGTCCCATTCGTATAAGTCGTCGTAACAAGATTCGCCTGTGAATCCGATGTGCTGCGCGGAGTCGGATCGCTGCTGAAGATTATCGGCGTTGTGCCGAGCGGCGCGTTCGACGCGACCGTAAAGCTAATCGTAACCAGTTGTCTCGTTCCGAAAGTAAAACTGTTTCCAGAATCAAGCACGATACCGAGTTTTCCCGTCGGATTGTCTGCAGCTTTGTTCGTGTTCAGCGTAAGACTCGTGCCTGACGGAACACCGGAACCCAAGCCGGTTGATTGATAGGTCAGCTTCGTTGTATCGTATTCGACGCTGAAAGTGTAAGACCGTGTATCGCTCGAAACGTCAACTTCGATTGGAACGACAACGGTCGCGCCGCGCGAACTATTTTGAGAAACGACGCGAACGACCGGATTTGCCACGCCTTCTAAGACATCAATCTCTTTTGTCTGAAACGCTTCACGAACAAAAGAAGAAGATTCTTGAGAAGGACCTGCCGCCGGTTGAAGCGGATTGTTTCTCGCCGCGTAGTTACGCGCTTGGATTAAGTCGTTACCTAGAATCTGCCCGTCGCCGCTTGTTCCGCGATTGGCGCAGTCGGCGCGTTGAAATTCGTTGTAGCTCGGATTCGGAGTGATATTTCTGGCAACAAAATCACGCATCAAAATCACGTCGTTGCCTAAAACATCTCCATCACCCGTAAAGCGTCCGGCAACGTCGCATTCCAAATTTTGCGCGAAAACGACGAGACCGTTAGCGTAGGATGCCGCCAGCAAATCGCCGTTTCCGTTGCTGATCGAGCGCGGAGTCGGCGAATCGGTAAAATTAACCGGCGTGTTTGCCGCCGTATTCGGCGGATTCGCCGTCGTATTGAAAGTTACGGTCGCAATCTGTCTGTTTCCGGCGACGACCGGCGTGTTTCTGTCGAGGACGATGCCGATTGCTCCCGAACCCTGATTGGTCGTAATGCTGCAGCCGGAGAAACCGCTTCCGCACGCCACCTGCGGATTGGAAAGCAGAGTCGCATCGTAACTCAAGCTAAAACTAAAGGCTTCTTCGTTACCCAGACTATTAAGCGAAATCGGAACGGTAACGGTTTGACCCGGTGTCGCAAAAGAATTAACGACGGTTAGTTTGCGCGGAAAATTATTGCTGTCATAAGCGACAAAATTTGCGTCGGTAACGCTAGTCGTTAAATTTGAATAGTTGCGCGTCGTCGGCTCGAACGTGTTGCCGGAAAGCGACGGCGTAATCGTATAACTGCCGCCCGACGGTAAATTCGGAAAAATATACTGTCCGGTTTCGTTGGTCATCGTCGTCGCCGTCGAAGTTCCGGCGAGCGTCATCATCACACCGGGAAGCGGCGCGGCGTTTTTGCTGACCATTCCCGAAATCGAAACGGTCGGCGGAGCCGCGCCGAAATTATTGACGACCAAATTATCAACATACCAGCCGCTCGTCGCGCCCGCGTTCGTTCCCGCGTCCGAAGACATATGGAAGCGCACATAAACGGGCAGACTGTTCGGATTCCTCACGCCGCCCGGCGCGAAATCGCCGAGCGCGGCACGCACGTGGGTCAAACCGCTTGTTCCGGTAAATGAAAGTCGTCCCTGAAGCGGCGAACCGATTACGCCGCCCGAAAGCGTTCCGATCAACGCGCCCGTATATCCGTTTTGAATCAAATAATCGTTCAAATCGAAAGTCGTCGTATTATTCGGATACGGAGTTGCGTCTAAAGGACTTACTGTTGGCGTTCCGAGAACGATTTCAAGATTACCGCCGTCGAAAGTCGCTTCGGTCGTGAAACGATGGTCAAACTCTAAAATCGAAGCTCTTGTCAGTGTCAACGGTCCAATCAAGGATGCGAAATTGCTTGGTCCGCCTTGTCCTGAACTAAGCGGATCAAAGTCCGGCGCATACATCGCGCCCGGATTGGCAACCGTATCGGGAACACGTTGAAAAGCGGCTAATCCGACATTCGGTGTTGCCGATTCGGTCAAAGGCGGCGTGAATCGGTTGTCGGCAGCCGTTGTGCCGAAGTTTTCCAATGCAAACGGAGTCGAAGCGATAGTAAACGTCGTCGGAGCATTAAATCTCGTTTTTGTATTGCCGTTGTTGTTCGTATCTGTTTGACCGTTGTTGGTATCACGCGCTCGGACGATATAGTAATACTGCTGTCCGAGCGTCAGATTTGAATCAATATAAGAAGTTGCGCTTAAGTCCTGCGCTATTCTGTTTACTGTCGTCGGCGTGAAAGTCGGTGCGGTCGTATCGTTATCAAGTGCGACGTTGGTGACGCGATAAACGTCGTAAACAAGATTCGCTGTTGGATTCGCCGAAATCGCGGGCGACCAATTGACCGTCAGAGACGTGCCGGTTCGCGGATCGTTAACGCTGTCCACGCCAAAGAAAATCGGTGCGATAACAGCAGGTGTTCCGACATTAACCGTTACGCTGTTAACATTTGCCGTTCCGACGCATTCGGTATTGCGGCGGGCGTGAACTTGATAATAATAAGTTTGTCCGAGCGTAACCGGCGTGTCCTGATAAGTCGTTGCGGTTACAGTGGCAATCGTCGCAAAAGGACCGTTCGCCGATGTAGCGCGCTGAATTACGTAATCCGCCGCGCCGCTGACCGGCGTAATCGTTACCGTAACCGTATTCGCGGCTGAATTAGCGAGCGAAAAAGCGGGCGCGGCAAGCGGACCGCTCAATTCACAAGCCGAAACATTTGCCGGAACATCGAAATTTTCGACGACCGGACCCGGTCCGCCAACTCCGCTGTTGGATGAAGTCGCCGTTGTGCCAACCCCGTGACTAGCGAATGCGCGCCAGATCACGGCGACGTTTTCGCCGCCCGTGACTTCGCGGTCGGCGGCGATCATCGAATCGCGCATATCAACGAAAGTCGGATTGCACGGCGCGAGCTGAAGACCGCGCAGAGTAATTTTGTCGGCAAGTCTTGCGCCGTTGGTAACTGCCGTCGCTAACGGACCGTTGCGACTCGGATTGCCCGCGTTTTCAGCGGCGACCATTCCCGGACGAACGATGTCCAAAGCGTTTAATTTCGTTCCGACTGCCGACGGAAACGGCGTTACCGTTCCGTCATCGGTAGCAAAACCGAGCCGGTAATTAATCGGATGTCCCGCGTCCACCGACTGCACGACGCGTTCGCCGATATAAAACGTCGAGCCGTTGCCCATTCTTCGTGTGCCGTCGAAAAATATGCCGGGAAAGGTATTACCGACTTTTTGTTTGACGATCATCAATTCGCGCATATCCCAGAGCGTCGCCGCCCAAACTTCACCGATGTCGTGAACCTCAAACGGAATGCCGCCGACATTTTGATCCCCGATTCCATTGTCGGTCGCGGTCAAATTGCGGCGCACATTAAGATTTATGTCGTTGATCGAGCCATAAGAATAACGATAATTCGTATATGGAATGCGGCGAATGCCTTTGTCCTGATCGCCCGTTACGTGTTCGCCTTCGTTGTCGTCGTCAACCATCGAAGACGCGATAAAGTCAGACCAGCCTTCGCCCATTCCGCCGGATTCGCCGACGAGCGGCGTTCCCAAACAGCTTGTTGAGCCTTTGCCCGCCGAACGGTTTGAAACGCCGTGATAATGTTCGTGCGCGATGACATCCCAGTCGAAATCGCCGTCCGAACGGCGAAAGCTGCCGTCGGTGAACAGATACATCTGCATCCTCGGCGACGCTCCTTCGTCGGGCGTTCCCATATTCGCGTTGTCCGTTCCCGAACCGTCCTGTACTTCGGCGATAATCGCGTCATTGCCCGCGCCGCCCTTGCCGAAATTGTCGAATTGGAAATTCCACATCTGCTCGGTAAAACCGATGCTGTAAAGATAATCGTGTTCGACGTTGTTGAAATAAAAAAGCGAAACCGTGCCGGGATAAACGTCCGGGTCAGCCGAAGCCGGATAAGTAACCGACGAAGTGCTTGCCGTGCCGCCGCCGCTCGCGTCCGTGCCGCCGAATTCATAGCTCGAATAATAATCGAAGCGCGGTTCCGTGAACTGCCGATTTGACGAATAACCTCTGATTCCCTTCGTCGAATCGTTATCGTTGGCGCGGTCGTCGGAAACGGATACATTGTTGCCTTCGGTGTAGCGCGACTGAAAAACCGAATTTAGAACGCGTCCGTCAGCCAAAGTTTTACTTGCGGCGAGCGAAGTTACGTCAGCCGAAAACGGCTGCGTTCCATTGCCTGCGGGCGAATTGACGGCGAGATTTCTCGTCTGCGCTTCGCTGTCCATCGTATAACCGGCGACACGCGTTGCCGCGCGATTTGTATCGCCGGTCGTGATTTCCGCGCCGCTTGTTCCGGTCGGCAGATAAAACCAGCCGAACGGCGATGAAGCGGACGGATAAGTCGCGTCGGGAAGACCGCGCGTAACTTGTCCGAGAATCGCCGGAAGCATCGCCTGCGTAAAAGTCTGTCCCGGAGTCGCGTTGAAAAAAAGAGTGCTTTCATTGCGCGCGTTGACCATCGAAAAACGGAAATGATTCGTGTCCGAAGATTCTGCTTGATATGTCGGATTCGTATAAACATAGCTTCCGGGCGAGCCGGTGCGCGTCGCTCTGCCCGTTCCGCCGTCGCCGGAAAGCGTCGCCGGATAAGTGTCGAAAACCTTTCCGTTCGCGCCGCCCGAATGATAATAAGATTCGACCATATTCTGCACGTCGGGTCGGAATGTCGCGCGGCGATTGTTTCCTGTTCCGCCGCCGGATTCGTTTTGGAATGCCGTCAAACTAAGGCGTTGCAGAATTTCTCCGGTCTGCGCGTCAACGATGTTCTGCCACATAATTCCATAATACTGCGGCGTGATCAAAACGAATTTATAAGCCAGCCTGCCTTCCGCGCCGAGCGGAAAGACGACTTTTTCAACCGCGATGTCGCTGTCGAAAACGCCGCCGCCGGCGAATTTTTCACCTTCGGAATAAGTCGGTTTCAAGTTGCCGTAAGTTTGCAGAATTTCCGCTTTGCCGAGCGACTGCGGATAAAAATTTTGGATTTTCATCTGGTCGGCGGCAATCATCACGGCTTGCGCGGCGGAAATTCCCGCGTCTCTCGACGCGCTGATTTGCGGATAATTCATTCCGCCGATGTTGATGATTTGTCCGGTTTTGGAGACGTTAACCAAAACTTCGCCTTGATAAACCGGAACGTCGCCGACTTGCTGTTGAAACAATAAAATCGTCGTTCCTTCCTGCGTAACGGCGCGGCTTTTCAGTTTCAAATTATTCAAATCGTCGCCGTTGAAGCGAAACATTCCGCTCCAGCTTTGAATAAACTGCCGCGCGATTGTTTCCGGCTGTTCGCCCGAAGGCTCGGTCAGATAACCTTGCGGATTGTAGATTCTGGAAGGCGTTGTCGTTAAATCGTTGTAAATGACTTTTAATCTTCCCGCGCCGCCCAGTCTGTTCTGTAGTGATAAAGTCGCCTTTTTCTGCAAACCGCTCAATTGAACTCGGTTTACTTGTCTTAATGCATCGTTGCGCGCGTCTATGTGCGCCGGAATGTTCGGGTCGTTAAACGGCGAGACGAATCTGCTCTGCGGTGTTTTTTCATCGTCGCGCTTGCCCGCGAAAGAGCCGCGCGTTAAAAACAATGCCCCTAAAATTAAACTCGGCAAAATCATTGCGGTCAGAAGTGTCCGCAGATTTTCCTGTCTCGATAAATTTCTTTTCATAATAATTTCCTCTGGTCTGGCGGTAAATAATCAAGCTCGAATGCGATACAAATTTCACAAAGATTCTTGATTGCAAAAATTGTCGGGAACACGCATCAGAATAGAAACTTCCGCTTGAACAATACTTGAACGGCTATTTTGACAAAGTTGAGAGATACTTGAGATTACCCTTCACACTCCGCAAAGACAACTCAAACGATACACACGCCGCGAAGAACGTCGGGTTACCGCGTCAAAAGCGATTTCAATTCAGTATTTACAGCGACGGAATTTAATCCGATGCCTTTTTTTAGGGGATTTAATTAGGGGATATTGTGATGCTAACAGATAAAATTTTATTTGTAAAAGGAAATTGAGACGCAAGCGAAAAAATGAAAAAAGCAAAATTTAAATTATTCAAATTCCGCTTTTTTCGCTTCCAAGAATCAAATATCGGCTGGCAGCTCAACGCGCCGCGCGTCGCGCCAGAGCCGCTCCAGATTATAAAACTCGCGCGCCTTCTGCTCGAAAATATGCACGATAAAATCGCCGTAATCAAGCAGAATCCATTCGCCGGTCGTGTAGCCTTCGATGCGAACGACGCGCGAATTTAGCTTTTCCTTTAATTTCTCGGTGATTTCGTCGGAAATCGCCTGCACTTGCCGCTGATTCGCGCCGCTGCAAATGATAAAAAATTCCGTAAAGCTGGCAATCTCGCGCAGATCAATCGCGGCAATATTAAACGCTTTTTTCTCGCCCGCGCATTCGATGGAGAGTTTTACTTCGTCATCCAAATCGGCGAACGGCGTAACGGCTTGCGCGATTTCGATTTTCTCCGTCGCGTGCTGTAAAGATTTTTCCTGTGTCGCTTCCATAAGTTCAGTTATCGGTTATCAACTATCGGTTATTCTGAAAAAATGACAACTAATAATTGCTAACCGTTTAAATATAAAGGTCGTATTTTTCGATATATTTTGCAACCTCAATCGGCACGAGTTCGCGCCAGTCAGTTTCGCGCGCGTGAATTTTGCGACGAATTTCCGTTGCCGAAATGTCGAGAAAAACGGCATCGGTAATATATATTTTTTGGTCTTCAAATTTCGGTTTTCGGTCTTTGGTCTTTGATTGATTATTATCGCGCAAATCAACGATTCTTTGACGAATTTCATCGGTAACGTGCGCGAATTCGATCTCGAATTTCGGGCGCGTAACGACGACGATGTTCGTCAAAGTCAAAACCGTCTGCCATTCGCGCCAAGTTTTAATGTCTTTCCAAGAATCCGCGCCGATGATGAAGAAAATCTGCGCGTCGGAAAATTCATTTTTCAGTTTCGTCTGCGTTTCAAAAGTAAAAGGCTGTTCCGGCGCGTCCAATTCGATGGTCGAAACTTTGATTTTCGCTTCATTGTTTGTCGCCAACGAAAGCATCGCAAAACGACGAAGTGCCGAAGTCGGTTTATTGGCTTTGTGCGGCGCGTGGAAAGCCGGAATTAAATTGAATTCATCCAAATCGAACAAATCAATCAATCGCCGCGCAATCGTCAGATGTCCGTTATGCGGCGGATCAAACGAGCCGCCGTAAAATGCGATCCGTTTCACAATTTAATAAATTTCCGTTTCCGTTATTTCGATTTCAGCTTTTTCGCGTTCGATTTCTTCCAGCTTTTGCGCGACCGAATTAACTAATTCTTTTGTTCCCTGATTCGTTACGGCGGAAATTTGCAAAAATTGTTTGCCGTCTTTTTTCGCCGCTTCGCGCAGATTTTCGAGGCGTTCCGGTTCGTCGAGCGCGTCGAGTTTGGTCGCCACGACGATTTGCGGGCGCGTCGCTAAATCCTGATTATAATTTGCCAGTTCGCGGTTGATGATTTCGTAATCGGAAACCGCGTCGCGTCCCGAAATAGAAGAAACATCAACCAGATGCAGAATCAATTTCGTGCGCTCGACGTGGCGCAAAAATTTGTCGCCAAGCCCCGCGCCCGCGCTCGCGCCTTCGATCAAACCGGGAATATCGGCGACGACGAAGGTTTTATATTCGCCCAAATCCACCACGCCCAAGTTTGGTTCGAGCGTTGTAAAAGGGTAATCGGCAATCTTCGGTTTGGCAGCGGAAATCACCGAAATCAAAGTTGATTTTCCGGCGTTCGGAAAGCCGACCAATCCGACATCGGCGATTAATTTTAACTCGAGCTGTAAATCTTTTTCATCGCCTTCTCTGCCCGTATAATGATATTTCGGCGCGCGATTCGTCGAGGTCGCAAAATGCTGGTTGCCCCAACCGCCTTTGCCGCCTTTCGCCGCCAGAAACCGCTGATTATTTTCGGTGAAATCAAATAACAAATCCTCCGATTCGGCATCGAAAACTTGCGTTCCGATTGGCACTTTGATTAAAACATCCGCGCCGTCTTTGCCGTGCCGGTTCGAGCCTTCGCCGTGTCTGCCGCGCTCGGCTTTGTGTTCGGGATTGTAGCGCAGATGCAGCAAAGTGTTGAAACTTTCGTCCGACTCTATCCAAACGTCGCCGCCTTTACCGCCGTCGCCGCCCGAAGGTCCGCCGCGCGGCACGAATTTCTCGCGCCGGAAAGCCGTTACGCCGTCGCCGCCGTTACCGGCTTTAATATGAATTTTTACGCGGTCAATAAACATCTTCTGGTTTTGGATTTTAGATTTTGAATTTTAGATTTTCAAATCCGATTACGAAAAAATCGAATGTTAATAATCTCGGACAAAATAAAAACGCGCCCGCCAAACTTTTAAGATTAGCGAGTCGCGCTATTTGATATACGATATTTTGACGATTAAAAAATCGCCCGTCACAAATTTAAGTTCGCCGGTTATTAAGCGGCAACAGCGGCTTCTTTCGGCGCGAGTTCCGCCGCGCCTTCCGCGTAAACGCTGATAAATTTGCCTTTCTGACCTTTGTTTTCAAACTTAACAAAGCCTTCGATCAGCGAAAAAAGCGTATCGTCTTTACCGCGACCGACGTTTTTGCCCGGTTTCCACTTCGTTCCGCGCTGACGCGCCAAAATGTTTCCGCCGAGAACGTGTTCGCCGCCGAATTTCTTCAAACCTAATCGCTGCGCGTTCGAATCGCGTCCGTTTCTCGATGAACCTACACCTTTCTTATGAGCCATAATTCCGTTTCGGATTCCAGATTCCAGATTCCAGATTCCGGATTAATTTGGAATTTGGAATTTGGAATTTGGAATTCCTTCTCCTTAATCAATCTTAATTTCCGTGTAACCTTGACGGTGACCTTGTTTGCGTTTGTATTGTTTGCGGCGTTTTTTCTTGAAAACAATCACTTTATCGCCGCGTCCGTGGCTGACGACCGTAGCATTTAAAGTTGCCGCGCCGAACGTCATATCTTTGCCTTCGCCCGAAGACATCGCTTCGAGTTCAACCGTTTCACCGGCTTTCTTATCAATCGAAGGCACACGCAAAGTTTGCCCCGATTCGACCGCGAATTGTTTCCCGCCTGTTCTAATAATTGCGTAACTCATCTATTTGTTATCTCCTTTCACACGGACAGAGACTTGTGTCGTGTCGAAAAATGTAGATTATACGAAAT
>CAXTMQ010000073.1:0-16449 GCA_964245305.1 uncultured Pyrinomonadaceae bacterium
GAGTATAATAGATAAAGCAATTTGTATGTGCGACGACGCACACAAGCGTTATCATCAAAAAATTTGATTTACTGATGAATGTTTTGTAGGAAATTTTGCCGCACACCCTTTGAAAGCCACGAACAGGGGTGAAATAGCAAAAGTCGCACCGGGCGAAGCCGAATGATTGCTTGAAGTTTTAGAATCTCTGTTCGATTTTGCTTTTGTGTAACCTGCCAGACTAGCCAATAGAAAAAACGCTCTCAATCAATAACTTCAATCTTAAGGCAAGCCGCTTATGAAATAATTTTGGGAACAAGCCGAACAAGAAGAAGCGGCGAAGATAATCAGACGAGCGAAATAAAATTATCTGCCCATCATTTAATATTTCAATGAACATACAAGAACAAATTCAAAAGTATATTGCCAGCCAGCCCGAACCGAAACGAAGTGAAATGGAAGAGTTGCACCAGCGAATACTACAATGGTTAACGGAATGCAAATTATGGTTCTTAAATGGTAAAAACGATGAAGGCAAAATCGTTTCCAATCCCAATATAGGATATGGACTTCATATTAAAAAATACGCTGGTGGAAAAACCGGAGAGTTTTTCCAAATTGGTATGAGCGCGAGCAAAACCGGCATTTCAGTTTATATTATGGGTATTAGGATAAAACATATTTACCTCGAATGTATGGGGAAAAGATAGGTAAGGCGAGCGTGAGCGGGTATTGCATCAAGTTCAAAACCCTCAAAGATATAAACATTGAAATACTTAAAGCGGCAATACGATACGGGTTTGAGGTTACAAGTGAAAATTAAGTTTCGAGCGCAAGCGGTTTGCCCGCTTTAACTTCCTTCATAACCTTAAACACAAGCGGCGAAGCGAAAGAATTCAAGACGAAAGCACAGATCATCACGAATGCAAGAAGGATTTTCATTCGCACAGGATAGCAGAAATTATTAGGGATGAAAATTGTTTTTCGATATTCGTCGTAAAGGTTGGCTATTTTACATAGAAGTCAAGATTCCTGACGATGAAATTTCCGATAGCTTTAGAATTATAGTTTTGGTTTCGGTTTTGCCTTCAAATCGAAGGCTTAGTTTTACAGCATTCGCGTCCGGCGATATAACTACTTTCATTTCAAACTGAGCGAAATTGTCAGTCGTTAATTCACTTGAAATTCTTTGCAATTTTCCCGCTTCAGGAAACTCCGTTATGTTCCATTTGCCGTCCGCCATCCGTTCATATCTAAGCGGTGTTACGGAAATTTCAAATGTTTTTTTGAATCCGGCAATACCAAAATTAATAAGTGCGCTTTTAGCATCTATCTTTTTTACGGTTGCCGAAAAATACAAAAGTTCCTGTTCGCCGTTCTCAGAAACATTTGCTTTTTCGATCTTCCATTTTTCAAACGCTTCACGCGAAACAATATTGTTATTTTGGGCAAACAAAATTTGGGCGGCGAACAAAATCAGCAGGGCAGGAAACAATAATTTTATTTTCATTTGAAATCTCCGGTCGAATTGGTTTTTTGAATTGATCGTCGTATCAGCTGAATTGTCGGCTTGTTTTGTGCCGATAATATGAATATACAAAAATATACTAAAAAATGACAATAAGTTTTAACAGTCTGAAGCGAACTGTGAAAAGCCTGCCAAGTTTTTCGAGTGCGGGATTTTAAAAATTAAACACAAAGCCGAAAATAGACGAACCCGGAGACACATTTAATTTTGCCGTCAATGCAAAAATCCGCTACATCGAAAATGGATAATGTGCTACGATTCAAGAGTTGATTTTTGAACTTACGAGCAAAGAATGTGCAACTTGTATAGCTTTGCGGCTAAAATTAAACTCGTAAGTTATTGAAAATAAATAGTATGGGTTGTTAGCTCAGTCGGTAGAGCAACGGACTCTTAATCCGTGGGTCGCAGGTTCGATCCCTGCACAACCTATTTTAATTTTTATAAAATTCACATTCCGATTAAATTTCTTAAACCAGTAAATTATGACGGCAGAACAATATCCGGGCGATTTGATTGTCGAGAATTTCGATGCGGAAAAAAGTTTGAATCATATTTCTCTGGCGGAAATTGATAAATGGGTGAAAGACGAATTTTGTCATCCCGTGCCGGACGGTATTGATTCCGACGGTTATCATTATAAAATCGTTTGCGAGGATATTGAATCGCCGGTTATTTTTTGTCAAAACAACCGCGCCGAAGGAACGGTCAGACGTTCGGTTAATTTGAAACGCTGGAAAGAATTCGTCCATAAAGTTAAATCGCTGACGAAATCGAACGCGCAAACTTCGAGTCAGTAAAAAATTTGTCGCTCGAAACGCAAAAAATATTTATTCGGGCGTTCATCAAAACAGACTTGTTCTATTTTTGATTAAAAAGACTTCAAAAGCGTTAAAAACTTTTGAGGTTTTTTTATTCTTGATTTGTAAAAATCAATGTCATTCAGACTTTTTCAGCAATCTGCGCGTCTAAAAAACCGAGCGTGGAAAATTTTACGCTCAAAGGCGCGTTTGATAAAATTCTCGTGCTGAATTTCGCTGATAAATCACGAGTAATGTTATTTAACTTAACCGATGAGCAATTAGTCGAATCAACAAACAAGGGTGATCAAGACGCTTTCGGCGAAATTGTCCGACGATGGGAACGAAAGATTTTCGCGCTCTGTTTCGGTATGCTCGCCCGCGAAGATGAAGCGAAAGACGCGGCGCAGGAAACTTTTATCGCGGCGTATCGGAATTTGAAAAATTTTCGCGGCGACGCAAAAGTTTCGTCGTGGCTGCACCGCATCGCGGTCAATCAATGTTTGACAACCAAACGCCGTCAGAAAACGCGCTCGGAAAGTTATCTTGACGATGAAACGAGCGAAGACGAAAAAGTTTTCGTCGCGCCGCGCCGCTTGATGCCTTCGCGCGAAGCTGAAAAGAGCGAGAAAACGCATCTTGTCAGGCAAGCCGTGCAGTCTCTACCGTCAGATTTGCGGCAGGTGATCGTGATGAAGGAGTTTGAAGAAATGACGTTTCAGGAAATTTCCGACGCGCTCGAAGTGCCGCTCAGCACGGTGAAAAGCCGGCTTTACACCGCGCTCAAACAGCTTCGGATGAAGTTAGAGCGAACGCCGATAGAAATTGTTTGAAAAATTTCGTTTTTTAGTTTTTATAAAGCTATGTTGAAGGAAAATTACAACTCTCCCTGCGAATTTGCCGAGCAAATGATCGCGTATCTTTATGATGAGGCAAGCGCGGGCGAGAAGAATAAATTTGAAGCGCATTTGAAAAATTGCGCGACGTGCGCCGACGAATTCGCAGATTTCGGTTCGCTTCGTTCGTCGGTTCTCGAATGGCGCGAAATGGATTTTGATCATTTAGCCGCGACGCATTTTGACATTTCGGCAATCACCGGCGCGAAGCCGCAAATCGTCGTCGAGACGGAAAAACCGAAATCGAGATTTGCCGATTTTTGGTCGAATCGGATTTTCAATCCGGCGTTTGCGGCAGCAGTAGTTTTGCTTTTGTTCGTCGGCGCGGGAATTTTTATTTATTCGTCGAAATTTTCAAATGATAAAGGTTTCGCGGCGATTCCGAACGAACCGAACAGCAAAATTACAACTTCGCCGACCGCCGAAAAAGCGCGCGAAGACTCGAGCGAAAAAAATGTCGAGCCGGATAAAAAGCGGGAAATCGTGGTTGATAAATCATTTAAATCGGATGAAGTTTCAACCGCTAAACAAACTTCACCCGTCGAAAAACCCGACGTTCCGAATCAATCGGTGAAAGTTTCGACGAGACTTCCGAAGAATAAATCAGTCAATTCGCAAGTCGCCGTCGAAACGAATAACGGCATCAAACAAAATCCGTCCGTTCGGAGAACAAAAGCTCCGACATTGACAAACAATGAAGACGACGAAGATGATTCTGTTAGACTTTCTGATTTATTCGCCGAGATCGAGACGAAATAGTTTTGAGGTTCAGATGAAAAAATCCGATTTTTCAATTTTAACTTTGGCAGCGTTTTTGATGCTTTTTTCTTTTTCGGCGATCAGAGCGCAGGGCGATACATCAGATTCCGACGCGCCGCAAAATCTTAAACAGGCGAATCGTCCGAGCCTTTTGAGCGAATTGAATTTGTCGCCGGATCAAATCCGTCAAATCAGAATTATCAACCGTGAAAATCAGCCGCGGATGCGCGAAGCCCAGCGTCGCCTGCGCGAAGCCCGCAACGATTTGGATCAAGCGATTTACGGCGATAAAGCCGACGAAAATGAAGTTCAGACGCGTTTAAGAACTCTTCATCAAGCGCAAGCCGAAGTCGTTCGCCTGCGTTCGACGACCGAATTTGCCGTGCGGAAAATCTTAACGCCCGACCAACTCGTCAAATTCCGTGAAGTGCGCCAGCGATATATGGATCAAAAGGCGAGCCAACCGAATCTGCGCCCGAATCGTTCGCTGAACGCGCCCGCGCAAAAACTTATCAATCGCCAACGACGCTTGCGCCGTAATAATTAGAAATTAACTTTCTCCAAAAACTCAAATTTAAATTTTCCGCCGATTCTTAAACCGAATCGGCTTTTTTGTTTGTCGTTTCTTAACGGTTCGGTGTAACCTTTTAGAATCCGAAAGCCGAACTTGCCGATGAATCTGCTGAAAAAATTTTTGCTTGAATTGCAGGAAATAACCAACCTGATTATTTCCGCATTTCTCGGTTTATTCAAAAAGCCGACTTATATCAGAGAACTCGTAACGCAGATGGATTTGATCGGTGTCGGTTCGCTGCCGATTGTGCTTTTGACAGGCTTTTTTACGGGCGGCGTTCTGGTTTTGCAGTCGTATCCGACGTTTGAATATTATTCGATTCAAAACACAGTTGGGCGCACGATTGCGACATCCTTGATGCGCGAACTCGGTCCGGTTTTGACGGCTTTGATGGTTTCCGGTCGCATCGGTTCGGCGATTGCGGCGGAACTCGGTTCGATGATCGTTTCCCAGCAGATTGACGCGATGCGCGCTCTCGGCACGAATCCGACGCGCAAACTGGTCGCGCCGCGCATCGTCGCGCTGATGCTGATGCTGCCGCTTCTAACGGTCGCCGCCGACATTTTCGGCATTATCGGCGGCGGCATCGTCGCCACCGGCGTTTTCAATCTCGACTATAATGCCTACATTACATCGGTGCGATTCGGCATCTCGACGCAGGATATTCTCGGAGGCATTATTAAACCGCTGATTTTCGGAATAATTATCGGCAGCATCTCCTGTTATAAAGGATTAAGCACGACCGGTGGCACGGTCGGTGTCGGACGTTCGACGACGAATGCGGTCGTTTTGTCTTCGATTGTCGTGATTATTTTCGATTTTTTTCTCTCGAGAGGAATCAATTCGCTTCTCGACATCAAATATATTTAATTCGTATAATAACCGAAATTTATGCTCGCCGATTCGACCGAAGAAAAAGTTCCGCACGATGAAATAATCGAGGAAGAACTCGAACCGTCTGATCTGGAAGACGCGGTTGATAATATCGAGCGTGTCGTTCCGGCAATTGAATTCCGCGACGTTCATCTTTCGTTTGAAGACAAAAAAATTCTCAACGGAATCAGCTTCACCGTTCGTCGCGGCGAAACGAAAATTATTTTGGGCAGAAGCGGCGGCGGAAAATCAACGACGATTCGCCTTATTTTAGGTCTTTTAAAACCCGATTCGGGGCAGATTTTAATTGACGGCGAAGACGTTACGAATTACACCGAAGCGGAAATGATGCCGATTCGCAAAAAAATCGGGATGGTTTTTCAGGAAGGCGCGCTGTTCGATTCGCTTCCGGTTTATGAAAACGTCGCTTATCGTCTGCACGAGCAGGGAGTCGGTGAGGAAGAAGTCGAGCGCGAAGTAAGGCGAATGTTGAAGTTCGTTGATCTGGAAGACGCGATTGATAAAATGCCCGCCGAGCTTTCCGGCGGAATGCGCCGCCGCGTCGGAATCGCCCGCGCTTTAGTCGGCGATCCGCAAATCGTGATGTTCGACGAGCCGACCGCCGGACTCGATCCGCCGACGGCACGAACGATTTGCGAGCTTGCTATCAAGCTGCGCGATTTGGAAGACGTTTCTTCGATTTTCGTGACGCACGAAATGAAAAATCTCGAATATCTTTCGTCGGAATACGCGACGGTTGATGAAAACGGCGAAGTCGTTTTTGAAATGGAAGGCGAAAAAATTTGCCTGGTCAACACGGAAATCGTGATGCTCAAAGAAGGCAAAATAATTTTCACCGGCAAAGACGAAGAATTCTACGCTTCAGAAGACCCATATATTCTGCGGTTTATTCGCGGAAAATGAGGAATAGTTGAAAGTTGACAGCTTGCAGAAAAAATTTACTTTCTACTGTCAACTTTCAACTAAAAAAGTTATGCCCCCAATAAAAAATAATTTGAGATTCAGCCAGTTGCGCGTCGGTATTTTCGTTTTGTTCGGACTCGGTGTTTTGGCGTTTTTGATTTTAAATGCGAGCGGCAGTTTTAATCCGTTCGAGAAAAAGTTTCATTTAAAAGCTCAATTCGCCGCCGCCGATGGCTTGCGCGAAGGTTCGGAGGTTCAGCTTGCCGGGGTCAATATAGGCAAAGTCGAAAAAGTCATTTTACTTCCGCCGGATAGCCCCGAAAATGCCCGCGTCGAGGCAGTTTTATCAATCGTCAAAAATCTCGACGGCAAACCGATAACAGAACGTATCCGCACCGATTCGACCGCGCAGCTCGTCTCCGTTTCCCTGCTCGCCAACGATAAATTAATCAACATCACGCCCGGCACGTCGAAGGGTTCAACAGTTGCCGACAATCAAGTTTTGCCTTCGGCTTCGGCATCTTCGATCAATAACTTAACGCAAAAAGGCGAAGACCTTTTACAGAAACTCGATAAAATTTCCGTTCCGGCGAACGAAATTTTAGACAAAGCCAATCGCGGCGACGGAACTTTGGGAAAAATCATTAACGACGAGGCTTTATATAATAATTTGGACGCGACGGTCGGCGAAACGAAACTGACTTTGGCGAAATTGCAAAACACGATTGACCGCGTTAATCGCGGCGACGGCAGCGCGGGCAAACTTCTGAACGACCCGGAACTTTATAATAATTTGAACAACAGCGTCCGCCAGCTCGAAGCGATTTCCAAAGATTTACGCGCGGGCAAAGGCACAGCCGGAAAATTTTTGACCGACGAGGCGATTTACAACGATTCGCGCGCCGCGATTGCCGATTTGCGCGTTTCAATCGCCAAACTCAATGCCATTACCGACGATTTGAGCGCGGGTAAAGGCACAATCGGCAAGCTTTTGAAAGACGAAGAATTTTATAACGAAGCGCGGCAGACTTTGACGCGGATTAATTCGACATCCGAAAAAGTTGATTTGATTTTGGACGACGCGCGAAGCGGCAAAGGAACGCTCGGCAAACTTTTGACCGACGACCAGCTTTACAACAATTTCAACCAGACCGCCGCCAACGTCAATCAGTTATCTTCGGAAGGCACAAAGCTGATTTACGATTTTCGTCAAAACCCGAAAAAATATCTGACCGTACAATTCAAACTTTTCTGACAATAAATTTTATGAAGTTTTATATCTCGATTCTGACTCTTCTGCTTTTCGTTTCCTGTTCAAAAACGCCGCCCGCCGATAACGGCAGGTCGGAAAATCTCAAAGCCAGAAACAAAGAAACCGCGGCGAAAAACGAAGCTAATTCGATCACGCGCGAATCGCAAATTCTCGAAAAACAGGGCAGAGCGATGGATATTTTCAGGAATCAGAACAACGCCGAGAATGACCGCGAATGCAACGCTTCGATGGAAAACGCGCAACAGAAAATAAAAGAATTGGAAACGAGAATCAATGTTCTTCCCGACGAATATAAAAAGCCGCTTTTGCCCATTATCCCCGATCTGACCGAATGCGTTTCGTGCAATAAAAAAGCGTCGGAAAGCTGCGTCAAAGCCAGAGCCTCGATCAATCATGCGATTAAAGAATTATTTCCGCAATAATTAAATTTTACCAATCAATAATTCTCTTCTAACGGGTTGAAAAATTATCTGTGATTTTTCGGTCTGATGTTTTATACTTTAAATGACTTAACCAACTGTTTTAAATGCGGCTCGAATTTTTTATAAAAATTGAGCAAAACTAATTTTTGGGATTTTCATTGAATTAATTTACGGAGGGAATATGAAAAATTTCGCGTCAAAAGGAAAAAGTCTTTTCTGCTTAGGCTTTTTAGTAATTTCAATGTTCGGATCGGCTATTGCTCAGACATTTCCCGGTCCTGGTTTTACCATTATAGACAATGATCGAGGGAATACTCTTAATAGTTGCAGTATCGTTCCTGTCACAGGTATCACAACCAATGTAACCGTTAGTAGTGTTACTTTAACTAATTTTACACATACATACATTGGTGATACTGAGACATCAATTCTTACCCCTGATCTTGATATATTCGATCTTGCAACGCCTCCTGTTGCAAGACCTTGCAATTATAATGGCACTTACACATTTAGTGATTCGGGAACGAATTTTATTGATGCGGTAACGACGGGTTGTGCAGACGCTTTTGATGTTCCTGCTGGAACTTATCGAACCAGCGATTATGGTGGAGGAACTATTAATGGAACCGCGACATCACTTGCGACTGATTTTGGAACATTCACACCTGCTGAAGCAAATGGGAACTGGCGAATATGCGTATTCGACTTTGCAAATGGTGATGCCGGGGCAGTTGGCAGCGTCAGCATAACTTTCGCCGCGCCGACAGCCGCCGGAATCAGCATCAGAGGTCGTGTTGTTACGCCGACCGGCAATCCGATCAAAGACATTGATTTAACGCTGACCGACGGAAACGGCAATGTTCGATCAACCATAACTTCGATTAGCGGTGAATATGTTTTTGAAGATTTACCGGCGGGAATAATTTACACAGTTACCGCTTCGGGCAAAAGATATACATTTAATCAGCCGACACAGTTTTTCAACGGCATTGAAGATTTCACGGGAGCCGATTTCGTCGGTTATCCGATCAATCCGACTAAATTTACACCGCGTTCGAGTTCTTTTCCAAACTTGTAAGAAAAAAAGCCCGCGATCTGCTTCGCGGGCTTTTTTTCTCGATTGCTCAATCAGTTCGATTCAAAATTTAAGTTTGCTTGAGAACAAAAATAATTTTCGCCGCAAAGAAACTTTTGTAATATTACCGCGATTCGGCTTTTCTTATCCGTAAATCGGGGCAATGAAAAAAGTAAAAGAACAAGAATTTGAAAATTCCGTCTTTTTGGAATTAGAGCCTTCGGCAAGCGTGCAGGAAATCGAAACGCTTCTCGAAGAAAATCTGAACCGCGTTCCGGCGGAGAAACGCGCTGTTTATATTAAATTTCTCGAAGCGGAAATCAGAAAAATCTTCGCGCAGGATGAGCCGGAATTATCTACGGAAACGGTTCAGTAACTCTCACAATCGCGTCCGAAACGCGCTACTTTTAAGGTAAAATCGCAAATAAAAAAGGACTTAGCGTAACAAGCTAGGTCCTTTTTTTAAGATGGTGCCGAGGACGAGACTCGAACTCGTACGGCTTTCGCCACACGCCCCTCAAACGTGCGCGGCTACCAATTACGCCACCTCGGCGGAATAAAAATCGCTGATTTTCAAACGGTTAGCGAAAAATCGAAATCGCTAAAATTATTTGTTCGCGGCGTTCGCGTTCGTCGGACTGTTTGCCGCATTCGCATTGACTGTTTCATTGGCGTTGCCGACAATAATCGTATTAGCCGCGCTGTTGGAATTGACGGTTGTTGACGAATTCGCGTTCGTGTTCGCTTCCATCGCGCTCGAATTTGAATTCGCGTCGGTCGCCGGAGCGGTTTCCGACTGAGTTTCGCCGACGGTTTCAAGAACGGAAATCGAGCCGGTCAAAGCGGGCATCGCCAGAAGCAGCGCGGACAGCATAAAAAGCGTCGCGGCGGCGATGGTCATTTTCGACAAAATCGTCTGCGAACCGCGCGGCTGAAACGCCGTGCTGGAAATATTGCTCGTGAACAACGCGCCCGCGTCGGTTTTGCCCGGCTGCAGCAAAACGCTCGCAATCAAAACGACGCAGGAAAGAAAAAATATCGTGTATAAAAAATAAACCACAGTAACTCCAAAATTTAATGAATCGAAAATCGAGAGCGATCAAATCGAGACTTTACTTTTATATGAAAATTCGCTGATCGGACTTCAACTCTTTATTTGTAATTGACAATCTGCGCGAAGCTCCCGGCTTCCAAACTCGCGCCGCCGACCAACGCGCCGTCAATGTCGTTTTTTTGCATCAAACCGGCGATGTTGTCGGGTTTGACCGAACCGCCGTAAAGAATTCTGACTGCTTCGGCGACTTCTGTGCCGTGCGTTTCGCCGATTGTTTGACGAATAAAGCCGTGCATTTCTTGAGCCTGTTCGGGCGTGGCGACCTTGCCGGTGCCGATTGCCCAAACAGGCTCGTAAGCGATAATAATACGTTCCATATCCGAAACTGTCAAATTATCCAACGCGCCGGAAAGTTGCGTTTTGACAACCGTTTCGGCGTTGCCCGCTTCTCTTTCGCTCAAAATTTCGCCGACGCAGACAATCGCCGTCAGGTTCGCGGCGA
Source organism: uncultured Pyrinomonadaceae bacterium (assembly GCA_964245305.1). Lineage (GTDB taxonomy): Bacteria > Acidobacteriota > Blastocatellia > Pyrinomonadales > Pyrinomonadaceae. Next base: position 10,657 of record CAXTMQ010000073.1, read on the forward strand.
GACACGCTTTCGTTTTCCGATTAACCGTTTCGTCGGTTTCGCCGTAAAACTGCCGCCGCTCGGAATGACCGATAATAACGTGCGACGCGCCGACATCTCCGAGCATTTCCGCGCTGACTTCGCCCGTTTGCGCTCCTTGTTTTTGTTCGGGCGCGCAATCTTGCGCCGAAACTTTGATATTAGAACCTTCCAGCCTATCGGCAATTGTTTTCAGATGAACGAATACCGGCGCGATGACAATTTCGCAATGATTGGCGTTCGCCACCAGAGACTTCAATGCCAAAGCCGTCTCAATTGCTTCGCCGAGCATTTTATACATTTTCCAGTTTCCCGCGATGACCGGTTTTCTCATAAATTTATTGATCGTTCAAACTACTATAGCGAAAAGTTTGTCGGCGGCGTTTTCCTTTATGAAACTTTGATTATCGTCTATAAAATCTATTCAGACAGTTTTATTTAAATTCGTTTTTTACTGTAATTCAACTGAACAACTCCGTTACCGAAAGCTTTGGTTTTATCGAGTTGCAAAGGCATTTTCTTAAAATCATCGCTGAACAATTTTTCGCCGTCTCCGGCGATGATCGGATGAATTTGACAGCAGATAACGTCGAACAACGAATTTTTAATAAATACCTGCCAGAGCTTTAAACCGCTTTCGACTGTAATGTCCTTCTTGTTTTCATTTTTAAGTTTTAAAAGTTTCTGCGCCAGCGATTCGATGTCGTCAATTTTCAAGAGTTCGGAGTTTCTCCAAACGATTTCGACCTCCGAACGCGAAACGACATATTTCTTTTTTTCGTTCAGCTTTTCGGCAAGCTCGCGTTCGAGCGAATTCGCAGAAGATTTTTCGGCGTTTTCCCAATACTCTGCCATTCCGGGATAAGTATCGCTGCCGAAAATCACGGCATCCAGATGATCGTATCTTTCAACCGATTCCTGCAAAAGAATATCGTCAATATTTGCCCATTTATCGGGGTCGGAAATTACTCCGTCAAGCGACATTTGAAAATTTAAAATTATTTTACCCATACAATTTCCTCAAATTAATTTAGAAATTTATTTGTCGTTCAAAGCCGCCACGCCCGGCAATTCATCACCCGCTAAAAATTCCAGAGTCGCGCCGCCGCCGGTCGAGATGTGCGAAATTTCGTCGTCGAGTCCGGCTTGATTAACGGCGGAAACCGAATCGCCGCCGCCGACGATGGAAGTCGCGCCGTTTTTTGTCGCTTCGGCGACGGCTTGGGCGACGGCAATCGTGCCTTCGTCGAAAGGTTTTTCCTCGAACATTCCCATCGGACCGTTCCAGACGATTAATTTCGCGCCCTGCAATGCGTTTTTGAAAATCTCCGCCGTTTCCGCGCCGATGTCCAAGCCGACAAGTCCCGCGTTCATAAAATCAATCGGAATCGTTTTGCGCGAATTGAGCGGATCGTAAGAATCTACGACCTGCTGATCGGTCGGCAGAATCAATTCGACGTTTGCCGCCTTCGCTTTTTCTTCGATTTCGAGAGCCTTTTCGAGCATTTCGTTTTCGACCAGCGATTTGCCGACGGTGTAGCCGTTCGCTTTGAAAAACGTATAAGCCATCGCGCCGCCGATTAAAAGTTTATCAACCTTGCGCTCAATTAAAGATTCGATGACCGGAATTTTGTCGGAAACTTTCGCGCCGCCGAGAATGGCGACGAACGGGCGTTCGGGATTAATCAAGGCGCGACCGAGAAAATTCAGTTCCTTTTCCATCAATAAACCCGCGACCGAATCTTTGACGAAATGCGTGATGCCTTCGGTTGAAGCGTGCGCGCGGTGCGCCGTGCCGAAAGCGTCGTTGACGTAAACGTCGGCGAGTTCGGCGAGCTGTTTGGCAAACGCTTCGTCGTTTTTTTCTTCTTCGGCGTGGAGACGCAGATTTTCGAGCAGAAGAATTTCGCCGCTTTTTAATTGATTGACGCGCTCTTTGACCGCTTCGCCGACGCAATCGTTGACGAAGAAAACCAAATCGTTTTTAACTTCGGCGCGTCCGAGTTTCGTCGCGCCTTCGGAGATTTCGACCGGCTCGTCGCCGCGCTCTGAAACCATTTGAAAATCGGGCAGCGAGCGCAGATATTCGTAAACCGGCTCAAGCGAATACTTCGCCGCGTCATACGGCATTCCTTTTTCTTCGGCTTTCTTTTTATCCTTCAAAGGTCTGCCGAGATGCGAGGCGAGAATAACTTTCGCGCCTTGTTCGACGGCGTATTTGATCGTCGGCAACGCGCCCTGAATGCGCGTGTCGTCTTCGATTTTGCCGTTTTTGATCGGCACGTTAAAATCTACGCGAATAAAAACTCTTTTGTCTTTGATGTCTATATCTTTGATTGTTTTTTTGTTCATACGAGTAATGCGCGAAAAATCATTTTCCCGGATTGATTTTCACCTGTTTGAACAGATGAACGCCGATTCCGCATTATTATTTAATTTTTTTCAAATTAGCCTGCGAAATATAAGTTAGTTTGTCGTTTTCAAACGAAAGAACGACATAGACATTTTTTTCGCCTTCCCATTTATATGTAACTTTCCTGACATTGTTTTCGTCGGATTTCATAAGTTCGCCGCCTTCCCGACCGAGAATCTTGACGACTTCCGAATAATTCATTCCGGCTTTCAATTTATCGTATTTCGCAACCGTCAAATCGGCGTTTGGCGCGGAAGGCGCGGAAGTCGTCGTTTCCGGCGCGTTTTGCGGAGCCATCGTCCATTTCGGCGGTGTTTTCATTTCCAACGGCGTGACTGCCGCCGTTGGAGTTGCCGACATCGCGGGCGTTAAAATCGTTGTCGGAGTTACGCTTGCCGCCGTCGGCGTATCGGACGCTTTCGAGTTTGCGGATTCGTTCGATTTCTGATCGCTCGAACTCGAACACGCTCCGACAAAAAATGTAAATGCCAGTATAATAAAACTTAAAAATCGCATTTTGTTTCCGTTATTTTTTGCAAATCGGAAAGAGGCGAGAAAAATATCTCGCCTCTTTTTCATTTATCAAATTTTATAATCCTTTATCGGCGATGAATTTAATCAAATCGTGGACGCGGCACGAATAACCCCATTCGTTGTCATACCACGAGAGAATTTTGATCGCCGTGCCGCCGATGACTTTGGTGTTTTCAGCGTCAACGATTGACGAATTCGGGTTGCCGCGAAAATCTATCGAAACGAGCGGTTCTTCCGAAAAAGCGAGAATTCCCTTCATTTCTTCGTTCGCCGCGTCTTTTAAAACGCGGTTGACTTCTTCGGTCGTCGTTTCCTGTTCGACGTTCATCACGACATCAACCAAGGACACATTCGGTGTCGGAACGCGCACGGAAATTCCGTCGAATTTTCCTTTCAATTCGGGAATCACGAGCGCGACGGCTTTTGCCGCGCCGGTCGAAGTCGGAATCATCGAAAGCGCGGCGGCGCGCGCGCGGCGCAAATCTTTGTGCGGCAAGTCTAATAATTGTTGATCATTCGTGTAGGAATGAATCGTGTTCATCAAAGCGTTTTTGATGCCGAACTTTTCGTGAATCACTTTGGCGACCGGCGCGAGACAGTTCGTCGTGCAGGAAGCGTTGGAAATAATATGATGATTCGCCGCGTCGTAAGCGTTTTCGTTGACACCGAGAACAATCGTGATGTCTTCGTCTTTCGCGGGCGCGGAAATAATTACTTTTTTGACCGAGCCGCGTAAGTGTTTACGCGCGTCTTCGGCTTTGGTAAATCGTCCGGTTGATTCGATAACGATTTCCGCGCCGACCGATTCCCAATCAATTTTTTCCGGGTCTTTTTCGCTGAAAACTTTAAAGCTGTCATTTTCAACCCTGATCGTGTCGCCGTCCGCCGAAATATTATGATCGAGATTGCCCATTATCGAATCGTATTTTAAAAGATGCGCGAGCGTTTTCGTGTCGGTTAAATCGTTGACCGCGACGAAATCAATCTCCGCGTCGCCGAGCGCGGTTCGCATCACGTTGCGCCCGATGCGCCCGAAACCGTTTATTCCAACTTTGATTGCCATTTTCGTTATAAAACTCCTTGGTAAAATAGATGTGTTCAAAAGATTGAAGATAACTTAATTTCGGGCAAAGTTCAAAGATTACGCGGTTTGAAATTGTCCGTCTCAAGAATCTGCGTTTTGCCTTTTTTTGCGGATATAACATAAACTCTTAAAGGTTTGCAGGGAGAAATTTATTTGTGAGTCTTTTACTGGAAGGAAAACGCGCTTTCGTGTCGGGCGGCACACGCGGCATCGGCGCGGCAATCTGCGAAGTTTTCGCGCGTGAAGGCGCGGATGTCGCTTTTAATTATCATTCGAGCGACGATCTCGCCGAGCAGGTCAAGGCGAAAATCGAATCTCACGGCAAACGCGCTCTCGCCTTTAAAGTTTCCGTGACCGACCGTTTCGGAATGAAACAAATCGCCCGCGAAATCAAAGACGCTTGGGGAGCGATCAATGTTTTGGTCAACAACGCCGCCGTCAACAAACCGGATAATTTTGCGACGACGACCGACAAAAGTTGGGATTGGGTGGTTGATACGAACGTCAACAGCTTGTTCGCCGTGACCAAACCTTTTTATAAACAAATGATCCGCGAGCGCGTCGGTTCGATCTTAAATATTACATCGGTCGGCGCGATTCGCTCTTTGCCGACATCGGTTCATTATGCGACTTCCAAAGCGGCGATGATCGGATTTACCAAATGTCTTTCGCGCGAAGCCGCTAATTTCGGAATCAACGTCAACGCGATTGCGGCTGGAATTTTCGATACTGATTTGGGACATACTTTGCCGGAAAAATTATTGCAGATGCACGATTTTTGGGTGGCAAAAGGCAGAATGGGAAAGCCTTCGGAACTCGCCGAATTCGCCGCGTTTTTGTCGAGCGACCGCAACAGTTTTATGAACGGCGAAATCGTCATCGTTGACGGCGGCGCGGTGACTTAATCGGACGCAAAAAATTGAATTTGAAAATGAATTTCATATTTAAGCTATTGTAAATAAACAGTTTAGTTGACAAATTGTTTTATTTTGGCTATCTTAATTTAAGCAATAAAAAGCATCGAAAAATAAAATTATGGCAAGAGCAGAATTAATCGAAAATTTAAATAAAGCATTGAGTTTGGAACTAGCGGGCATTATCCAATATTCGCAACACAGCTATCTCGTCACCGGCATTGAGCGTGAAGTTTACAAAGAATTTTTCCGCGAGCAAGCCGATGAAGCGAAAGATCACGCGCTGTTTCTCGGCGATAAAATCGTCGCGCTCGGCGGCGTTCCGACGGTCGAACCGGCGATGATTCGCCAATCAACCGAATTGCTGGATATGCTGAAACTCGACTTAGAACTGGAACGCGAAGCTCTGGCAGTTTATATGGTCGCGTGGGATTCGTGCGGCGACGAAGATTTGCCGACGCGCTTCTGGCTCGAAGGTCAAATCGCCGAAGAACAACTGCACGTCGAAGAACTTGAAAAATTAACTTCCGAACGCACGTCGAAAGTTAATTCGGAAAGAATCGTTCTGCGCGAAGTCAGCTAAATTTAATTTACAAAAAGAAGAAGCGCGGCGAGTTTTGCAAAACTCGCGCCGCTTTTTATTTTCACAAAAACTTCTTACGCAAAATTCGGAAACTGCAAAACATTCGCCGCGCGCTCATCTTCGGAAGCGGAATTTTTGCGGCTGTTCAATTTATACCGCGCCGCCGCGATAACGCGATGCAGTTCGTCGAGCATTTCCGCATCCAACGTCAAAGTTTTCTGCCCGCACCAACCTAAATCTTCCGTCC
>CAXTMQ010000073.1:16459-16714 GCA_964245305.1 uncultured Pyrinomonadaceae bacterium
GGAACGCGAAGCTCTGGCAGTTTATATGGTCGCGTGGTATTCGTGCGGCGACGAAGATTTGCCGACGCGCTTCTTCTTTTCTTGTGAATTCTTAAGCGAAATTCGGAAACTTCAAAACATTCGTTTCGATTTCATCTTCGGTAATCGAATCTTTGCGGCTGTTTAATTTATATCGCGCCGCCGCGAAAACGCGATGCAGTTCGTCGAGCATTTCCGCGTCGAACGTCAAAGTTTTCTGCCCGCACCAACCTAAAT
>CAXTMQ010000074.1:0-11245 GCA_964245305.1 uncultured Pyrinomonadaceae bacterium
CGATTTTAACAACCCGCGCATTCCGCCGAATCCGGGCGACGCGATTTATCTCGCCTCGTCAGAAACTCTTTCGCAGATGCTTTCGCCGAAGAAGCACGAAGACATCGGTTCGGCGCATATCGGAAGTTTGCTGACGCGCAAAAAAGGCGAAGTTCCCGTTGTCTTATCAATCAAAGATGTCGTCTCAACGCATCTGGCGATTCTGGCTTCGACGGGTTCGGGCAAATCCTACACAGCGGGCGTTTTGGTCGAAGAACTGATGAATCAATACAACCGCGCCGCCGTCTTAATCGTTGATCCGCACGGCGAATATCACACGATGAGTTCGATTATGGGCGACTCGCAATTTTTTGGCGCGGACGGCTATAAACCCGAAGTCAAAATCTTCACGCCCGACAAAATCAAGGTGCGCTTTTCAACCCTGACCGAAGCCGATGTCAAATATCTTTTGCCTGAAGGAACAAGCGACAAAATGGCGCATTTTTTATCGCAAGCCTATTCGAGCTTGCGCGAACGCCTGAAAGCCGAACACCGCGCCGAATACGCTTACGCTTATCACGATTTGCGCGACGAGGTGAACGCGCAGAAATTCGGCGACGAGAAAAAAGGTTCGGGCGACGGCGGCAACGTATCTTCGATTGACGGGCTTTTATGGCGAATGGATTCGCGTTTCGGCAAATCCGACAGCATTTTCACCGCGCAGGATCACATCGAACTCAACGAGCTTTTCAAACCCGGACGCTGCACGATTTTGGATTTATCCGACATCGAACAGCACGAACAGCAAGTCATCGTCGGAACGCTTCTGCGCCGCGCCAACAAAGCCCGAATGATGATGACGCGCAACGAAACTCCGAAAGAACGCGGCGATTTCGTCAATTATCCGGTCTTCGCGCTTTTGGAAGAAGCGCACCGTTTCGCGCCCGCCGGCGCGAGCGTCGTCTCGACCAACATCCTCAAACAAATCCTCTCCGAAGGCAGAAAATTCGGAGTCGGCATCGGCTTGATTACGCAGCGACCGGGCAAATTAGACCAGGACGTTCTCTCGCAATGTATGACGCAAATCATTATGCGAATCGTCAACCCGATTGACCAGCAAACCGTCGCCCAATCGGTCGAAGGCGCGGGACGCGCGATGCTCGCCGAACTGCCCGCCTTAACCAAAGGTCAAGCCGTCATCTCCGGTGTCGGCATCAACACGCCCGTCATGTGTAGAATTCGTTCGAGATTAACCGCGCACGGCGGCGAAACATTTGACGCGCCGACCGAATGGATGAACTGGCACTCGTCCGGCTCGCAGGAAAAACGCGAACAGGCGGACGCGCCTTACCTAAAGCCGAGTTCAGATAAGAAGCCCGAGAAAATTGGAAATATTCGAATTTAATTTCGCAGGCGACTGTTTAATTCGTATAAATCTGCGTTCGCGAGTCGTGGCGGACTGCGCGTAATTATAATCGCCGCAAAAAATCTATTGCGCTTTGTTCCGCGCCGGTTGTCCAGCCTTCGTCGAGCAGTCTGATTGTAAGTCCGCGCAGCGCGGAATTGGCGACTAATAATTGCAGAACAGCCGGATTGTTGCGGGCGATGTTGACGTATTCGAGCGCAACGTCGTCGGCATCGGAATTGTAATCGTTGTTGAGACTTTGGAAGACGCGATAAGTGAATGCTCCGTTGTTGCTGTATTCGCTTACTAACGCCCGTGCGATTCCGCTTTCGTCGGTGCCTGTCCAAAAGCTCGTGAAACGGTCTATAAATTGTCTGGTCATCGGGTCGCTGACACCGACCGCTTCGACGTAAGCGTGATCGGCGAGCAGCGCGCCGAGCGCGCCGCCGACGAGAACGCCGACGGCAACGCCGATCGGTCCCGCCCAGATGCCGACGACCGCGCCTGCCGCCGCGCCGCCCGCGATTCCGCCGCCGATGTTCGAGGCTTCGCGTCCGGTTTGCCACCAGGGATTTTCCGCCGTGCCGATGTTGTAAGCCGCAATCGCCACCGTCGCCAGCCACAAACCGCGCGATGCCCAGCGTAGACGCGGAATGCCCGCCGTGACGCTCGCCCTCGAACGTCCCGACGCTTCGATGACTTCGAGCAGAACGGCGTTTTGCTGTTCGCCGCTTAAAGTGGTAAATTGTCGTCCTTCAAAACCGAGTCGGTTCATCGAGCGAGCAATCGCTTCTTCGAGCGAGATGCCTTTGGTTTTCAAGTTGCGGGCGAGCGAGCGTCCGAGATCGAAATCTCTGGCGCGCTGCATTTCCATAATTTGATTGCGCGTTTGATGCGCCAATTCCGCGCCGCGCGTCGCCGAAAGCTGTCCGCTTTGAACCGACGCGCGAATGTTCTGGCTCATCTCGCGGATTTGCCGCACATAGGTCGCGCGAACTTCCGCCATTCTGATCGTGCGGACAGCAAAATTGTTCGCCGCCGTTTCCATCTGGCGCAGGGCTTCTTCTAGTCTCGGATCGGTTTGATTGTCGGGCATTATTTTTCCTCCTTGATTGTCAGACGATGTTTCGCCAATAAACTTTTATATTTCCAGCCTTCGAGCAGAGAAAATTTGATTCGCGGCTGTTTTTCGACGCTCAATTTATATTTGACATCGTTTTTGAAAAACTTGAAAATCACCGCGTTTTCCTTCGCGGAAATTATCTGTAAAATGCCGGGCGCGAAAACCGCTCCGGCTTCGAGCGCGTCTTCCGCTTCGTCATCGCGGTTGATTAAATAAACGTGCAGACCTTCGTCATACGGGCTGTCATCGGTCAGCCAGAGCAGCGTTTCGCCGTCGTTTAATTCAAACTGCGCTTCCAAAATTTTGCCGTCAACGCGCGTCGGCAAACTTTCGCCGTTCACCGACAACTGCGAAGTGTCGCTTTGCGAATCGAATTCCTGCAAAGAATATTTTCGAGAACTCCGCATAAGTTTAAAGTTTATTATAAACGCTTTCGGGCAGACGATAAATAAGAAATTTTCGACTTTCAAATGCGCACGCGGTTTAATTTGCCGTCGGCTTTCGTATCGCCGACGGCAAATTTTTCGGTTGGTTAGGCGAGTTGAGATGAGTTTATTTGAGAAAAACTTTCGAGCAAACTTTTAAAAGAGCAAACAAATTCCGTTTTTACAACCGCCGTAACAAGTGCCGGGACAGTCGGCGTTTTTCGAGCATTTGATTTGCGGGCAGGCAGCTTGTTTCTGCTGATAAACCGGCGGCGCGTTGCCGTCGCCCGCACAGGCATCGGGCTGTCCGAGTGCGAGGCTTTTACAGCTCGATCTCAGCATACATTCGTAAACTTCATCGTCGTAATTGACGTTTTCGGCTTCCGCCATACAATCGTCGAAACTTTGCGAGCCGCACGAATCGTATTTGCGGCAGACTTTTTTGACGAGGCTGTCGCTTTCTTTATTCTCGACTTCGTTATAAGTTTCCTCTTCATCGTCCGCATCAATCGTTCGAGCGTTTTCCGTTTTGACGGTCGAGACGGTTTTCGGTTTCGATTTTTTAACGTCGCCGTTTTTATTCTCGCTCGCGGTTTCCGTCGCGGGCTTTTCTTTGACCGTGCTTTCTTTGCTTCGACTCGCAATGCAAGCCGTTCCGAGCATCGCCGCGAAAATGAAAGTTAGCAATGCGAACCGGAATTCGCACCAATTATTTAATTTAGTTTTCATAGTTTTTTCCTCAATATCTATTCTCGAATATCCGCATCACTTTTTAATCCAAGCGTCGGTAAGTCGCCGCCACGCGCTCGACATTTTTTGATATTCGTTCGGACAGCGCGGCGCGCGGGCTTCGGTTAAAAGTTCGGCTTCGACGAAAAACGAGTATTTGTCGGGATTTTTGCCATACATCCAACACGCCAGATTAAATGCTCTCTGACTGCTCAAGCTGTGTTCGTCGGCGAATAACTGCGCCGAAAGTTTTTCGTCTTCCGCCATCGCGCGAAACATCAGAACGCCCGACACGGCTGACGTTTCGCCGTAATCGTCTTCGCCGTCCATTAAAACGTAGGTTGAAAGCTGGTCAACCGAATCTTCTTCTCTGCCGGTCGCGGGCAAATCGTAAACGTCAATCAAGCAGTGTCCGAGTTCGTGAAAGAAAAAGAAAAGCGTCGCGCCGGTCGTCATTTCTTCGGCTTCTTCTTCCGATTTGCCCATCGCTAAAGCCTTTTCGTGAAAATATTCCATAAACTCGTAACAGAAAGTAATCGTCTTCGTGTTCGATTGATACCAGGCGTTGATTTTTCCGCAGTCTTTAAAAGTTACGTTAACGTCGGTCGGCAGAGACAGAATTTTATTCAAGCTGTTCGTGATGTCGTCAATCACTTTTTTGTCCTTAAAACTCTGATTGATTTCCGCGAATCTTCCGTTTTCGACTTCGCTATAGACGGGAATAAAATCGCCTTCGTCCGCGTTCTCGCTTGTCGCGCCGGTTTTTTTGGAAGAGTTTTTGACGGCGACTCGTTTCATAATCGCCGCGTCGTCGGACAACACGCCGGATTTGCTCAATTGATTTGATTTATCAGCGTCGTTTTTTCGATTATTTCCGCTGTCCGCATCGCCCCATTTAAAGCTACAGGCGAGCGCGAAAATCGAAATTAAAATCAAAGCGCAAACCGCGCCGAGCGTGTTTGAAAAAAATGTCTGATTATTCGTTTTGTTTTTCATTTTTGTCCTCGTTATTTTGCTTATTAAAAATGTTCTTACCGAACTTCGTTGATAAACATCCGTCGCCGTTTCGCGGCGATTTAATCTAAAGAATCGGACGGCAAACTGACGGCGCGAATCGCTAGAAGCCACGCGGAAATTCCGGCGGCGAAGCGCAGCCAATTCCAATTTACCCAACTCGTCGCCATCTGCGTAATTTCCGCGCCGCTCGAACCCGCGCCGCGCACGGCGATGGTTTTCATCAAAATCGGCACGAAGAAAAACGCCGTGAACAGCACGATCAAAAGCGCGATTGTTCCGGCAATGAGCATCAGATTGCGCCGCGCCGCCGGAGCAAACCACGCGGCGATTAACATCAGCGCGGTGCAAATCGTATAAAAAAGCGTTCCTTTGCTCCAATACAAACCGGGATTGATCGCGTAGGCGGCGACGGGATTCCAATTCGTAACCGATTCGGGCAGCGCGCCCGACCAAAGCGGCGTAATTACAAAAGTTTCAAAGGTTGCCGCGCCCATTTGCAGACCGGACGCGATGATGAATAAATAAAGAACTGCCTGAACGATAAAGGCGCGTGTCGTCATAATTTTTTTTCTCCTTTTAATTCGATATTTTGCGGATCGAAAATCGCCCGATGACAATGCGGGCAGATTTCGATGATTGATTTTAAGTTTTCATGTTCGTCTTTGTTCGCCCCTTTCGATTTGGCGGATTTGACGCAGATAATTTCTTCGACTTCAATAAAAATCTCGGTTGTCGTTTTTTTCATAAAAATTCCTTTGTCCGACGGAGACGAGTATCGCCGATTGATTTGAGCGAAGTCCTTTGGAAGTTGTAAATTATTTCTAAAGAGAATCTAAAATTGAATAACGCGAAAGAAAAATCGAGATTTTACGATTTCGAGCGATTTCGGCTCGACGCGGCGGAGCGCGTTTTATTTGAAAACGGCGAGCCTTTGAATCTGCCGCCGAAAATTTTCGACACTTTGCTCGCGCTCGTTCGGAAAAGCAATCACATTGTCGAGCGCGACGAATTGATGAACGAAGTCTGGCACGATTCGTTTGTCGAGGAAGCGAATCTTTCGGTCAATATTTCCGCGCTTCGCAAAACGCTCGGTAAGGCGGGCGACGGCAGGGATTTTATCGAAACAGTTCCGCGACGCGGCTATCGTTTCCGCGCGAAAATCACCGACGCTGAAAGTGATGAAATGTTGATTGTGCATCGTCGTCTGCAAGCTCGAATCGTTAAAACGGAAATCGAAGACGAAATTCGCCGCGTCGCGGAAACGCAAAAAAGTTTGTCGGCGACGAATACGCCAATCGAATCGCTGGCGGTTTTGCCGTTTCGATTGATAAAAGTTGAAGCGGGCGACGAATATTTAAGTTTGAGTCTGGCGGACGCGCTGATTACACAGCTTGGCGGCGCGAATCGCATCGTCGTTCGCCCGACGAGCGCGATTAAAAAATTCGTCGAAACGGAAACGGCGGGTTTAATCGAAGCCGGACGTGCATTGCAGGTTGACGCGATTCTTGAATGCGGCGTTTATCGAGCCGGAAATAATTTGCGCGTCACGGCGATGCTGATTAAAACCGAAAACGCGATTTCAATCTGGTCGGACAAATTCGATTTTGAATTCGGAAATATTTTCGCCGTTCAAGATGCCATCGCCAAACAAGTCGCCGACGCTCTGACTTTGAAATTGAACGAGCGCGAGCGCGAGCTTTTAACCAAACGCTACACGACGAGCGGCGAAGCGTTCCGCGAATATTTGAAAGGTCGTTATTACTGGAACAAGCGCGATGTCGAAAATTTTTACAAAGCGATTTCGCATTTTAGAAAAGCGATTGATTTCGATCCGACTTACGCGCTCGCTTACACGGGACTTGCCGACACATATAATATGCTGCCGATGTGGGGCGAATTGTCGCCGCGCGAAGGTTATATTCTGGCGAAGGCGGCGGCTTTGAAGGCTTTGGAAATTGACGATTCGATTGCCGACGCGCACGCTTCGCTCGGCTATGCGAAATATATTTTCGAATGGGATTTCGAAATCGCGGAAAATTCTTATCGCCGCGCCATCGCGCTTAATCCGAACTGTGTCGCCGCGCGAAATTGGTATGCGAAACTTTTCGTTTCCTTAAAACAATTCGACGAAGCGCGTGAACAGATGCGTTTCGCGTTTGAAATTGATCCGCTGTCGCCGGCGGTCGGCGCGTCGGTCGCCGCCGTTGATTTATATGCGCGGCGTTATGCCGAAGCCGTCGAAAAATATCGTCGTCTGCTGGCGGAAAATTCTGATTTTGTTCCCGCGTTAATCGGCTTGGGAATCGCCTTCGCGCAAGAGAAGCGATTCGCGGAAGCGATTGCCGCGCACGAAGCGGCGGTTGAAAACTCGACGGGAAACTTCGCGGTTCTCGGAATTCTCGCCGCAACCAGAGCGATGGCGGGCGAAATTGAAATGCCGCTGCAAACGCTTGACGAACTAAAACAAAATTGTGGGCGTTTCGTTTTTTTGAAATACGTCGCGGCAATGATTTACGCGCGGCTCGGCAATGTTGACGAAGCGTTTGAATGGCTCGAAAAAGCGTTCGACGAGCGCGTTAGCCATCTGGCGGATTTGTTAATTGATCCCGAATTCGACAATCTGCGCGGCGATGAGCGATTTGACAATCTTTTGCGCCGCATCGGTTTAATCGATAACTAGAAACGCTCGAACATAAATAAAACTCTTATCAAGGGAAAAAAACGAAATGGATATTTTTCGGGAAGAATTAAATTGCGGATTGCCTGATACGCGGCAGTTGATTCACGTGATTATCAGGCTTGTTTCTTCAGGGATTTTAGGCGCGGCAATCAGTTTTCAACGCGAAAGCGCGGGCAAGTCCGCCGGATTCAGAACGCATATATCATTGCCGCAATTGCAGCTTTAATTATTCTGACGCTCGCCGGTTCAATCGAATATCGAGTCGCCAAAAGCGAATCCGAAAAAGGCGAAGACGGAGAATAATTTTATTGCCGGAAAATGCCGAAAAATCTAATCGCCGCGCGACGATTGAAAATTACGGCAATTCGATTTTCGCGGCGGCTTTCGGCAAAGTTTTTTTTGTCTTACCATACAAACACGATGACGACTGAAAATGATTTGATCGGATTGCCGACGAGAGCGGAAGTCGCTCCGTCTTTGGAAAAATTAAAGGCGCGGGTTGAAACGCTCGGAGTCGAAGTGGTTGACGATTTATCGAACGCCGACCACGCCCGCTTTGTCGGGATTTTTGAAAACCGCACGATTATTCTTTACCCGAACGTCGCGCCCGCGTTCGCGCTCTGGTTCACGGTCGCGCATCTGTTCGGGCATCTATCGCAGTTGACGAATAAAACCACGCGCGTCAACCGCGCCAACGAACTCGTTTTGCGAATCAATCAAACTTTGACGGTCGAAGAAATTCAGCTTATTTACGATCACGAACGCGAAGCCGCCGAAATCGGCAGAGCGTTGATCGCCGATGTCGAACCGAATCTCGACGCTGAAATGGACGCGGATTACACGCGCTTTTTCCACGCCGATTTTCGCTATTTGATTAATTTTATCGAGACGGGCGAGCAGGGCGTTGAAATGTTCGCCCGTTTTTGGCGGCGCGAACCGACACCGCGCGAATTAATCGCGCCCGATCCGCGCGAGCTTTTGGATTTATCGAAATTTACCAATCTGAACGACAAAATTATCGTCGTTTAGAAAACTGAAAGCGCGGAATTTTCAAAACTGTTTTTAGACGTTTTTAATTCTCCGCCGCTTTATCTTTCTCCCGAATGATAAACGTCGGCACCATTCCGCCGCCCGAAGAAACATTGGCGAGTTCCGACGATGAAAGGCGCGTGAACGCCGAGCCGACCAATCCGTTGTAGAGAAGCGGATCGAGATCAACAAGCTGTTCGACCATCTGCCAGTTGCCCGCCGCGTCGAGCATCGGGAAAAATTCCTTCGAGGTTTGCACCCGCTCCTGAACTAGATAATCGCCGTTTTCGAGCGCGGCGTTGATTGCTTTTTCCCATTCTTCGACGGTCGAAGCCCAGCCGATATAAATTCCGTGTCCGCCGTAATCGTCATTCGGTTTCAAGACTAATTTGCCGCGATTTCCGCGCGTCCATTCGACGAGATTGATTTGCTCGCCTTTGTTTTCGGTCGCTTCGTCGCGGAATTTGCGCGTCCAGGGAACGTGCGCGCTGATGGCGGCGAGTTCGGCTTCGTTGAAAAGACGCGCGTAACGCTCGTTCGTTAAAACGGCGAAGACAGCTTTTTTGTGAATAATTTTCGAGCGGAAATTATTGACCAGACAAACCGCTCCGGCGCGATACGCTTCGAGCAGAGCGGGCGCGGAATTGATGATCGGCAGATATTCGTTGACGAGCAGGCGTTTATAAACGATGTCAACGACGACTTCTTTGTAAAGCAGATGTTTGCCGTCGAAAACGAGTTCGTCGGGCGAACAGATTAAAGCCGTATGACCTTGCGATTCAAAATAATCTTTGAAAAGTTCAAACTCCTTCTGCGTCGGCAAGTCTTTCAAATCAACAATCGCAATGGTCGGTTTTTTCTCTGGCAAACCGCCGTTAAATTCCGTGTAGCATTTCAGCAAAACGTCGAGCATTTGCGGGCTGCCTTCAAAACCGCGCGCGTCGTATTTTTCCAAAAATTTTTGCATCACCGGAAGCGATTTAAAAATCTCGGTCGCGGAATCGGCAAAGGCGATTCCGGCGGGCGATTCGCCGTTTAATTCGACATACGAATAAGCGTTTTCGGTCAAAAAAGAATCGAGCCGCGCCGACGGCGAAACCTGTTTGTATTTCGGGTCAATCGCCACTAATTGCTTTTCGACTTCGGTAATGCCGAGTTCGTCCAAAATCGCTTCGTCCGCAATCGCCGCATCTTTCACCTTTTGCAAAGCCGACCAGACAATTTCGCAAATCTGCGTAACGCGCCGCCAATCCGCTTCGGTGACAAAATGCGGGCGCAGATAAGGCGACAACCGGCGACCGCCGAAAATAAGGCGCGCACCCTCCAAACCTTCGTCGAGCGCGAGACGCGACGATTCGGCTAAATCGAAATCTTCCAATAATTGATGATAATAAGCGACGGCTTCTTTTAGCATAATTTTGTTAGTTGTAAATGGTTAATTGTTTTTGCCTGTTTGCGATTAACGATTAATCTTCAGTCATTCTCAAAATCGTTTCAAATTCTTCCGCGCTCAAAGGCATCACCGACAGGCGCGATTGTTTCAGCAGCGCGATGTTTCGCAAAGATTCTTCCGCTTTGATTCGGTCGAGCGGAACGTCTTTTTCAAATTTTTCAACCGGCGCGATTTCGACGGCGAGCCAATTTTCGCCGGTCGGATCGAGAAACGCTTCTTTAGAAACTTCGGCTAAACCGACGACCGATTTTTCCGAGACCGAATGATAACAAAATTCGGTCGCCGACGCGCATTTCACGCAGATTGTTTCTGGCTTGAAAATTTCTGATGCCCGTCCAATCGGTCGCGCCTTCGGCGAGCAAATCGTCGAACGAATATTTTTCGGGTTCCTGTTTGACGAGCCAGAATTGCATTCGCAAAAGATTTTAGCAGATTCGGCGATAACGCGCTTCGTAGAGCGATAAAATGCCGTGCGCGATCAGACCGACGGCGGCGATAAACAAAAGCGTTTTGCCGTAAAAATTTTGCGTCAGCGTTCGCAACGCGCCGTCGATGCCGGTTGCTTCGTTCGGGTTGGAATCGTATGCCGCCAGCACGAAATAATAACCGATCAAACCGAAAATAACTGCCCGCGCCGTAAAGCTCAGCGCGCCGAGAACGGTCACGATTTTTCGCTTAAAACCTTGCAGTTCGCGCAGACGAAAATCTTCCTGAAATTTCCCCGTGATACCGCGATAGCATTCGCTGAAACCCGCGCCGATAACGATTAAGCCGATGAACATTATCAAAATCGTGCCGAGCGGCAACGCCAAAATCAATGCCGTAATGCTTTTCTGAACCGTTCCGTTCTGCACGACGACCTGCGCCGTCGTGATAATCGTCCAAGCCGTCCACGCCAGAAACAAATAAAAAATTCCGGTTCCGACGGCGACAATTCTTTTAACGATTCCCTGCCATTTTTTTCCGGCGTTATCAACGTCCGCCGCGCCGCGCAAAATATTCCAGAAACCGTGACTGATCGCGCCGACGATGAAAATTATCAAAAGAATTTTGCCGAACGAGAACTGCGCGACGACGGTTAACGCGCCGGTCGGGTCGGCTAATTCGCCGCCGCGCTGTCCGAAAGCGACCATCAACGCCAGAATTCCGATGACGGTGAAGAGAAAACCTTTTGTGTAAAATCCGAACTGCGCGATTTTTTTCGTGTAAGGATGGCGAACGATTTCTTCCGCCGCTTCAACCGTCTGCTCGATTTTCTCGCCGATTGCTTCCTTTGTCGCTTCGTCCATTTTTTTGTGAGATATTTTCTTCTCTTATGTTCAACTTCGTCGTCTAAGTTTTCTTCTGCGCTTCCGCCGCTTTTTTGTTGAGCGACCGTTCGTATGAAACCGGTACGCCCATTGGC
>CAXTMQ010000074.1:11255-16701 GCA_964245305.1 uncultured Pyrinomonadaceae bacterium
AGCCGCTGCGGAAATTGTTTCCTTTGTCGCTTCGTCCATTAAGTTTTTTAAATCGTCCTTCCCGTTTGTTCGTTGGTGTTCAGCTTTCAGTTTAACCTTTTTTCTGCGCGCTCACCGCTTTTTTGTTGAGCCATTTCGCCCAGCGTTCGAGATACGGGCGAAACGGTTTGAAGAACTTGGCGCGTTTGCTCGTTTCGGCTTGTTTTTCGCCCCAGATTTTTAAGTTTTTCTGCGCGTATTGGCGAATCTGCGGTTCGAGACTTTCCTTTTTGACCGAATGGCGCAGAGTCAAATAATAATGCTGACCGACGAGCGAAAAAATCAGTCCGGCGAGATTGCTTTTGAATGAAGATTTCGCCATCCAGCGTTTGCCGAAATTTTCGGTCGGCTGAAGGAGCGCGCCGAGCGAGATTTCGAGCCACGCATTTTTGTTTTGAATTTTCGGATGATAAAGTCCCGGCAAATCGCCTTTGATCGGTACGGGCGAATTTTTCAACTGCGCGTGATTGATAAAATCAACGAGCCTGACGCGCTCCAAACCGCGCTGATGTTCGAGCGGCAGATACGCCAAAATTTGCCGGATCAATTCTTCGGTGTTCTTCGGCAAAGCGATGCTCGATTCGTTTTCGATTTTTATTTCCGACGGTTTCGCAGATTTCAAGCCTGCCAATTTGATTGCCATAATTCGTTTCTAAATTGTAAATCTTAAATTTCGTTTAGTAAATTATGCCACAGATTTGTTGACTCAGCGCAACAACCGGCGGTTGCGAATTCGGGTTTGACAGTTTCAAAACCTCTGTCAATACAGCGTTTTAGCACTTTCGGAAATCAGGCATAATTTTTGTTGATAAAAATTCTGATGATTAAACAGCAAACAATCGCCAAAGCCGTCGAAACCGGCGGTATCGGTCTGCACACCGGCGTTGAGGTGAATTTGACTTTGAAACCCGCGCCGGAAAATACGGGTTATGTTTTCGTGCGAACGGATTTGGACGATTTTGAAATTCCGGCTTCGATTGAATATGTTTCGCATTGCAGTTATGCGACGACGCTTTTGCGAAAAGGCGTTTTACTTTCAACCTGCGAGCATCTGCTCGCGGCTTTGCGCGGCTCGAACATTGATAATTGTTTTATCGAACTCGACAATATCGAGATTCCGATTATGGACGGTTCGAGCGAGATTTTTCTCGATTTGATCGAAAAAGCGGGCATCGTTGAACAAAACGCGCCGCGCCGATTTTTGAAAATAAAAAAGCCAGTCGAATTTACCGACGGCGACAGGAAAATGTCGGTTTCACCGTCGGACAAATATGAAATCGAATGCGCGATTGATTTTCCGCATCCGTTTATCAAACGTCAAAATTTTAATTTCATCTTGGCAAACGGTTCGTTCGGGCGTGAAATCGGCTCGGCGCGGACGTTCGGATTCACACGCGAAATCGAAATGCTCCGACGCGCCAATCTCGCGCTCGGCGGCTCGCTCGACAACGCGATTGTTTTGAGCGACGACGGAATGCTCAACGAAAAACCTCTGCGTTTCAAAGACGAATTCGCGCGGCATAAAACGCTCGATATTGTCGGCGATTTCGCGCTTTTGGGAATGCCGATTTTAGGAAAAATCAAAGCTCACAAAAGCGGTCATTCGGTTCACGCTTCGATGATGAGCAAACTCTTGAAAAACGAGGCGGCGTGGGAAATCGTCGAAGGTTAATCTAATCGTTTCCACAAAAATAAAAAGGCAGACTTTTCACAGTCTGCCTTTGCCCCTTGTTCCCCTTGATAAAATCGGATTTACGATTGAATATGCGCTTCGACGAACCATAAAAGTTTGTCCGTTTCGCGTGAAACTTCGGTAAATAAATCTGCCGTGTCTTTGTCGCCGAGTTCGTCAGAATCATCAATGTTTTGGCGAACTCGTTTGCCGAAATCCGACATCGTCGTCGAGAGCGCGTCAACGTGCGCCGTGCCGTCGGTGATTTCCAAAGGATATTCGGATAGCGTAGAGGTTTGCGCGACGACACGCGCCGTGCCGTATGCCGTGCCGCCGAGCGCGGTGATTCGTTCGGCAATCAAATCGGTGTGCGCTTCGGCGGCAGTCGCCACTTGATCGAAAAGCTCGTGCAAACCGATAAAATGAATTCCTTTGACGTTCCAATGCGCTTGTTTCGCCTGCGTTTTCAAATCAATCACATCAGCCAACCGCGCGTTCAAATGTTCGATAACTTTTTCGCGTTTTTCCCGTGCTAAATCGTTTTTCGTGTTATGCATATTTCCTCTTTATTTAGAATCATTCTAATTCTAATAAACTAAAAAGTCAAATTTAAAAGCCGATTCACAAGCAACTTAAACGGGATTTTTGGTTTCATACCTTATTCGAGCCGTTACGTTTCCGGCTCGAAATTATTTGAATTTATTATGTTTTTACAAACTTCAAACACGCCGACCAAAGTGATCGAAAGCGCATCGCAGGTAACGAACGTCGCTTATTCGTCGGTAGACAATTTAATAAAATCGGTTATCGAACAACTGCCTTATATCGCTTCGGGCATTATTGTTCTGGTTTTCTTCTGGATACTTTCCAGAATTTTCAAAAGCGCGTTCTGGGCGACGACGAGCCGCACGAAATTAGATAATCGCCTGCGGATTTTGTTCAGCCGTTTGATCGGAATTTTTATTCTCGTGTTGGGAATTTTCACCGCGCTGACAGTCATCGTGCCGTCGTTTCGCTTCGGAGATTTGATTGCGGGTTTGGGCTTTACGTCGTTTATCGTCGGTTTTGCGACCAAAGATATTTTGAACAATCTTTTATCGGGCGTTTTGATTTTGTGGAAGCAGCCGTTTCAAATCGGCGATTATATTTTCGTCAAAGATAAACAGGGCAAGGTTGAATATATCGGCGTTCGCGCGACGACTTTGAAATTAGACGACGGCGAGCAGATTTTGATGCCGAACGGCGATTTGTATTCCAATCCTTTAATTATTCGCGGCGCGGGCGCGAACCGGCGTATGAAATTAACTGTCAGCATCGGCTACGACGCGAAAATTGACGAAGCGAAATCGAGCATTCTTTTCGTTTTGAACGAATCGAAAGGTGTAGTCGCCGATCCGCAACCGGCGGTTTATGTGACGGATTTGGCTTCGGAAGGCGTTAATTTATCAATTTATTTCTGGATAAATACGAACGAAAATAAGCCGATGGAAGTTTTCGACCGCGTAGCGACGGGCATTAAAAAGGCTTTGACTAAATCGAATATCGAGATTTACCCGACCAGTCCGATTGTCGTTCAGGAAGCAAAAGTGCAGTTAACGACGGAAAACAACGACGGTAAAGATATTTTTGATAACTAAAACGAAAAAAACAGGCGCGAACAAAGACGAAATCTTAATCCTGTCTTTGCTCGCGCCTGTTTTTTTCGTCTCGTTAAATAATCGTCGTGACGATTTCTCGAATACTGCGCTGTAGTTCGCGGTCGTCGGTGATCGGCGAGCAGAGCGCGACTTCCGCCGCGTCAACGGGCGCGATGCCTTTGGCGATCATTTGCGCGGCGTAGATTAAAAGTCTGGTCGAAACGCCTTCTTCGAGTCCGTGTCCGCGCAAGTTACGAACTTTTTGCCCGATTATGACCAAATCCCGTGCCATCGCTTCGTCAATTTTGCCTTCTTTGGCGACGATTTCCGTTTCGGCATCGGCGTTCGGATAATCGAACTCCATCGCCACGAAACGCTGGCGCGTTGACTGTTTCAAATCTTTCAAAATTGATTGATAACCCGGATTATACGAAACGACGAGCATAAATTCCGGCGGCGCGTCAACGACTGTGCCGCGCTTTTCAATCGGCAATCTTCGACGGTCGTCGGTTAAAGGATGAATGATGACGACCGTATCTTTTCTCGCTTCGACGACTTCATCGAGATAGCAGATCGCGCCCGTCCGCACGGCTTTCGTCAAAGGTCCGTCGTGCCAGACGGTTTCATCGCCTTCCAGTAAAAATCGCCCGACCAAATCGGTCGCCGACAAATCTTCGTGACAGGCGACCGTGATCAAAGGGCGATTTAATTTATGCGCCATAAATTCGACAAAGCGCGTTTTCCCGCAGCCGGTCGGACCTTTGAGCATCACGGGCAGTTTCGCGGCGTAAGCGGCTTGGAAAAGTTCGACTTCCCGGTTGACGGGAAGATAGTAAGGTTCGTTTTCGACCCGGTATTTTTCGACGGCTAATTCCATAAAATAAACAAATCAATAATTTAATCGAAGCAATTTGTGGTAACAACGGAAAATTCATTTTAGCATTCACCGGAAATGAGCCGCAAACAACCGATTTTTCGCCTATTTATTCAGAACCGTCTGCGTACGGCGGTCGGTTGAACGCGACGATTGTCGTTCGGCGTTTTCATTAATAAAACTAAACTATTTTGCAGGCGCAGATAATTTTGACGCGCTGCGAACTTTTGAAAATTCCGCGGTATAGCGTAATCTTTTAAAACACGCCGTGTCATAAATTCACGCCGCGAAAGTTAAACGAAAAATCTATGAAATACTTGAACTTCTTGTTTTTAATAATGTTTTTTTTCACGACTTCGAGTTGTTCGTTTGCGACAAAAATGACAACGACAAATAACTCGAATGTTGTAATGATAAACACGGAAGATATAAAAACCGCGCCGTCAAATTCGGCGGCTGAAAATTCCGCCGCGCAAACCGCAACCGCGCCCGACGCGCTTATCAAAGATTTATACAAAACGCACGACGCGAACAACGGCGCGATTGTGCAGGGCAAAAACCGTAAGATTCTCGACAAATATTTCGATAAAACTCTCGCCGATTTTATCTGGAAAGATATGACGACCAACCAAAACGAAGTCGGCGTGATTGATTTCGATATTTTTTACAATACGCAGGACGCGGAAATTAAAAACTTGAACGTCGGCGCGGCGAAAATTGACGGCGACAAGGCTGTTGTTCCGGTAACTTTTATCAATTATAAAACCAGATATAACGTAACTTACCAGCTCGTCAGGGAAAATTCGGCGTGGAAAATTTCCAATATCGATTATGGCAAAGGCGAAAATTTGCTGAAATATTTTAAGGAAGACGCGGCTAATAATTCGGACAATAATTCTAAGACCTCCCCGGAAACAGGCGAATTTGAAGGCGCGTATCAAGTCGGCGAAACAAGCTGCACGGTCAAGCCGGTAAAAATGGCGTTTGAAGTTAAATGGGCGAAAGGCGTGGGAACGGAAGTTTTCTTTTCCGAAGAAAGCAGCGACGGCAAATATCGTTTCGCGTCCGATTCAAACGATAAAGCGAACGCTTTTGTTTTCGACGACGAAAATTACAGCGGCGGAACTTTCTACCGCGCCGACGGCAAAGAATTTCCCGTTAAGCGAATGCGCTGATTTTATTAAAATAAAAAGCAAAAGCCTGTGCCGATAATCGGCACAGGCT
>CAXTMQ010000075.1:0-16676 GCA_964245305.1 uncultured Pyrinomonadaceae bacterium
TGCGCGGGCAAATTCTTTCATTGAAAAATCAGGAATTCGTGATGGCGGCGCGGGCAACCGGCGTTTCGACTCCGGCGATTATCTTTCGCCATCTCGTCCCGAACGCGCTCGGTCCGGTGATTGTTTACGCGACGCTGACAATTCCAAGCGTGATGCTCTCAGAAGCGTTTCTGTCATTCCTGGGAATCGGTGTGCAAGCACCGTACGCTTCTTGGGGAAGTCTCTGCGCCGACGGCATCAAAAATATTTCCGTCTTTCCTTGGCAGTTAATTTTTCCCGGCGTAACGATGGCTTTAACTTTATTTTCGCTAAACTTTTTGGGCGACGGTTTAAGAGACGCGCTCGATCCGCAGACGAGAAAATTCTAACAAGATAAATGATTGAAACGAACGGTAAAATTTTAACGGTCAACGATTTGAAAACTTATTTTCAAACCGAAGACGGCATTGTCAAAGCAGTTGACGGCATTACATTCACGCTTGAAAAAGGCGAAACGCTCGGCATTGTCGGCGAATCGGGAAGCGGAAAGTCGGTGACGAATCTTTCTATCATGCGTTTGATCCCCGAACCGCCGGGGAAAATCATCAACGGCGACATCAATTTCGACGGCATAGACGTTCGCGCGCTTTCGATTGACGATGTGCGGAAGATTCGCGGGAAAAGGATTGCGATGATCTTTCAAGACCCGATGACATCCTTGAATCCGTTTCTGAAAATCTCGACGCAGTTGATGGAAGTTACCGAACTGCACTTGAATCACACCAAGGCGCAAGCCCGCGAACACGCGCTCAAGATGCTGAATCTGGTCGGCATTCCCGACGCGGAAAACCGTTTGAATAATTATCCGCACGAATTTTCCGGCGGAATGCGCCAGCGCGTGATGATTGCGATGGCGTTGTCGTGCGACCCGGAATTGTTGATCGCTGACGAGCCGACGACCGCTTTGGATGTCACGATTCAGGCGCAGATTCTCGAACTCATCAAAGATTTAAAAGCCAGAATGGGAACGAGCGTTATTTTAATCACGCACGATCTCGGCGTAGTCGCCGGAATGACCGATAAAATTATCGTGATGTATGCCGGAAAAGTTTTCGAGCAAGCACCGACCAAAGAACTGTTTGCGACTCCGGCAAATCCATACACGAAAGGCTTGCTGAAAAGCGTTCCCGATCCGGCGCACGAAGACGGCACGGATCTTTATCAAATTCCCGGCTTGCCGCCCGACGTTGCCAATCTGCCGCCCGGCTGTCCGTTCGCGCCGCGCTGCGAACGAGCGGAAGAAATTTGTCGCGCCCAATATCCGCCGTTCGTGCAGATCAACGAAAATCATTGGTCGCTGTGTCATTTTGCGAAAGAAGTTTATGCGGAATCCTTAGAAAAGTTGAAAAACGAAATAAGGGAGGAAATTAAAATTGAAAATAATCAAATCTAAATTTATGTTCATCGCCGTTCTGTCTTTTTTGGCAGTCGGCGGCTGTAAACTCGGCAGTACGAGCGAAGTTGCGGTTAATTCGACGACATCAACTTCAAGCTCCAGTTCAAAAGAAACAACTTCGAGTGCCAATCCGCGAGACGTTTTGTTTGGCGCATTGAAAAATATGCAGAACGAAAAACCGTTGGTCGCCGATGTAGATATTTCCGGTGATTCGATGTCACACCCGCAAGGCAAAATGAATATCAAATACGCCGCGCCCGACAGTTTTCAGATGGAAAACGATATGGCGGGAAATAAAATGCAAATCATCTCCGTAGGCGGCGAAACTTATATGCAAATGGGCGGCAAATGGCAACAATCTCCATCTGGAATCAATATGGGCGAGATGATAACCAAATGGAAGGATATGTTTAATGAAAACAGTTTCAAATCACTTAAAAATGTGAAGTCCGATGGAAAGGCAACACTCAACGGAAAAGAAATGACAGTTTATACCTTCGAAATTGACCAAGATCAAGCGATGCCCGAAGCGATGAAAAAGGAAATGAGTGACGACACAAAAGCCAAACTCGACGAAATCAAATCGCAGAATAACGCGAAGATTTGGGTTGACGAAGCGAAAAATCTGCCCGCACGTCTTGAAATGACCGTCAAAACAACGAAACCGAAGGAAACGACCGCGAAAATCAACGTGGATTATAAATTCGACGAAGACGTAAAAATCGAAGCTCCGAAATTAAACTAAATCCGAAAAATTTTATGAACGAAAATCTTATTTCGCTTCAAAATCTGCAAGTTCATTACAAAATCGGCGGCGGTTTGTTTAAGGGAACAAAGTATGTCAAAGCTGTTGACGGTGTTTCGCTCGAAATTAAAAAAGGCGAAACGCTCGGTTTGGTCGGCGAATCGGGCTGCGGCAAATCAACTTTGGGAAAAGCGATTTTGCGATTGACCGAGCCGACGGGCGGACAGGTTTTTTACAACGGAAAAGATTTGGCAAATGTTTCGCAGTCGCAGATGCGCGACGAGCGGAAGAATCTGCAAATGATTTTTCAAGACCCTTACGCTTCTCTAAATCCGCGAATGACGGTCGGGCAGATTATCGGCGAACCGATTCGCACTTTTAAACTGGCGAACGGAAATATCGAAGAACGCGTGCAGAATTTGATGGAAACGGTCGGTTTGAACCGCCGTTTCGTCAAACGCTATCCGCACGAATTTTCCGGCGGACAGCGACAGAGAATCGGCATCGCCAGAGCGTTGGCGGTTGACCCTGAATTCATCGTTGCGGACGAGCCGATTTCCGCGCTCGACGTTTCGATTCAGGCGCAGATTATGAATTTGATGAATCGCCTGCAAGCGGAAAAAAATCTGACGTATCTTTTTATCTCGCACGATTTACGGGCGATTCGCCACGTTTCCGACCGCGTTGCCGTGATGTATTTAGGGAAAATCGTCGAACTCGGCGACGCAAAAACGGTTTACCGCGACCCTTTGATGCCTTACACGAAAGCCTTGATTTCCGCCGTGCCGATACCCGACCCGGAAATCGAAGCGAAACGGGAAAGGATAATTTTAAAAGGCGATGTTCCTTCGCCGATCAATCCTCCATCGGGCTGTCATTTCAACACGCGCTGTCCGTATGCGATTGCCGAATGCAAACAAATCGAGCCGAAATTAGTCGAGATAAAACCGAAACATTTCGCCGCCTGCATCAGAATTTCGCCCGAAAAACCGCACATCGAGGAAAACGCGGAAGCAAATCTCGACGCGATTGGAAATTGAAAAAACAAAAAAAGGGAGCGAATCGTCGCTCCCTTAAATTTTAGGCTAAAAATGAGAAAGAATATAAAAATTTTACTAACCTTTTGCCGCCTGCGCCGAATCGCGTAAATCACGAATGCGGTCGTGGGCAGTCATCACTTTATCCGCTTGCGCTTGAACAACGCTCAAAACGTCTGCCGAAAGATTTGTTGCCAGCGCGTCTTTATACGCTTTTTTCGCCGAATCTTCGCCGCGTTCGGCTTCGGCTAAAATTCCGGCTTCGTCTTTTCCGGTGACGAGCGATTTAATATTGATCCAACCTCTATGCAGCGCGCCCGCCGTGCTGGAACTCGTTTCGGGATCGCCGCCGAGTTGACGAACCAAATTTTGCAGTTCCCCCGCATTCGTCGCTCTTTGCTGTCCGATTTCATAAAACAAAGACTTTAAACTGCTGTCTTCGATGCCTTCCGCCGCTTGCTTAAAACCTTCCTGTCCGTCTTTGTTCGTTTCGATTAAATTGTTTAATACTGAAATTGTATCGTCGTTCGTTGCCATATTATCTCCTTCCGTTCTTGTCGTTCCCGTAACTTCCGCGTCTGTCGTTATGGGTTTTGTCGCTTCGTAATCATTAATTTGCATTTCTCAACCCTCCTTGAATCAATCTTCTCAAAATAGTCAAAAAGTTAATTTGATACATTTTTCTGACTTGCCGAAATGCATAACAATCCGTATGCCAAATAGCGATAATGCCGAAACGACACGGATTTGAGCAAAATCAAATAAAATCTGCCGACGATTTTTGAAAGCTATTGAAACAGAGTTGTGTATTGAAAAGATTCAGACGAGAAAAAGGCTTTCGTTTTTATAAAAACGAAAGCCTTTTTAGATTGATTTTCAAACGAAGTCTTATTTTCTTATTTATTCGCCATCATTTGTTTTTTGTGTCCGCCCTCGGCGATTTCTTCGATCAGCTTTTTATTGAAAGTCGGAAGATCGTGCGGATTGCGGCTCGTGACGAGTCCGTTGTCAACGACGACTTCTTTGTCAGTCCATTTCGCGCCCGCATTTTCCAAATCTTTGCGAAGCGTCGGGAACGAAGTCAATTCTCTGCCTTCGACGACTCCGGCGTTGATTAAAGTCCAGGGCGCGTGACAGATTGCCGCGACCGGTTTGCCCGCGTCGAAAAATGCTTTGACAAATTTCAAAACCGTTTCATCGGTGCGAAGTTTGTCTGGATTCATCACGCCGCCCGGCAGTTGCAGCGCGTCGAAATCTTCGGCGTTCGCCTCTCCGACCGATAAATCAACTTCGATTGTTTTTCCCCAATCGGTTTCGTTCCAGCCTTTGATTTCGCCCGTTTTGAGCGAAACGATTTTCACCGTCGCGCCCGCGTCTTCCAAAGCCCTTTTCGGCTCGAAAAGCTCACTTTGTTCAAATCCGTCGGTCGCTAAAATCGCCACCGTTTTTCCGTCTAATTTATTGCTCATAAATGCTTCCTTGTTTTCCTTGATTTAAAAAGCGATGTCTAAAATTTTTCGTGTTTTGATTTGATTCATTCAATCGCTTTAATGGCATTCGGAACAATTTATATGCCATAATTATCTATCGGAAAAAGTTAAAATCTTTTATTGAAATACGCCGCCGATTAAACATATTTGCCTTCTAAGTAAATTTAAATTCAGCTTGGCAAAACTTTTCTGAAAGAAAAACGCGCCGGGTGATCTCTGAATGAATACGGATGAAAGAACAATCGAAAAAACTCGGCAATCCGCGCAAGATAGTTTAGCCGCCGAAAGCGGTTTAGCGATTGTTTTAATAAATGAAAATTCGTCCGTATCAAGCGAATCGAACAACAATTCGATGTGCCGGATTTTATACAATTCGGAAAGATTCGCGCCCGAATGCGCCAAATTTTGCGGAAGAGCTTTTGAAATGGCGAAAGATGCCGCCGAGCCGGTCGAATATAAATGTTACGCGAATTTACATTGCTTGGCAGTAAATATGAAAAAAGACGAAGAAATAAATGTCGCCATCGTCGGCAGGGCATTTTTGAAGGCGGAAGATTATCGCGGCGCGACGACTCGCGCGAGCGAAGGCGATTGGCAGGAATTTCCGGCGGACGAATTTTTTGAAAACGTGCTTTTGAGCAACGCGCCGGAACATTTACAAAAACTGGCGCGTAAATTAGAAAAATTAAGCGAAAAGGAACAGGCAAAAATGTCGGCATCATCAGCAAAAACTCAAATCTCAAAAGCGCAGAACGCGCATCCAAACAACGGCAACGCCGCGCTGAAAACCTCTGAAAGCGCAAAGGTCGAAATGGAAGAAGCAGCAGAATCGAATTTGAAAAGCCTTCGCTATCGTCAGTGGCGTTCGCTGTTCGGTTCGTTACTCAATCTGGAATACCGCGAAGCGTGTCTCTCGATAATGCAGTTTGTCGAGCAGCAATACGCGGCGAAAAGTCTGGCGTGGCTCGAACGGCGCGAAAATCGCCTCGAATTGGTTTTCGCCAGCGGCGATCTGCACAACCGCGAAATTCAGTTGAGCGTTCCGGCAAACGATAAATACTTGCTCGACGCGGTAAAAAACGAAACTTCGCTCGAAATGCGTGAGCGGCAAACCGCCGATCAGACCAAAGAACCGCAGAGAATTCGGCTTTTTCCGATTTCAATCGGCGGCGAAATTCAAAGCGCGTTGATTGTCGGCAACCAAATCGAAAACGAAAACACGAAACGCCAGCTCGTCCGTCTCTGCCGCGAAATCGCGCCGGAACTGGAAATTCTGCGACTGCGCGAAGAACTGACGCGCCGCACTTTTGTCGCGCGGGCAGTCGGAAGAATCAACGAAAGTCTGAAAAATATTGACTCGGAAGATTTTTGGACGATGCTTAATCACGTTTCCGCCGAGATAATGCAGTCCGAGCGCAGCTCCTTGCTGATTCTGGACAAAAAATCCGATGCCTTCGTCGCCAAAGCCGCGACCGGCATCAAAGCGGATTTTCTGAAAAACACGAAAGAATATCTGGGCGAAAGAGTAGCGCGGACGGTCATCAATCGCGGCGAGGCGATAGTCGTCGGCGACATCGGCAAGACAAATTTATACGCCGCGCCGGAAGATCGGCTTTACAAATCAGCGTCGTTTATCAGCTATCCGATTATGATCGGCGGACGCAAAATCGGCGTTTTGAATTTTACGGATCGCGCCGGCGGCGAAAGCTACAGCAATCTCGATCTGGCTCTGCTCGACGCGATTGTGCCGTCGCTCGCCGTGATAATCGACCGCGTGGATCTGAAAAATAAAGCGGGCGAATTTGAACAGCTTTCCGTGACCGACGCGCTGACCGGCTTGCTCAATCGCCGTTATCTCGAAGAGCGCGTCACCGAAGAAATAAAACGCTCGACCCGGCATCATTTCCCGATGAGCTTTATGATGATTGACGTTGACGACTTTAAAGCCTTCAACGACAGTTTCGGACACCCGGAAGGCGACAAAGCTCTGCAAATGGTCGGCGCGCGGCTCAAAGAAAATCTGCGCGGCGCGGATGTCGCGGCGCGTTACGGCGGCGAAGAATTTTCGATTTTGCTGCCGCAGACGACATCCGAAGAAGCCGCCAACATCGGCGAACGCATCCGCGAGCGCGTCGAGCAAACCGAATTTCCGCATCGTAAAATCACCGTTAGCATCGGCATTGCCGCCTGTTCCTTGAAATTAAATTCGGCGCGTGATTTAATTTCGGCGGCGGACAAAGCACTATATAAAGCCAAGCGCGCGGGCAGAAACAACGTGCAGATTTACGACGAACCGGATAATTAAACAGCCGGAAAAAATTCTTTCGGATTGCGCCTTTCGTCCTCGTTTTTCGGATGAAAGGCGTGTTATTTTTATATCTTGACGATCAGAAAATGAGCGAAAAAATTTTAGCGACCGTTCCGGCAAACGATTTTATCGGCAGAAGCATTGAGGTCGGAGACATTCTGCGCCACGCCGAAAGCAGAATCGAAAAACGCGCGCTTTTAATTTTGTCCGCGCCGACAGCCGGCACGAGCGAAATTCTCAAACAAACTTACGATAGATTATTTTACGCGCAAACCGAATTGATTCCCGTTTATTTTGCCGTCAAACAAACCGACCAAACGGCGAAAAATTGCGCCGCGCGGTTTCTACGAAATTTTCTCGTGCAAGTGGTCGCTTTTCGTCAACGCAATCCGCAAATTCTGAAGGCTTTGCCTGACATTTACGAACTCGGCGAAATCGCCGCGCCCGACGACACAAATTGGATCGCGCCGCTCATTGAAAACTGCGAACGCGAGGGCAAACTAAACGACGAAATCAACTTTGTCGAAAATTGTCTGAACGCGCCGCTTCGGGCAAATCTGTCGGGCGCGAAGATTTTTTTGATGATTGACGCGCTCGACGAAGCCGCGCGATTCGGCGGAGCGATTGATTTTATCGAACATCTGAAAGAAATTCTCGCGCGGCTCGACGCGCCGTTTGTCGTCTGCGGAAAACGCCGTTTTCTGCTTGACGCTTTGAGCGGCGAAAATTCGATTTCCGATGACGCGGCATTTGTGCGCGTCGAGCCGCTCGAATTTTCCGATGCCGGACTTTTGATTGAAAATCTCGCCGGAAAATTCGACGCGGCGATCAACGAGCAAACGCGCGATTTAATCGCTCGCCAAACAAACGGCAAACCGCTTTTCATCAAATTTTTCTTTGAAGCGGCGAGCGAGAAAAAATCGAGTCTCGACAGTTTTCAGCTTGTCGAAAAACTTTACGCGGACGAAGTTTTCGGCGGCAGATTTAAAAGATTTTACGATACGGTTTTTCAGAAAATTTCCGGTGATTTTGAGACGCGGAAAGCGATCATCGAAATTATTTACAGTCTGCAAAATCGTCGTGAACAAAACGGCGCGTTCGATTTTTTGAAGCGAAAATTAAATTCGAGCGACGAAGATTTTTATAAAATAA
Source organism: uncultured Pyrinomonadaceae bacterium (assembly GCA_964245305.1). Taxonomy (GTDB): domain Bacteria; phylum Acidobacteriota; class Blastocatellia; order Pyrinomonadales; family Pyrinomonadaceae. The sequence continues at coordinate 8,168 of CAXTMQ010000075.1, forward strand.
TCGCCGCTTTAAATGTTCACGAAATCGTCCGTTGTGTTTCAAACGGCATCGAGCCGATGAGCGAAAACCTCGTTTTGAACGATTACGTCGCGGCGCGTTTCCGGCTCGAAATCGAAGGCGAAAATCGCGCTTTGGTGGTCGGCGAAATGCTTTCCGAATTTATCAAACGCGCTCCGCAATTAATGGCGAGTCTTTATCGGCGCGAATACGCGCTCAATTTGCGCGAGCTTCTGACCGCGTTCGATTCGCAGGAAACGCCCGTCGGTTTTCTGGATTATTCTATTTTTAAAGAACGCTTCAAAGGTTTGGAAAACGCGGAGATTTTCGAGCAAATCGCGGCGGAAATCGAGCGCGTCAATTTGCCGCAAATTGTCTACGCGGCGCACACGGAGGCATTTTATCCGCCGATCAAACAAGTCGTCGAAACGGAACGCTCGGCAATCGCGTTCGGATTTGCGGAACGCAAATACACCGACGCGGACGAAATCGTTTGGATCGCGGCGGAGATTGATTCGAAACTCGAAGCCGACCGCGAATTGGTCGAATTCTGGTGCGACCGTTTGGAGATGGTCGCGCTCAACTGCAATTTTCCGAAATATAAATTATGGCTCGTCGCGCCCGAAGGATTCACGCCGAAAGCTCTCGAAACTTTAAAGCAGAGAAACGCCTTCGGTTCGAGCCGCCGACAAATTAATTTGCTGGCAAAATTTCTCGACGCGGAAAATTTGCTTAACAAAAAATCCGACGCGAACGAATATGAAATCATCGTGCCGATGGGCGAAGATACCGAATTGATTGCCGCGCACACGATTGAAGACATCGCGCGACGCTATTCGTTCGATGCGAAGGCGATCAATCAAATTAAAACCGCACTCATCGAAGCCTGCATCAACGCGACCGAACATTCTTTGAGTCCCGACCGCAAAATTTATCAAAAATTTACCGTCGAACCCGACAAAATCGTGATAAAAATCTCGAATCGCGGTTTGCGAATCGCCGACAAACGAGCGTCGGAAATCGTGCCGGACGAAGGTCGGCGCGGTTGGGGATTAAAGCTGATGCGAAGCTTGATGGACGAAGTGAAATTCGAACAGGTTGACGACGGAACGCGCATTTCGATGACGAAATACTTTCAAAAAAGTTGACAATCGGCGTTGAAAATTTTAAGTTAAGTTTCAAGTTCTTAATCTACCCGGAAATCCCGTAAATAAAAATCCGTGAACGCAGAATATAAAATTCCTGTCGAAAAAACAGGCGAAACTTCAACTGTTTTCGCCAATGATTACTTGAATAAATTAAGCGGCGAGCGCATCGAGCGCGAATGCCGCCGCCAGCTCGACGAAGGCTGTAAAAAGCTGGTCGTTAATTTCGCCGAAACCGAAATCGTCAACAGCATCGGCGTTTCGATTCTTTTAGGCGTGATTGACGCGGCAGCCGATAAAGGCGCGGAAATCGTTTTCTCTGACGTTAATAACGACACTATTCAATTATTTGAAATGCTCGGCTTAACCAATCACGTCGCCGTCACTCGCGCCGAGGAAAACAATTAAAATTCACGATTCACGAACAATGGCGGAAAATCAACAAAAATTAATTCACACTTTCGGCGCGCTCGCGGAACTCGGACAGGAAATTTCCCAGAAAAATAATTTTCAGGAAACGATTCGCACGTCTTTGCATCTTCTGCTCGGAAGTTTGGCGATTATGCGCGGCGGCGTGGCGCGTTATTCGCGGTTCGGACACGAATTGAATATGCTCGCCGTGCGCGGACTCGGCGACGATTTTCCGCTCGGAATGACGCTTTGTTATGAGGACGAACGGCAATTTTTGACGAACGGTTTAGTTCCGATCGAAACGTCGCAGGCAAAAGTTTTGCCGTTTTTTCAGATTTACGACCGCAGTTTTGAAAAGAAAAAAATCGAACTGCTCGTGCCGCTGATTATCCGGGACGAAATCGTCGGCGTGGTTCTTTTGGGTGAAAAAGCGAACGGCGAATCTTACACAAATTACGATAAAGATATTATTTGCGCGATGGCGCGACACATCGGCGTGGCAATCGCGCAGAGAAATCTATTGGCTGAATTAGAACGCCGCGCCGACGAAAACCGGCGGCTTTACGACGATCTGCGTCACACATATCAAGATACCGTAAAAGCATTCGCCAAAGCGATTGACTGCAAAGACACATACACCGAAGGACATTCGGTGCGCGTCGGGAAATATTCGGAAATTATCGCTGCGGAACTCGGCTGGAACGAAGACGAAACCGAAGGCGCGGCAATCGCCGGATATTTGCACGATGTCGGAAAATTGACCGTTGACCGCAACATCATCAACGCGCCGTATCGCATCAACGCCAAAGAATCCGCCGAATTAAACAAACATCCGGGAATCGGCTACGAAATCTTGTTGCCGATTCATCATCCATACGCCGACGTGCCGCTCGCCGCCAAATATCATCACGAACGCCTTGACGGACGCGGCTATCCTGACGAACTCGAAGACCGCGAAATTCCGTTTATCGCCAAGATCGTCTGCCTCGCCGATTCGTTCGACGCGATGACGACCGACAGACCATACAAACGCCGCCGCGCGGCAGACGAAATCGTCGAAGATTTGCAAAGAAATTCCGGCAAACAATTCGCGCCCGAACTCGTGACGGCGTTTTGCAGCGCGATGCTTAAAGAATTGACTTTGCAGTCGAAACAAAAAAAATTCCGCAAAATTCTCGGCAAAAATTACCTCGAACCCGAAACGCTCGTTCCGCAGCTCAAAAACGCGCTCAACGATTTGGACGGAACTTCGTTTTTGACTTCGATAAATTCCGCCAAATAATAAAATTCTTCGTTTCAACTCATATCTCAACTTTCCCTGCAAATCTGCGAGCATCTCTCCTTCGCGTAATCCCAAGCCGAAAATTTGTAAGGCGCGGCTTCGCCGACGATAAACGGGTCTTCGCCGAAATTTATGTAATTTTGATAAAGCTCATCGGCAGTCGCACCGTCTTTCAAATTTCTCTGCAAAAAATCGTCAACAATTTTCCGGCAAATATTGACGGCTTCTTCAAACGAATCGAAATCGCCTAATTTATAGTTTTCGGTTTCGTCTCGATAGTGAAAATTGTCGGCGATGAAAACCTGATAAGAATTTTTCATTTCAAGCAGGTTGAAAGAAAGATGCGATTTTCCTGAATAAAGCAGTCACGCATAAAATTTGAACCGATTATTTATTCTCCAAAAGCTGAACGAATTTCTTCGCCGCAATCGAGAGCGTTCTGTCGGTTCGATAAACTACGCCGACGGGACGAATCCAGTCTTTTTCGGCGAGTTCGATGACTTTTAACTGATTGTTTTTTTCTTCGTCCACAACCGACGGCTGCGGGACGATTGCCAAACCGAATCCGACTTCGACCGAGCGTTTGATCGTTTCGATATTGTCGAATTCGGCGGCTTTGCGGATCTCCACGCCGTAGGATTTCAGGATTTTATCGGTCGCCTTGCGCGTCGGAATGTCGCGCTCGAAAAGAACGAAATCGCGTCCCTGCAATTCCTTGACTTTGATTTTGGCGCGATTCGCAAATTCGTGTTCGGGCGGGCAGATTAAAACCAATCTATCGCTCGCCATCGGCACGACCGTTAAGCCGCGCTTCGGTTCGGGAAAGGCGACGACACCGAGTTCGACCGTGCCGTTCAAAACGTCGCGGACGACGCGCGTCGTCCGCGAATATTCGAGGTCAATTTTCGCGTGCGGAAATTTCGACATAAATTCGCGCACCTTCGGCGGCAATTCGTGCAGACCGACCGAATAAACGGTGGCGACTTTGACCGTGCCGCTGATTTTGCCGACCAAGCCGCTCATAGATTCCTGAAGCACTTCATAGCTTGCCAGAACCGACTTTGCTTCGCGGTAAAAAACTTCGCCCGCCGCCGTTAATTTCACTTCGCGCCGCCCGCGCACTCTTTCCAAAAGACGACGTTTAAATCTATCTTCGAGCGACCGAATCTGCTGGCTGACCGCCGACTGTGTAATAAAATTCCGCTCCGCCGCGAGCGAAAAACTCTGCATATCAACAAGGTCAATAAATACTTTTAATGTTTCGATGTGCATCTTTTCAGTTGGCAGCTAACAGTTGCCAGTTCCTAATAATTTTTGACAACTGATGACTATTGACTGCTAAATATAATAATAAGTTTTCCTACATAATTCGTGCAAGATTATTCATTTTATCTTATCAAAGAAAGTTCGTAATATACTATGTGCGAAATTTGGATTGCCGATTTGCGAAATTCGACTTAGAATTTCACAATATAAACGCAATCCGAAAATCTAAATTCGAAAATTAGTTATGGCTATCAAAATCAGCAAAACTTTTTTGATGCGGAAGCTGCATCAATTAACGGGCATCGTGCCGCTTGGACTGTTCTTCTTCGGGCATATGTTCACCAACTCGAAGGCGATGAGCGGCGACAAGGTTTTTAACGATTCCGTCAGCGACATACATCATATTCCGTATCTGCTTTTCGTCGAGATTTTCGGCATTTTTCTGCCGCTGCTGTTTCATTCGGTTTACGGGATTTTTATTTCGATGGAAGCTCGCGCGAACGCCGTCAATTACAATTACGGGCGCAATTGGTTTTACATTTTCCAGCGCGTAACGGGCGTTTTTCTGTTCGTGTTTATTTTGTTTCATCTTCTGAATATGCGTTTCGGCGCGATACCGGGTTTACAGTCATACGGCAATCCGGTTGCCGGCAACGCCGACCGCGCTTTTTCAATTGTCTCGGCGGAATTTCAAAGCATTCCGATTTTGATTTTTTATTTCTTAGGCATCATTGCGACCGCGTGGCATCTGGCTTACGGATTCTTTCTGTTCGCGGTTGATTGGGGCATTTTAATCGGCGAAAAAGCGCAGAAATACGCGCTCTACGCTTCGGTCTTTTTAGCTGTCAGTTTGTCGGCGGTCGGCATCAACGCGGCGGTCGCGTTCGTCCGCCCGTGCGGTTTATTTCCGCAGGCGATGTGCGGTGAACTGAAGGAAAAGAAAGTGGTTGAACCGAACAGATCAGGAAAGTTTTAGTTTAAAAACTAATTAAAAATATGGCTTCAAACGGATTAAAGATAGCGGTTATCGGCGGCGGTTTGGCGGGATTGGCGGCGGCGATGAAAATTGCCGAATCGGGACACGACGTAGATTTGCTGTCGGTCGTGCCGGTCAAACGCTCGCATTCGGTCTGCGCGCAGGGCGGCATCAACGGCGCGGTCAATACGAAAGGCGAAGGCGATTCGACGTTCAAACACTTTGACGACACGGTTTACGGCGGCGACTTTCTGGCGAATCAGCCGCCCGTCAAAGCAATGTGCGAAATGGCTCCGGCGATTATTTATTTGTTCGATAGAATGGGCGTTCCGTTTTCGCGCACGAAGGAAGGACTGCTTGATTTTCGTCGTTTCGGCGGAACTTTGCATCATCGAACCGCGTTTGCGGGCGCGTCAACCGGACAGCAGCTTCTCTACGCGCTCGACGAACAGGTGCGCCGTTTTGAATCGGCGGGTAAAGTTACCAAATACGAAGGCTGGGAAATGATGTCGCTCGTTTTGGACGATTACCAGGTTTGCCGCGGCGTGGTGGCGATGAATTTGCAGACGCTCGAACTCAAATCTTTTTACGCCGACGCGGTGATTATGGCGACCGGCGGACCGGGCTTGATTTTCGGCAAATCCACAAATTCGATGGTCTGCACCGGCAGCGCGACGAGCGCGTGTTATCAACAGGGCGCGAAATACGCGAACGGCGAATTTATACAGGTTCACCCGACTTCGATTCCGGGCGAAGACAAATTGCGTTTAATGAGCGAATCGGCGCGCGGCGAAGGCGGCAGAGTTTGGGTACCCAGAAATCCCGAAGACAAACGTGCTCCGCAGAGCATTCCCGAAGCCGAGCGTAATTATTTTCTCGAAGAAAAATATCCGGCTTACGGCAATCTCGTGCCGCGCGATATTGCGACGCGCGAGATTTTCCAGGTTTGTCTCGAAGGCAAAGGCGTGAACGGCGAAAATCAGGTTTATCTCGATCTGACACATATTCCGGCGAATGTTTTGACCGAGAAACTCGGCGCGATTTTGGAGATTTACGAAATGTTCGTCGGCGACGATCCGAGATTTGTGCCGATGCGAATTTTCCCCGGCGTTCATTATTCGATGGGCGGGCTGTGGGTTGATTTTGAGCAGCGCACGAATATTCCGGGGCTTTTCGCCGCCGGAGAATGCGATTATTCGATTCACGGCGCGAACCGTTTGGGCGCGAATTCTCTGGTCAGTTGCGTTTACGGCGGTTTCGTCGCCGCGCCGTCGGCGATTGAATACGCCAAAAACGTCGAGCGCAAAAACACCGAAACCAACGGCATTCATCAATCCGAACTGAAACGCCAACAGGAAATCAACGATAATTTAATTCGCCGGACGGGAACGGAAAATCAATACAAACTGCACGACGAAATGGGCAAATGGATGACCGATAACGTCACGGTCGTGCGTTACAACGACCGTTTGAAGGCGACCGACGACAAATTAATCGAATTGCAGGATCGCTTCAAACGAATTTCGATCAACGATTCAAATCTGTGGGCGACGCAAGCCGTTCCGCACGCCCGACAGTTGAAAAATATGCTCGAACTCGCCCGCGTTATCACGCTCGGCGCGTTGAACCGCGACGAATCGCGCGGCGCGCATTATAAACCGGATTTTCCCGACCGCGACGACGAAAGATTTCTGAAAACGACCATCGCCGAATATTCAATTGAAGCACCGATTTTAAGTTATGAAACTGTAGAAATTGATTTGATCGAACCGAGAAAACGCGATTACACCAAAGGCAGAGCAAAAGCCGCGGCGGTCGCCGAAGAAGCGAAAAAAGCCGGTCTGCCGCTCAAAGACGGCGCGCCCCAAGTTCCCGAACCATACACCGCGCAAAAACCGGAAAACAGCGACCGGCAAAACACGGTCAATGATCTGGACGCGCAAATCAAAAAAGGCGAATCGTTTTTGGAAATTCACGAGAACGATGAAAAATCTTAGAATGACGGCTTTACCGAAAAAAAAGAAAAAATGCACGCCCGAAGAATATCTGGCTTTGGAAGAAAAAGCCGAATATCGAAGTGAATTTGACGACGGACAAATTAGCGCAATGGCTGGCGGGACACTGAGCCACGTACAGATTACGCCTAATTTAAGTCGCCGTATCGGAAATAAAATTTCAGATAAATGCACTGCTTTAACGACCGGTGTAAAAGTGCGCGCTGAAGATTATCGGAAATTTTATTATCCAGATGTATTGGTAATTTGCGGCAAACCGATTTTATATCAGAAGCGGAGCGACACTATCATTAACCCGATTTTGATAGTCGAAGTTTTATCCGACAGCACCGAAGCCAAAGATCGCGGCGAAAAAATGCTGGCGTATCGAACGCTCGAATCTCTGCGCGAATATGTTTTGGTATCGCAGGAAAAAGCGATTGTCGAGCAATATACCAAAAACACCGACGAAAGCTGGATTCATAAAGCGACCGTCGGTTTGAAAAGCGTCGTGAAATTTGAATCAATAACGGTTGAATTAACTTCGGACGAAATTTATCAGCGAGTTGAACTATGAGCGAAATGAACGGACACCACGAAAAAAAACGGCTTGAAAATCCGCCGCAGACGGTTGATTTTAAGATTTCCCGCCGCGAAAAACTCGGCGCGGAGCAATTTACGGAAACATTTACCGTTCCGTATCGGCGCAATTTGAACGTCATTTCCGCGCTGATGGAAATTCGTAAAAATCCCGTCACGAAGGACGGCAAACAAACTACGCCGCCGGTTTGGGATATGAATTGTCTCGAACAAGTTTGCGGCATCTGCACGATGGTCATTGACGGGCGTGTGCGGCAGTCGTGTTCCGCGCTCGTGGATGATTTGCTTTTGGCAAGCGGCGGCAGCACGATTACGCTCGAACCGATGTCGAAATTTCCTAACGTGCGCGATTTAAAAGTTGACCGTTCGCCGATGTTCGAGCATCTGAAAAAAGTTCACGCCTGGGTCGAACTCGACGGAACGCACGATCTCGGTCCCGGACCAAGAATGTCGCAGGAAACGGTTCACGAACGCTACGCCTATTCGCGCTGTATGACGTGCGGCTGCTGTCTCGAAGCGTGTCCGCAGTATCACGACGACAATTACATCGGACCGCAGGCGATTGCCCAAGTTCGCCTTTTCAATATGCATCCGTCGGGTGAAATGAACCGCGACGAACGGCTTGAAGCCCTGATGCAGGACGACGGCATCACCAACTGCGGCAACGCGCAAAACTGCGTACAGGTTTGTCCGATGTCGCTGCCTTTGACGCGCGCGATTTACGAAACGAACAGGGAAGTCACCATTCACGGGCTTTTCGGCTGGCTGAGAAAATAATCAAAAGGTAAGTTCGATAAATTCTAAAGCAAAACTGACAGGGTTTTTCGGGATGATAACG
>CAXTMQ010000076.1:0-6520 GCA_964245305.1 uncultured Pyrinomonadaceae bacterium
ATAGCGAATCGCCAGAAACTGCGGTCGATCGCCGCCGGCGGCAATGCTGACGAAAACTCTTTTCAGCGAAACTTTCAGCCAGTAATAATTGACGATTGCCAAAACTCCGCCGAAAACAACGCCCAAACCGAACTGCCAGGAATCGAGAACGACACCGGCGATTGCCAAAACAATCGTTACCGCGCCGAGCGTCCATAAAATTCGCCGGTGCGAAATCGAAACGGTTTCGGGCAACGCGCTTCCTAGATTGTCGGCTGGCTCGCTCATTGCGAAACTTCGATTTTACAAAGGATTGCGAAAAAAGGCAAAGCAAAGTGAAAAAGTCGGCGTGAATTTTCACAACCGACTTTTTTACTTTTCCGCGTTTTCACTCTTTCCCTTTTCTTCACTTTTTAAAGATTTGCGAATTGATTTTGAAAAATTGGTAAAAACCGATGACCGCACCGAGAATGATGCCGACGACGATGCCCCAAGGCGACGTGCCGAAAAAGCGGTCGGCGAGCCAGCCGAGAACGAGCATCACGACCACCGCGCCGAACAGCGTAATCGCCGCGCCGTAAGCCAGACCGCTGCCGCGAGCCGTTTCAGCCGCCGATTGTGTCGAAGCGGCAACAGTTGGCGCGAATTCCGTCGCCGGCGAAGTTTCCGAAGATTCGGTCAACGGCTGCGAATCTTCAGCCGAAACGAATTCCGGTCGTTCGTCTTCAATTGCCGGTCTTTCTTCGGATTCTTCCTCGCTTATCCGCTCGACGCTTTCATCTTCTTTTAGCGTTTCGATGTTTTCATCATCGCCTGACAATCCAACCTTTTCGCTTTCATCCGATGATTGTGTCGCTTCGTCCGACGACTCGACGTTCTCGTCTGAAGATTCAATATTTTCCCTGTTTTCTTCGCTTTCTTCATTGTCCGCCGATTCGATTGTTTCGGTTTCGCTCAATTCCGGCGATTCAACACTTTCGGATTCACTTAACTGCGAAGATTTGTCGCTTTCGTTTTCATTTGATAATTGAGCGTCTTCATCTTCAATGGATGATTCTGTCCTTTCACTTTCTACGGGCGATTCGATGCTTTCTTCTTCAATTGGATGTTCAATAGTGTCTTCTTCAACCGTCGGTTCGACCGTTTCGCTCAACGCTTCGCTTTCAGATTCGTCGGAAGATTCGGTCGGCGACTCGTCGCTCGATAATTCTTCGCCGCTCGATGTTTCTTCTTCGGACGAAATTTCCTCGCTGCCCGATGTTTCTTCGGATAGTGTTTCCGTCAACTTTTCAGATTCTTCGTCGTTCGCCGCTGTTTCGACAATTTCGGTCTTTTCCGCTTTGATAGTTTCCGGTTCGTCAGACGTTTTTTCAGTTGAAAAATCGGTCGTTTCGACAGCGGACATTTTTTTCGTTTTCGCTTTGGAAACAGGCGCGGACGGCGGCGCGGCGACTTGAAATTCGGGGATTTCGAGCAAGTCGTCGCTCGCCTCGGCAATTTTTGAATTACGCCGTTTTTTCGTGCTTCGACGCGCCTTCGTTTTCGGTAGATTGGCTATCGGCGGACCGATTTCCAACAAATTGTTTTCGTCTTCAAATAAATTTTTGTCCATTGCCGATTTTCTCCCGCGCGAAATAAATTTTCGACGCTATTATTAAACGCGATTTTTAAAAAAGTCGCAAAGTAAAATTACGGGAATTTCTAAAAAAATCGCCGCGCGAAATGATTTTTACGCTTCGCGCGGCGATAAAATTTGATTTGTCCGATTTTTCCGTCTGTTCTCTACTGCGAAATCAAATTGGCGAACAATTTATTTTGCACGTCGGCGTTGCTTAAAAGCCGGTTATGCACGTCGCAGATAAACGATGTGTCTTGCGCTCGCAGGGCTTCTTTGTAACCGTCCAGCTGTTGTTTCGCGCCCGGCAGCGTCGAAGTCAAAAGCGAACGCTGGGCGACCACGCCGTCGCCCTTCGAGAAAAGCAAATCTTCAACTTCCTTTTTGGTAATTTTCGTGCCGTCAGCTTGTTTAAATCCGTCCGCGTCGGTAATCGTTTGCCATTCGCCTTTTTTGTTCCGGCGAATAATCACCGCGTCAAGTGTCGGTCGGCAGTCCGCGCCGATGATATACATTTCGACCGGTGTTTTCGCGGTGATGTTCGCGTCCAGAGCTTCGTTAAAACGCTTCGCTCGATTCAGCACGACGCGAAAATAAGTCTTCGCCTGCGCTTGCTCCTGAATACTGAATTCCTTTGAAAATTTCGGATCGGTGTAAGCCGCCCAGCCGTATTTTTCCCAAGTCGCCGGATTATAAAGATCAACGCTCAACGGTTTCAATTCTCCGTCAAACGCCCGCAGAGTTCCGCTGTGCGGCAAAAGCTGGTAAATCGCCGGAATCGTGAACATATCGAATTTCGTGATGCTCTGAATAAACGGCAGATTGATGCGCGAAATGCTGAAACCGTTCAAAAGACCGCTCAGTGACGGCACAGAGCCTTCGTTCGGCGTTCCGACGAGAAAAATTTTGCTGATTGATTTCGCGCCCGCCCAAGTCGGAACAATGCGGCGCGTCCCGGCGGGCAAATCCGCGTTGCCATACATCGCCGCGTAACGCGCGATCAAGCCGCCCATCGAATGCGCGACAATATTAAACTTTAAATTCGGTCGGTTGAGCTTGATTTTGAGCTGATTGATTTTTTGAATCAAAAGCCGCGCCGTCTCGACATTATCGCGCCGCCAATCGTATGGAAATACATAATAAGTGTCCTGATAGCCGGTCGGCAAAGGCGCGTCCCAATTTCCCTCTTCATAACCGCCGGGCAGCTTCAAGGAGGTGGCGATGCTTTGATAAATTTCGGTTTCCGGCAGAAACTTCAGATATTTGATATTCCGCAGAATATCGCCCGCGACGAGATCGTCTTTGTTTGCCGACAGATTTGTCGAAATCGGCAGCCGCAAATCGTCGGTTTTCGACCGCGCCAAACTAAACCAGACCGTTTCTTCGGTCGTTTTGTTGATGAGTTCCGAACCGATCAAACCCGGAATGATAATCACCGGCGGCTTGCCGGTTTTCGCCGATTGCGGCGGCGGCGCGGGCGTTGATAAAGGCGAAGGTGTCGGCGTTTGACCAAACGACGCTTGGCTAAAAGCTAAAACTGAAAAGACGATTGAAAATGCTAAAAATTGAATTCGTTTGAAATTGAAAAAAGTCAGCATACGTAATTTATTTTGGTGAAACCTATTCTAAAAATTACCTCAAATCATTCTTTATCAAGAATTTCTACGGCTGTTTAGTTGTCGAAGTTTCAGTTTCGGTTGCCGATTTCAGATAATATTCGATGCCGCGCCAGATTATTTTTCTCGAAAAAGCGGCACAGAGACAATTATAAAAATAAAGAACCGGCGTAAGCGTCCACAACGTCAATTGCGACGGAAATTGAGCATTTATTTGATGCTCGTATTCCTTTAACACCAACTTTACCGCGCTGAGACGAAGCCGCGCTTTGATAGTTCCGAACGCGAAATTAACCGCGACGAAAATCGCCGTCAAAACGAAATGCCAATCCGACAAAACGAATAAAAGCGCAACGCCCGTCCAAAAAACAAAAACGAACAAAAACGAGCCGATAAAAGATGCCAGCCAGAGATTCGGCGCGTAAACGCGCGTGATTTTCATTTGTCTGGTCGTAAATTCGAGCAGTTGGCGAAAACCGCACGTTTCAACGGTCGCCGTCAAACATTGCGGCACAAAATAAATTTGTAAACTCGCTTCTTTCAAAGCGCGTGTAATCACGAAATCGTCGGAAACCGCGCCGCGCCATTTTTCCCTGATTTTCAACCGTTCAAACGTGTGACGGCGCATCGCGGTCGAGCCGCCCCAGCAAAAATTTCCTTTCAAATTCGCGCCCAGCGCGGAAGCAATCGAAGCATTCCAAACGGCGCGAAAATGCGCGGCGAGATTTCCTTTTCTTTTTTGCACAAACCAACGATAGCCGGTCGCGCAGCCGATTTTTTCATCCGTCAAAGGCGCGATTAAATTTCTCAGCCAATCCGCGTTCGGACGCGCGTCGGAATCTACGAAAACGAGAATTTTCGATTCGTCGGAAACGTGCAAAACGCCTTCGCGCAGATTTTCGATTTTCTGACTCGCGTTTCGAGTTTTTGGCGCGACGATTATTTCCGCGCGAGTCGAATCGCTTTCGGAAACCAATTTTTCGATAATCGGAACCGCCGCATCACGTTCGTCGTCAACGACGAAAATTATTTCAAAGGCGGGAAAATTTTGCCGGAAAAGCGCGGCGAGATTAGTTTCCAAATCTTCGTCCAAACCGCGACACGGCGCGATGATCGAGCAGAACGGCGCGAAATTCGATTCGGGTTCGGCGAGTTCGCTTTTGAAAAAATCGAGATAATAAATTCCGCCGCGCAGAGATTTCCAGCTCAGAAAAGTGAGAACGGCGGCGAAAAAATAAAAAACGAAAATCATTTCGGCGATATTAAAAGTTTGAGTTGTTCGACGGTTTTTTCGGTCGCGCCGCGATTCGCGTTCACGACGTGAAAAGCGTTGGCGGCGAGTTTTTCGCGGCGTTCGTCGTCATTCAACAATTCGACGAAAACTTCGGCGAGTTTCACGGCAACTTCTTTTTCGGCGAGTTTCGGCAGTTGAATCAAAGCGTCCTGCGCTAAAAATTCTTTCACCGCCGCGTCGAAATTCATCGTGTAAAATCCGCTGATAATCGCTTTTCGCGCGGTCGCCGGTTCTAAAATATTCTGCCCGCCGCGCGGAATCAAACTGCCGCCGACGAAAACGATTTCCGCCAAAGGCAGAGCCGCGCGCAGTTCGCCGATGCTGTCGAGCAGAACGATTTCCGCCGTTTCATCGCTCGTCAGCGGCGCGGCAGTTCGCTTCACAAACGAAAATCCGCTCGCCGCGATTAAATTTCCGACTTCCGCGAATCGTTCGGGATGGCGCGGAACAAGAATCAGGCGCGGCTTTTTTTTCAGTTGCGGATTATTTTTCAGCTTTTGAAATGCTTCGAGAATTAAAAATTCTTCGGGCGCGTGTGTGCTTGCCGCGATGATAAACGGCGCGTCTTTTTCGGGTGCGAAACGCGCTCGAAATTCTTTCGTCAAACTGCTTTCCGTCTCGTCGAATGCCTGATCGAACTTCAAATTGCCGGTTACGCGAACTTTCGTGCCGCGCGTGCCGAGTCCGAGCATTCGTTTCGCGTCTTTTTGATTTTGCATCAAAAGCAGATCGAAATAATGCAGAACGCGCTGCATCGTTCGCCTTATTTGCCCGTAACGCTGCGCCGATTTTTCCGACAAACGTCCGTTCACTAAAACGACTTTCACGCCCGTTTTTCCGGCTTCGCGGACGAAGTTGAACCAAATTTCCGTTTCCATCAGCAAAACGATTTGCGGTTTGATTTTATCCAAAGCGCGGCGGGCGGAAAATTTCCAATCGAACGGAAAATAAAAGACGAGCGCGGCATCGTTTGCGAAGATTTTTTTGGCGAGCGTTTGTCCCGTGAGCGTCGTCGTCGAGATGACGAGCGCGTGTTCGGGAAAATTTTCTTTGAGTTTTTTAACCAGCGGACGCGCCGCGTTCGTTTCGCCGACCGACACGCAATGCAGCCAGATAACGGGTTTTCCCTGCGCGTCGAAATCCGGCAACTTGCCGAACCGCTGACGAAAGCTCGCCGCGTATTTTTTTTGAAAAATAAAACGCGGCAGCAAAACGAGAAATCCGACGGTCAGAAGAAAACTGTAAAGTAAAAACATAGTTCAAGGTTTAAGGTTCAAAGTTAAAGTTCAAGATTTTACAATAAACTTTGAACATTGAACCTTGAACATTGAACCTATTTAACTCTTTCCATATAGCGGCTTTCCGACGGATTGACGCGGATTTTTTCGCCCGATTCGATAAACGGCGGGACTTGGACAGTTACGCCGTTTTCGAGTTTGGCGGGTTTGTTGGTATTCGTGACGGTCGCGCCTTTCAAGCCCGGTTCGGTGTATTCGACCTTCAATTCCATTGAAGCCGGAAGCTGTACGCCGATGGGCGTTCCGTCGTAAAACTCGACCTGGATTTTCAAGCCCGGCATCAGCCACTGCGCCGCGTCGCCGAGTTCTTCTTCGGTCAGCGAAACCTGCTCGTAATTTTCCGTGTTCATAAAATGATGATGCGAGCCGTCGGAATAGAGATATTCCATATCGTGCTGTTCGAGAACCACGCGGTCAAGCGTGTCGTTCGAGCGAAAGCGATGCTCGAACGAATTACCCGTAAGCAGGTTGCGAAGCCGCGTCTGCACCATCGCGCGTAAATTTCCCGGCGTGTGATGACGAAATTCCATCACCTTGCACGGCGAACCTTCAAATAAAAGCACCATTCCTTTTCTGATGTCGTTGGCTTGAAGTGCCATAAAATTTTATTTAATCTCCAGATTTTTAAAAGTTGATAAAGATAGAAACGCCTTTCGGAGCGTTTGTTTCGCAAAGTTTTAAGTTTATTGCCGAACGCGATGAAATGTCTAGCGGCGCG
>CAXTMQ010000076.1:6620-16513 GCA_964245305.1 uncultured Pyrinomonadaceae bacterium
TTCGGCGGCTCGCGTCCGATTGAAGCGAAAATTTCGATGATTTTATCGTGCATCGCTTTCGCTTCCGCATCGTTTGGATTGAGTTTTAACCCGCGCCGGAAATCGCCGAGCGCGGAACGATACTGCGCGGCTTCGGTCAAAGCGAACGCGCGTTTGAAAAAGGCTTGCGCCAGCGCGTTTTTATCCTTCGGATTTTTCCGCGCCTTCTCGATTGCCGCATTCAATTCGCCGACATCAATCGCCCGCGCCATCGGCGATTCGGTCGAATTAGTTCGGCTCGGCGGCACAGAACTCGGCTGCGACAGGTCGCCGGAATGACTCGAAACGATCAGCGAATTATCGGATTTGACGATTGCTTGATTGGCGTTCGCCGTTGTATTCATCTGCTGCGCCGAACTGCCGCAATTTATCGCCGACAACGCCGCCGCGATTAAAAACGCGATTTTTAACTTTTTCATAAAATCATCTCTGCTTAAAAACAAATTCATTATAATTCATCAATTGATTTTCCGCGTAACGAGCGCGTTCGTAAGTTTTCCAAATCCTTCGGAAAAATTGTAAGATAAGCCGTAAAACCAATGCTGAAAATCGAAAATTACATCGGCGGAAAATTACTTGCGCCCGTCTCGAATGAATATCTCGACAATTTCAATCCGGCAATCGGCGAAGTTTATTCGCTGATTCCCGATTCGGACGAACGCGATGTCGAAGCGGCGGTCGAAGCCGCGCGGAAAGCGTTTCCTGTCTGGTCGAAAATGTCGGCGGAAACGCGCCACGATTATTTGATAAAAATTTCAAACCTGATCGAACGCGATTTGGATTCGCTCTCCGAAGCCGAAAGCGTTGACAACGGCAAGCCGAAAACTCTGGCAAAAACGGTTGATATTCCGCGCGCCGTCTCGAATTTCAAATTTTACGCGACCGCCGCGATGCATTTTTCTTCGGAAGCGCACGAAACCGTCGGGCAAGCAATCAATTATACTTTGCGCCAGCCTTTAGGAGTGGTCGGCTGTATTTCGCCCTGGAATTTGCCGCTTTATCTTTTTTCGTGGAAAATCGCGCCCGCGCTCGCCGCCGGCTGCGCGGTCGTCGCCAAACCTTCGGAAATTACGCCGATGACCGTTTATCTTTTATCGAAAATTTGCATCGAAGCCGGATTGCCCGAAGGAGTTTTAAACATCGTTCACGGACTCGGAACAAAGGCGGGCGGCGCGATTGTTCAAAACAAAAGCGTTAAAGCGATTTCGTTCACCGGCGGCACGAAAACCGGCGAATGGATTGCGCGGGAAGCCGCTCCGAAATTCAAAAAATTATCGCTCGAACTCGGCGGCAAAAATCCGAATATTATCTTTGCCGACTGCGATTACGAAACGATGCTGGAGACGACCGTTCGCTCGTCGTTTTCCAATCAAGGTCAAATTTGCCTCTGCGGTTCGCGGATTTTCGTCGAACGTCCGATTTATGAAAAATTTAAAACGGATTTCGTCGAACGAGTCGAACAATTAAAAATCGGCGATCCGCTCGATGAAAAAACAAACGTCGGCGCGGTCGTCTCCGCACAGCATCTCGAAAAAGTTCTTTCGTATATTGAACTCGCTGAAAAAGAAAACGGAAAAATCCTGCTCGGCGGAAACCGCGCAAAAGTTTCAGGCAGATGTGCAAACGGTTATTTTATCGAGCCGACGATTATCGAAAATCTCCGATTTGACTGCCGCACGAATCAGGAAGAAATTTTCGGCGCGGTCGTCACAATTCAGCCGTTCGATTCGGAAGCGGAAGTTTTGAGTTACGCAAACTCGGTCGAATACGGTTTATCATCAACCGTCTGGACGGAAAATTTAAGCCGCGCGCACCGCGTCGCCGAACAGATCGAATCGGGCATCGTTTGGGTAAACTGCTGGCTTTTAAGAGATTTGCGAACGCCGTTCGGCGGAATGAAAAATTCCGGTGTCGGGCGCGAAGGCGGTTTTGAAGCGTTGCGTTTTTTCACCGAAGAAAAGAACGTCTGCGTCAAAATAAATTATTGATCGAATGATTATTCTTGCAAATCGAAGCGGCGCGTTTTTTCATTTATATTGATTCGACGAATATGAAGGCAGAAGGAAAATCAACCCGTTTTCACGAGCGCACACGGCTGGAGATTCCTCTTCGCATTTATTACGGAAATAATTCCGACGAAGAATGGTCGGAAGACGCTTTGACCGAGCAGGCGACGATCTGCGGCGTTGGATTTCGGTTTTCGCGCCCAATCGAATTAAACCGTCTCGCGCGGCTCGAACTGCCGATGCCGAAAAATCTTCGGCTTTACGATTATAACAAGCCGGTATACGAAGTTTGGGCGATTATTTCAAACATTCAAATTGTTCCGATGGAAACTGCCGACCGGATTTATTTGAAAATCGGCGCGGCTTTGATCGGCGAAAAACCGCCGTCGAGTTATTTGAATAATCCCGAAACTTTATACGATTTGAAACCCGTTTTGCGAAACCGGCATTTCTGGGAAATCCGCGAACTGCCGCGAAAAAGCGGACCATACCGACGCTCGTTTGAAGACCGCCGCGCCGCCGCAGTAAAAATAATTCTCGAAGCGATTGATGAAACGGGCAAAATCGTCGAAACCGTCGAAGCCGAAACGCTGAACATCAGCGAAAGCGGCGCGGCAGTCGTCGCCGAATTGACGACGGAAAATCCGAAATATTTTTTAGTCAGAAAAATTGAGGAAGACGTTCCGCTATTTGCCGTCGCTCGCGGCATTCACAAGTTAGAAACTGCAAATTTTTCGCGGATTCATCTCGAATTTATCAGCGGCAAATGGTCGTTTTAAGCATCAAAAGTTTTTAAGGAGAAAAACAAATGAAATTTTTATACGCTTTTTTAATTGGTTTATTGATATTCGGCGCGGGCTTCGCACAGCAGAAACCGCCGACCGAATCGGCGTTCGACCGTTTTATGCGGTATGTCAAAATCGATACGCAGTCGGCTGAAGATCAGACGACCGTGCCGAGTACGAAAAAGCAGTTCGATTTGGCGAATCTGCTCGTCGAAGAATTGAAAAAATTGGATGTGCAGAACGTCCGCGTCAGCGAATTTTCGATTGTTTACGGAATGATTCCGGGCAATCTGGCGGACAATTCCAAAGTTCCGACTATCGGATTTATCGCGCATATGGACACTTCGCCGGCGGTTTCGGGCGCGAACGTCAATCCGATTATTCACAAAAATTATCAGGGCGGCGACATCGTTTTGCCGATGGATAAAACGCAGATTATCACCGTCGAAAAAAATCCCGACTTGAAAAATCTGATCGGCGACGACATTATCACCGCCGACGGCACGACGCTGCTCGGCTCGGACGACAAATCGGGCATCGCCGAAATTATGACGATGATTGACACGCTGCGGCAGAATCCGAACATCAAACACGGCAACATCGCCGTCGCTTTTACGCCCGACGAAGAAGTCGGCGGCGGCATTGATAAATTCGATGTGACGGGCTTCGGCGCGAAGTTCGCTTACACGGTTGACGGCGAAGAACTCGGCGATATTTCCAACGAAACCTGGAGCGCACGAACGGCAACCGTCACGTTTCACGGCAAATCTACGCATCCCGGAACGGCGAAAGGCGTGATGATTAATTCGCTCTACGCGGCGGCTGATTTTCTCAACCGTTTTCCGAAAGATATGCTGCCCGAAACGACCGAAGGCAGAGTCGGTTTCGTGCATCCGTATGACAGCAAACTCGACACGGAAGATTCGACCGTTAAAATTCTGCTGCGCGATTTTCAAACGAGCGGACTCGACGCGAAGGAAGCGATTTTGAAAAAAATGATCGCTGACACGCAGGCGAAATTTCCCGACGTGAAAATCAATATGAACGTCAAAGTCGGTTACTTGAATATGCTCGAAGTTTTGAAAAATTATCCGCAACTGACCGACTACGCCATCGAAGCGGCGAAACGCGCCGGAGTCGAAGCGAAACTCAAACCGATTCGCGGCGGCACGGACGGCTCGAATCTGACGTTCAGAAATTTGCCGACACCGAATTTTTTCACCGGCGGACATAATTTTCACGGCAAATTAGAATTCAATTCGCGCAAAGGTTTGGAAAAAACGACCGCGACTTTAGTTAATCTCGTGCAGATCTACGCCGAAAAAGCGAAGTAAATTTTGAGAAAAATTGACCGCCGATTTTCGCGGATAAACGCGGATACTTTTGTTGATTTTATTTACGTTCGTCCGCGAAAATCGGCGGTTAATTTTTAAAGTATTATTTCAAATCGAATGAGAAATAATGCGCTTCGATAATCATTCTTTTATTAAGATAAAACCGATGCGCGGCGAATCTTTTCACACTGGAGACGAGCCGCAGTTGATCGCAGTTTTCGCGTTTCGCCAATTCAATCAGCCAATCGAATAATCTTCCGCCGTAACCTTTCGAGCGTTCGCCGTCTTTGGCGATTAAATCTTCGATCTCTAGATATTTGCCGCCGGCGAGCCATTCGGCGACGCGAACGCCGGCGACCGCCTTGACTTCGCTTTCGTCAGCCAGATAAGCGATTTGGAATCCATATTTTTCCGACAATTCTTTGACGAGCGGCAGAAATTTTTCACGCGCGATGTGCGGTCGCAGTTCGCTCATCACCGCATAACAATTTTCAATTTCCTCGTCGGTTTCGGCGATTTCGATTTTCATTTTTGCGAGCGATTATAATTCAAAACGTGCTTCGGAATCTCTATTCCGTTTTTCAATCTCTCATCGGCGACAGGTTCGCCTTTTTCCATCCGCAAAGGCAGAACGCCAGCCCAGACATTCAAATCGTAATCTTCTTCATCGTCAATCGGATTTCCCGTGCGGATTTTCGCCGACGCTTCGTTTAAAGGCATCAATAAAACCGTCGTCGCTTTCAATTCTTTTGCGTTCGGCGGGCGAATTTCCGACCAGCGTTCGGGAACTATTTTTTCGGTAAAAAGATGCAGCGCGTCGAATTTTTCCTGCTCGCCGCTGATGATTTTCGCCTTGCCGAACGCCACGACCGAGCGGTAATTCATCGAATGATGAAACGCCGAACGCGCCAAAACCAAGCCGTCAATTAGAGTTACGGTTACGCAAACGTCAATTTCGGTCGCCAAATTTCGCATCATCCGGCTCGCCGCCGAACCGTGAATTAATATCTCGTCGCCGCGCCGCGCATACAAAGTCGGAATGACAAACGGCTGTTCGTCAACCGTAAATCCGACGTGGCAGACAAACGCTTCGTCGAGAATTTTGTAAATCGTTTCGCGCTCATATACGGCGCGTTTCGGCAGAC
This sequence comes from uncultured Pyrinomonadaceae bacterium, assembly GCA_964245305.1. Classification (GTDB taxonomy): domain Bacteria; phylum Acidobacteriota; class Blastocatellia; order Pyrinomonadales; family Pyrinomonadaceae. Next base: position 11,930 of record CAXTMQ010000076.1, read on the forward strand.
GCTTAACTTTCGCGCGTTCGGTAACAGCAATTTTTTCATTCATAGATTTTTAGGAAACGAGCGGATAATATTTTTCTTCGACGATTCTTAAATGATGAAGCTGATGCCCGACGGCGAGAAAGCCGACGGCTAAAACCTGCATCTCGTATTTCCAGCACACGCCCAAATTTTTCAGCATTTCATCATCAAAACTCGCAAACAAGTTTTTCGTGGCGAGCCGCGCCGTTTTCAAATCTTCGATTATTTCGCCGATTTCCCGACGGTCGGCGTTCATCGTCGCCGCGAGTTTTGTTTCGTCAACGCCCTGCGGCGGCGAGACTTCTCTGCGGGCAAAAAGCAGAGCGCGATACGCGAAAATTCTTTCAAAATCTATGACGTGCTGAAAAATTTCCTTGACCGTCCATTTGTCGGGCGCGTATCTTACGCCGTCGAGCTTGTTCAGCAAATTCCGGTCGAGCGCGTCAATCTGTTTCAAGCTGTCGTCAAACGCCTGCGCCAATTCGACATCGCCAACCAGATTAATATAACGGTCGAAATAGTCGGGCATCGGGTTTATGTCTGATTTTTTCATAATTTTTAGAATCAATTTTACGTCGAATTGGTATTTTGACAAGTGCCAATTTTTGACTTTTGTATTAGACCAATTAAAATTGAAAAATGAACGATTTACCGTTTATCGCGCTCGACGAAAACGATTCGGAAACTCCGTTTCATCGCCGGATTTATCATCAAATCCGGCGAGCGATTTTGAGCGGCGCGTTTAAGTCGAAAATGCGTTTGCCCGCGTCGCGTCTGCTGGCGAAACAACTCGGCGTTTCGCGGATGACGATCATCAACGCTTACGAACAGCTTTTCGCCGAAGGTTATCTCGAAGGCAAAACCGGTTCGGGAACATTCGTCGCCTTGCCCGAAGATTTTCTAACTGCGCCGCGCGTCGAAAAACGAACTTCGCGCCGTCTGAAAACGCGGCAAATCAATTTTTCCGCATACGGCAAACAGTTGAGCAAAAACGATTGCGAAGTTTTGCGGCATCACAGGATGTTTTGAAAATCGAAAATGCCGAAGCCGGAATGCACCTGATCGGCTGGCTTCCCGGCGATTACGACGACCGCGAAATCTGCGACCGAGCCGCGAAATTCGATCTGAATATCTCGCCCGTTTCCAATTATCGAAACGTAAAATCGAACCGCGGCGGTTTGATGCTCGGCTGCACGGCTTTCGACGAAAAACAAATCAAGCAAGGCGTGAAAAGACTGGCGAAAGTTTTTCAGTAAATTTCTATTTTTACATCTTGAAACAAAAATAATTCGGCTATAATAATTTCACCGGTTCAGGAGAAAAATATGCTTAATGTCAATAAAAATTTCGCGCTGCTTTTTATCATTTTTTTCGCTTTGACCGTCGGCGTTTTCGCACAGCAAAATAATGACGATGACGAGCCTGAATTTATTGTTCCGGCTCGTCCCTCTGTTTCCAATCCGGCGGAATTTCAAAAGCCCGGAGTTTTACAGCTCGAATACGGATTCGACGGCAATTTTCATTCGACGGATTTAAAATCGCAGATTGATACGCCGCTCGCTCTGCGATTCGCAGTCAATAAACGTCTGCTGCTCGAACTCGATACCGACACGCCGTATTCGGAAACCGAACGCTTTACAAACCGGCGCGAAACGGGCGCGGGCGATACGCAAATCGGTTTGCAGACGGTTTTGCAGACCGAGAAAAAATCTCGTCCCGCCGTCGCCTTTGCCTATTACTTGAAGATTCCGACGGCGAGCGCGGAAAAAAATCTCGGCACGGGCAGATTCGACCACAGTTTTATCGGATTATTCAGCAAAAAATTCGGCAAAACCGACATTGATTTCAATGCGATTTATTTGCTCGCCGGACGTTCGAGCGGCAAAGGTTTCGCTTCGAGCGGACAGGCGGCTTTTGCCGTCACCGAAAACGTCACGAAAAAATTCGGCTTGCAGGAAGAAATCAGCGGAATGAGCCGCAACGACGAACAAACCGGAATGATGTTCGCGCTCGGCGCGGCGACCTACAAAATCGGCAAAAGATTAGTCGTTGACGGCGGCTTGCGATTCGGCTTAACACCCGACGCGCCGCGAATCGGCATCGTCGCGGGTATTACCGTCGGTTTGGCGAATTTATACAAAAAACGTCAATAAAATTTTTCCACAAATGAGCGAAGAAAAAATCATCAATTCGTCAAAAGCTCCCGAACCGGTCGGGCTTTATCCGCACGCGCGGCGCGTCGGAAATTTGCTGTTTTTGTCGGGCGTTGGACCGCGTGAAAAAAGCGCGAAAAAAATTCCCGGCGTTGAATTAAACGACAGCGGCGAAATCGTTTCTTATGACATCGAAACGCAGTGCCGCTCGGTTTTTCAAAATATAAAATATATTTTAGAAGACGCGGGTTCGTCTTGGGAAAACATCGTTGATGTCACGGTGTTTTTGACGAATATGAAAAACGATTTTCAAATTTACAACCGAATTTACGCCGAATATTTCAAAGATAATTTGCCGTGCCGCACGACAATTGAAATCAGCAAACTTCCGACACCGATTGCGATTGAATTGAAAGTGATTGCGACGATTGAATAAATTATGAAATACGCGGCTTTTCTGCGCGGCATCAATGTCGGCGGCAAAACTATCATTAAAATGGAACGACTGCGCGAAGTTTTCGGCGCGCTCGGATTTGAAAACGTCAAAACTTACATCCAAAGCGGCAATGTCATTTTTGAAGCGAAGGAGACCGACGACGCGAAATTAGCGGCAAAAATCGAAGCCGCGATTGAACGAGAATTTTTCAAAACGCCCGTGATGGTACGCTCGATTGTCGAAATCAAAGACGCGGTTGAAAACAATCCGTTCGCGGGCGAAGAATTTGAAGAAAAACTTTTCCATCTCATTTTTCTGTCGGAAAAACTTTCCGATGAAAAAGCCGCGATGCTTCTATCGAACAACTGCGAAAACGAAAGTTTTGCCGTCAGAAACCGTGAAATTTACTGTCTTCTGCGCGACGGATTTTCAGGCAGTCTTCTGGGTAAAAAATACGTTGACAATAAATTGAAAACTCCCGCGACGGCGCGAAATTGGCGAACGATAAAGAAAATCTTGGAATTGTAAAATGCGAATTATAGACATTCCGAACGACGAAAATTTTATCCGAAAAGTCGCCGGAGTCTTGCTTGACGGTTTTACGACTTCGGGCATCAATCCGTGGGAAAATTTAGCGGAAGCGATTGAAGAAATCGAAGAATCTTTAGGCGAAAATCGCATCAGCCGCGCCGCGCTCGATGAAGAGGAAACTGTTTTAGGCTGGATCGGCGCGTTTCACGATTACGCGCTCGTTTGGGAACTTCATCCGCTAGCCGTGCGTCTCGATTCGCAAAATCAGGGAATCGGAACGGCGTTGGTTAAAGATTTGGAACGGCAAGTAAAATCGCGCGGCGGTTTGACGATCCGGCTCGGAACGGACGACGAAAATAATCGCACGAGCATCGGCGGCATCGAGATTTATCCGAATGTTTTGGGAAAACTTTCAAACATTAAAAATTTACGAAAACATCCGTTCGAGTTTTATCAAAAATTGGGCTACGAAATCTGCGGCGTAATTCCCGACGCGAACGGTTTCGGCAAGCCGGATATTTTGATGTGCAAGCGAATATGAAAAAATATGTTCTCGCGCTCGATCAGGGAACGACGAGTTCGCGGGCAATCGTTTTCGATCAATCGGGTTCAATCGTTTCGATGGCGCAGAAGGAATTTCCGCAAAAATTTCCGCAGCCGGGTTGGGTCGAACACGATGCTTTAGAGATTTGGAACGCGCAGATCGGCGCGGCAGCCGAAGCGATTGCTAAAGGTAAAATCGAACCGCAAAACATCGCGGCGATTGGCATTACGAATCAGCGCGAAACGACTGTTTTGTGGGAACGCGGAAGCGGAAAACCGATTTACAACGCTATCGTTTGGCAGGATCGCCGCACGACCGATTTTTGCAGCGAACTCAAACAGGCGGGTAAAGATAAATCTATTCGAGCAAAAACCGGCTTGATCGTTGATTCGTATTTTTCAGCGACGAAAATCAAATGGATTCTCGATAACGTCAAAGGCGCGCGCGCAAAAGCCGAAAAAGGCGCGCTTTGTTTCGGCACGATTGACAGTTGGCTTTTATGGAATTTGACCGGCGGCGAAGTTCACGCGACCGATGTGTCAAACGCTTCGCGGACGATGCTCTGCAATATTCACACGCTCGAATGGGACGACGAATTATTAAATCTATTCGACGTTCCGAAAAGTATTTTGCCCGAGATTAGAAGCAGCAGCGAAATTTACGGCTACGCGAAAACCGTGATTTCCAGCGCGCGAATTCCGGTTGCGGGCATCGCGGGCGATCAGCAAGCCGCGCTTTTCGGGCAAATGTGTATAGAGAGCGGAATGGTCAAAAACACATACGGCACGGGTTGTTTTATGCTGATGAACACGGGCGAAAAACCGATTCCGTCGAAAAATAATTTGCTGACGACAATCGCGTGGAAAGTTGACGGCATAACGAATTACGCGCTCGAAGGCAGC
>CAXTMQ010000077.1:0-1630 GCA_964245305.1 uncultured Pyrinomonadaceae bacterium
GATTTCAAAATCTCGACCGCCGCGACGCGACCTTTGCCTTCGGCGCGCGGAATCAAACGCTGTGAAACGATGTAACGGAAAGTTTGCGCGAGGCGCGTGCGAATAATTTTTTCCTCGTTTTTCGGATACATACCGATAATGCGGTCAACGGTTTTCGCCGCGTCAATCGTGTGCAGCGTTGATAAAACGAGGTGTCCTGTTTCGGCGGCTTCGAGCGCGATTTCGGTTGTTTCGAGGTCGCGCATTTCGCCGACGAGAATAACTTTCGGAGCTTGACGAAGCGCGGAACGCAAGGCGGAACTGAAACTTTTCGTATCCGAACCGACCTCGCGCTGGTTGATCGTGCATTTCCGGTGCGTGTGCAAAAATTCAATCGGGTCTTCAATAGTTACAATATGATAGGCTTTCGTTTCGTTAATCCGGTCAATAACGGCGGCGAGCGTCGAGCTTTTGCCCGAGCCGGTCGGACCGGTCACTAAAACCACGCCGTTGCGAAGCTCGCAAAGATCGGCAAGCTGCTGCGGCAGATTGAGCGAGTCAAACGTCGGAGTTTCAAACGGAATGACGCGCATCACGATTGAAAACGAGCCGCGCTGTTGAAAAATATTGACGCGAAAACGACAGCGCGCGGGCAGACTGTAACTCAAATCCGCCGTGCCGTATTTTGCCAATTGGGCGGCGGCTTCGGCGTTGTCCCGAAGAATCGCCATCGCAATCATTTCGGTTTGAAAAGCCGACAGCTTTCCTAAACCGAGCGGCGATGCGGAATAAAGACTGCCGCTGATTTCCACCTGCGGTTTTTGTCCGGTCGAAAAATTAAGGTCGCTCACATTGTCTGAAATGAGCAACATTTGTTCGATAATCGGCGCAACGTCAAGCAAACTCATCGTTTGAATAAACTCCTGGAGAAAGATTTTTGAAAAAAGAAGGTTGGAAAAAATCTGAAGGCGAACGGCTTTAGTTAAACCGTTTTGGTATTTATATTTTTACGCTGATTATCGGAAAAAAGCAAGCCATTTTTTAACTATGCACAACAATTTTTTTGCAATAGTTAGATTTATGACAAAAAACCGCGCGTTTTTTCGATGATTTTATCGGCATCGGAAAGCAAATCGCTGATAATTGCTGCCGAATCTGCGCCCGCTTGTAGAACTTGCAAAAAATTCTGAAAATTGATGCCGCCGATAGCGACAACCGGAAATTCGCCGATTCTTTCGCGGATTTGATTTATCGTTTCGAGACCGACTTCTTTGTCGGGATTCGCTTTGGTTTTCGTCGTGAAAATCGGACCGATTGCCAGATAATCAATCGGCATCTCAAATGCTTCGAGAACTTGTTCGATGTTATGAGTCGAAAGTCCGATGATCGCCTTTTTACCCAAGATTTTTCTGGCGGACGCGGGCGGCAAATCGGTTTGTCCGAGATGAACGCCGTCAGCACGGAGCGCGAGCGCGATGTCTACGCGGTCGTTGATGATAATTTTGACTTTGCGGTTTCGCGCAAATTCTAAAGCCCGTCGCGCCGCTTCGTAAAAATCTTTCGGCGCGGCATCTTTATCGCGCAGTTGAATAATTTTCGCGCCGCCTTCGATCAATCTTTCAACTTGCTCAACGTGCGTCAATTTTGAAAT
>CAXTMQ010000077.1:1730-16485 GCA_964245305.1 uncultured Pyrinomonadaceae bacterium
ACTTTGAACTTACATCAAAGATTTCACCATTAAAAAACCGTCTTCGCCGTTGTTGTAATAAGCGTTGAGCCTTTGCACGGTTGCATAACCGAGTTCGCGGTAAAGGTTTTGCGCGGGCAGATTGCTGACGCGGACTTCGAGCATTACGGTATTGACGGCGCGTTTTCGCAATGCTTCTTCAGTATGTTTGAGAAGTTTGACGGCGAGACCGCGACGGCGGTGTTCGGGCGCGACTCCGATGGTCGTGATATGTCCCGCGCCGTTTGCATTCGTCATTACGAACAGAAAAGCGACCATTTGATCGGTCGGCGTAACAATGCGATAGCTCAAAGTTTTCGGTTCGCCTAGAAGATATGAAAATGTGTATTTCGTATAATTTTCGCCCGCTTTGAAACAGCGCAGATTTAACTTTAAAACTTCCTTCAAATGCTTGTCGGTCAAAGGTCGGATTTCATAAACGGTCGGCGGCGCGGGAACGATTGATTCCGGCTCGTCAATCAGCGGCGGCGCGAAGAAATTAAGAATTGATTGGAAGACTGCCATACGGTCTTTGGTCGTTAGTCTTTGGTCTTTAGTCTTTGGTTTCACGATTCGGACTGAGTGAAAATTCCAAGACCAAAGACAAAAAACCAAAGACCGATTTTTTAAATAATTAACATACAGTCACCGTAACTGTAAAAACGATAACGCGCGGCGACAGCGTGTTGATACGCTTTCATCGTCAAATCGAAACCCGCGAACGTCGAAACCAGCACGAGCAGCGAAGATTGCGGCAGATGAAAATTGGTCAAAAGCCCATTAATCGCTTTGAATTTATATTCGGGCGTAATTGTCAGCGTGGCGGAAAAGTTTCCGGCGGCGATTGTGCCGTTTTCATTAATCGAAGACTCCAACGCTCTGGTCGTCGTCGTTCCGACGGCGATTATTCGACGATTTTCCGCTCGCGCTTCGTTCAAAATTTCGACAGTTTTCGTTGGAATTTCGCCGCGTTCGGGCAGAACTCGATGTTCGGAAAGATCGGAAACGCGCACCGGCTCGAATGTGCCGTAACCGACGTGCAGAGTGATTTCGGTGATAATCGCGCCGCGCGATTCGATCTCCGATAAAATTTCCGGCGTGAAATGCAGTCCGGCAGTCGGCGCGGCAATCGCGCCGCGGTTTTTGGCGAAAACGGTTTGATAACGATTTTTATCGTCGCCGTCGAGCGTTTTTCCTTCGCGCCGAATATACGGCGGCAAAGGTGTTTGACCTATTCGATCTAAAATTTCATCGAAATTTTCGTCGGCTTCAAATTCGACGATAACGCGACCTTCAGAGGTTCTTTCCAAAACCCGCGCGGTTAAATCTTCGTTGAAAAAGATTAGTTTGCCGATTTTTAAACGTCGCGCCGGACGCGCCAGAGTTTCCCAAGTTTTATTTTCCAGTTTGCGCGCCAAAAAAAGTTCGACTTTCGCGCCGGTTTCGCTTGCGCCGAGCAGACGCGCCGGAAAAACCTTCGTGTTGTTAAGAACCAAAACGTCGCCTTTTTGCAGAAACTTCGGAAAATCGAAAAAACGGTCGTCGCGGAAATTTTTCGCGGCGCGGTCAACGAAAAGCATTCGGGAATCGGCGCGGTTTTCCAAAGGATTCTGGGCAATCAACTCGTCGGGCAAGTCGAAATCGAATTCGGAAATCAGCATAAAACTCAATCAAAAAAACTATACGAAATTTATTATGCACCGGCATTGCTTTGCATAAAATCGGGAAACGCGGAATTTATCGCGGATCGAAATGTTCGCCGGTAAAAAAGTTCTGTTCACTTTTTTACAGCCAATAGTTGATGGTGAAGAGTAGACAGGTGAAAACGAGAGTTCGTTCTTAAATTTTGTGAGTGGAACACCAATTTTTGGCAAAAAATTGCGTCGCATTTTCATACAGTTTTTCAAAAATTTCGATAAGACGATTTGTAATTCTTTAAAATTGCGAACAATTCCGCGATTGGAATAAATTTTGCAAAAGCCCGAAAGATGAAAACGTAAAAAATACGAATGTTTGTTTGGTTAAATACCGAACGAAAAGAAATCGTAAAATATTATAGACATAAAATTTTCAAAAAGGTGATAGTTATGGCAGACGAAAAAATAAATTCAGAAATCAATCAAACCGGCGAATCGAGCGGCGCGGCTTCGGCGAAAAAAGCAAAAGAAGAAAATTTCAAAGCGACTAATTCGGAAACGGCATCGCGGCAGAAATCGGAAAAGCAAACGCCGGACGATACTTATAATCGCGCGAAAAATTCGACCGAGAAAATCGTCGGGCAGGCGATAGGAAAAGTAAAGGAAACGGCGACTTCAATCGTTGACGAACAGCGCACCGGTTTGGCGGCGGGCATCACGGGAATTGCGGAAACCGTGCGGCAAATCGGCGAAAATCTTAACCACGACAAAGAAAATCAAATCGCCGCGCTCGCCGGCGGCTACGGCAATAATCTGGCTGACCAGATCGAAAAAATTTCCGGCTACGTCGAAGACAGGGAAATTACGGAAATTATCAATGATGTTGAAACATTCGCGCGGCGCAATCCGGCATTATTCGTCGGCGCGGCTTTCGCGCTCGGAGTTTTAGCGGCGCGTTTTCTGAAAAGCTCGGCGACGAGAAAAAACAATTGATTTTAATTTTCGGGCAAAGACAAAAAGGAGAATTTTATGGCACAACAAATAGCGCAGAGAACGGTTAAAGAAGACCCTTCGCTCGGCGATCTGTTTTCCGAGTTGGCGACGGAAACGAGCGCGCTCGTGCGGCAGGAAGTCGCGCTGGCGCAGGTTGAAATGACTCAGAAGGCGACCGTTATCGGTAAAAATGTCGGGTTTTTGGTGGTTGGCGGCGCAATCGGTTACGCGGCTTTGCTGGCGATTCTGGCGGCGGCGATTATCGGTCTGGCATTGTTCGTTCCGCCTTGGGCGGCGGCTTTGATCGTCGGCGCGATTGTCGGAATCGTCGCGTCCGCGCTTATTTCATCGGCTCTTAAATCGCTTAAACAAACGAGCTTAACGCCGCAACAAACTGTCGAAACATTGAAGGAGGACGCGCAATGGCTGAAAAATCAAGTGAACTGAAAATTTTCGGAAACTCGGACGAAACTGTCAATGAAAAACCGAACGAACAATTAACGCGCATTGACGAAGACCAAAATCAAATACTCGAAATCGGAGAACGCGCCGACGCGCCGGGCGCGAAAGATGAAACGGATGAAACGGCTGACGAAACCGAAGCGATTCGCGGGCAAATCATCGAAACGCGGCGCGAAATGAGCAAAACGATTGATCAAATTCAGGATCGTTTGAGCGTTGCGAACATTACGGAACAGGTTAAGGAACAAGTTTCCGAACAAATCGGCGGCGCGGTCGAAACGGTCAAACAAACCGTTTCGCAAAAAGCCGAAGATTTTGCGAACGTCGTCAACAAAGGTATGAGAAAAATCAATAAATCCGCTGTCGTGAAAACGACGCGGGAAAATCCCTGGATTTTAAGCGTCATCGGTCTCGGAATCGGCGCGTTAGTGGCGAACAGCTTAGCCGGTAAAAAGAAAAAACGCGCAAAAAATCGTCAAGACGAAAGCTATGATTTGGGCAAAATCAATGTGATGAGTTATCACGCTGACGATAATTACGCGCCGGATTATAAAAACGATTTCGATGCCGACGAGGTTAGATTTGCCGGCGATAAACGAAGCGATTTGAAATCCGGCGAAGCGGAAATTAATGAACCGCAAGAGACGCGCGGCAGAATCGCCGAAACTGCGAATTCGGCTTACGAAAGTGTTTCGAGCGCGGCTGGAACGGCGTATGAAAGCGTCGGCAAAGCGGCTGGGAAAACTTACAAAGGCGCGAGCAACGCCGCCGGTTTCGCATACGATAAAGCGGGCGATTTAGGCGGTCACGTCAAAACGAATTACGATTATTACATCGAGGAAAATCCTTTGGTCGTCGGCGCGGCGGCATTGGCAATCGGTGCGGCGGTCGGAATGGCGATTCCTTTAACAAAGGCGGAAAATGGTTATTTCGGCGAAATGCGCGACAACGCGGTTGATAAAATTCAGACGACCGCGCAGGAAGCGATTGACACCGCCAAACAAGTAGTCGGCGAAGCGCAGAAAGCGTTTACTGATGATGTGATCGCAAAAATGAAATAATTGGTTTGCAAACAAAAAGCAAAGGCGCGACAAAATCCATTTTGTCGCGCCTTTGCTTTTTAACCGATTTTCGTCAAGCCGTTCATATATTGCTGTAGAATTTCGGGAATCAAAATCGAGCCGTCAGCCTGCTGGTAATTTTCCAAAATCGCAATCCACGTTCGCCCGACGGCTAAACCCGAACCGTTGAGCGTGTGAACGAATTCGGGTTTCGCGCCGCCCGCGCGACGGAAACGCAGATTCATTCGACGGGCTTGAAAATCGCCGCAGTCGGAACAGCTTGAAATTTCGCGGTAAGTTTTCTGGCTCGGCAGCCAAACTTCGATGTCATAAGTCTTCATCGCGCCAAATCCCATATCGCCCGTTGATAAAACGACCGTGCGATACGGCAAACCGAGAAGCTGTAAAATTCGTTCCGCGTTCTGCGTTAATTTTTCGTGTTCTTCCGTTGAATTTTCCGGCAAACTCAATTTTACAAGCTCGACTTTTTCAAATTGATGCTGGCGAATCAAACCGCGCGTGTCGCGCCCGTAGCTTCCGGCTTCCGACCGAAAACAAGGCGTGTAAGCCGTATAATATTTCGGCAAATCCTTCGCGTCCAAAATTTCCTCGCTGTGATAATTCGTGACGGGAACTTCGGCGGTCGGGATCAAATAAAAGCTGCGCTCATCGGTTAATTTAAATAAATCGTTCTCAAATTTCGGCAGTTGTCCGGTTCCGAAAAGCGCGTCTTGATTGACCAAAAACGGCGGCAAAGTTTCGGTATAGCCGTGTTCGGTCGTATGAACGTCGAGCATAAAATTGACGAGCGCGCGTTCGAGTCTCGCGCCCGCGCCGTTCAAGATCGCAAAGCGCGAACCCGTAATTTTCGTCGCGCGTTCCAAATCCAGAATGCCTAAATTTTCGCCCAAATCAACGTGATCTTTCGGTTCAAAATCGAAAATTTTCGGCTCGCCCCATTTTCTAATTTCGACATTTGCCGATTCGTCCGCGCCGACGGGAACATCGCTCGCCGGAATGTTTGGCAGAACAGCGAGCAGGTCGCGCATCGCAATTTCAACTTTTTTACGCTTTATTTCGAGCTTTTTTTGATTAGCCTTTAAATCTAAAACTACTGATTTTTCTTCCTCAGCTTGTTCCTTCTTTCCGGCTTTGATCAGATCACCGATTTTTTTGCTGGCTGAATTACAGATTTGATTAATCTCATCGGACTGACTAATTACCTGCCGACGCATAGACTCATACTCAGCAAATTCTTTCAAAAACTCTTCCAAATTTTCGGTTGGAAAATTGCGATTTTGTAAAGCAATTTTCACCGCATCTAAATTGTATCTGACAAAATGTAAGTCAAGCATTTTAAAAACCTCTGTGATAAAATAATCGCTTCGTTCGACGAAATAAATTTCAATTAAATCAAATTTTTATGTCAAACAAAATTCGCAAAGCCGTTTTTCCCGCTGCCGGATTGGGAACGAGATTTCTGCCCGCGACGAAAGCCTCGCCGAAAGAGATGCTGCCGCTGGTTGATAAACCGCTGATTCAGTATTCGGTCGAAGAAGCCGTCGCTTCGGGCATCGAATCAATTTTGATTATTACCGGACGCGACAAAACGGCGATTGAAAATCATTTCGACATTTCGTTTGAACTCGAACAGGTTTTGCAGGAACGCAATAAAACCGAGATGTTCAATCTTGTTCGCGCCGTCTCCGACATTGCCAAAATCACATATACGCGCCAGCGGCAAGCACTCGGTTTGGGACACGCGATTTTGCAGGCGAAGGATTTTGTCGGCGACGAAGCGTTCGCCGTTCTGCTCGCCGACGACGTGATGGATTCGGAAACGCCCGCGCTCAAACAGTTGATTGACGTTTACGAACGCTACAACACGCCGGTGATGGCGACGATGCAAATCGAAGGCGAAGCGATTTCGCGCTTCGGCGTGATTGACGCGGAAGAAGTCGAAGAAAATGTCTATAAAATTAAATCGGTCGTCGAAAAACCGAAGTTTGAGGAAGCGCCTTCGGATATGGCGGTCATCGGACGATATATTTTCACGCCCGATTTATTCGGCGCGATTGAACGAGTCGAGCCGGGCGCGGGCGGCGAAATTCAGGTCGCCGACGCGATGCGCCTTTTGCTCGACGAAGGCAAACCTTTCTACGCCGTCAAATTTGAAGGAACGCGCCACGACGCGGGCGACAAACTCGGTTTTCTGATTGCGACAGTCGAATTCGCCCTCAAACGCGAAGATTTAGGCGCGGATTTTCGAGAGTATTTGAAGACTTTGAAATTGTAAAATCAAAAAGAAGTTAGCCGCGAAAAACACGAATGGACACGAATAAATTTATTCGTGTCCATTCGTGTTTTTCGCGGCTAAAAATTTTTACAGGCGCGGCAGGGTAAAACTGAATTTCGAGCCGTTGCCGATTTCCGATTCGACTTCGACCGCGCCGCCGTGTTGTTCGACGATTTCTTTGACCAGAGACAATCCGAGTCCGGTTGATTCTTCTTCTTTGTCCTGTCCGTCGCGGGCGACGCGGTAAAATTTTTGCCAGATTTTGTCCTGATCGCCGGTCGGAATGCCGTAGCCGCGATCTTCGACGACGACGCGCAGAAAATCCGATTCCAGAAGCGTCGAAATAATCACGCTCGTGCGTTCGGGGCTATAGCGGATCGCGTTGTCAACGAGATGCGAAATCGCCTTTGTAATCAGACTTTTATCGGCGGCAATCGGCGGCAGATGTTTGTTCGGCTGTTCGACCAGACGAATGCGTTTGCGTTTGGCGTTTTCCTGTAAATCGCCGATGACTTCGTGAACGACCGTATCGAGTTTGACCGGCGTTTTGGAAACTTCCTGTTTGTCGGATTGTTCGAGATTGGAAACCGATAGAAACGTCGTCAGCATCTTCGACAAACGCTGTGATTCGTTCGAGATAATCGTTAAAAATTCGAGCGAATCTTCGGACATCGTTTCATCCGCCAGCAGAATTTCCGCAAAACCGCTGATCGAAGTAATCGGCGTGCGAAGCTCGTGCGACATCAAGCCCGCCATATCGCTTCGCAGGCGTTCGTTTTCTTTAACGGCGGAAATGTCGCGGAACGTAATCAGAAAACACGCCGGTTTGAGCGGCACGTTCGATTCGTGAATCGAAGCGTCGTCCATCGGAACTTTGACGAGCGAGATTTGCATATCGAGCGTTTTGTCGGTTTCGGGAAAATAAAGTTCGCTCTTAAAAGTATCGCCCGTTTGCAGAACGCGCCGAACGGCAAGGCGCGGTTCGTTAAAAACTTCGGTTTTGAAATGCTCTAAAAGACTGAAAATATCCGTTTCGTAAAGCTCGTGAACGCTCAAATTGGTCAGCCGCCGCATCTGACGGTTCAGATAGGCAATCGTGCCGTCGAGATAGGCGATGGCGTGCGCTTCTTTCAGATACGAACTCGCCATCGCGCTGAACGACTGTTCTTTGATAATGCCTTGAATCAAGCTGATCACGTCGAGCCGATTCTCCGCCGAATAGCTCGAAAAGGAATTCCACCAGGTTTGGTGCGGCAATTGTTTTCCGCGCAATTCTTTGCGCTGAAAATTTCTGGCGAGCTGTCCGCTGAACGCTTCGAGCATCGCGCGGTCGTCCGTTTCAAAATTTTGATTGACCTGCACGAATAAAACGCCGACCGTCGAATCGTCGTAAACAAGCGGAAGCGCAATGCGCGCCGCGCCTTTTCTATCTTCGATTGGCTGAACGATTGTTTCGCCGCGCTTCAAAGATTCTTCGCACAAATCTACGTTTTCGCGCCACGAAGCGTGTCTTTCAATCGTCGAATCAATCGTGTTGCCGTTGCGCGCCCGACCGACCGGAACGAGTGTTTTGTCAATCGTTCTGCGAAAAACAATCGCTTCCGACAAAGGCAGAAGCGTTTCTAAAAGACGCAAACCGCTTTCGATTCTGAGTTCCGCCGATTGTCCTTCCAAAAGATGTCCGGTCGAAGCCAAAGCGACGAGTTTTTCGGTCAAAGCCGAATCAATCAGCCATAATTTTTTAGCGTGGACGGCAAAAATCGTCAGCAGGATTGTGATCGAAGACGGAATAATAACCAGACTCAGATTGAAGATTTTGTTTGCTATGATGCTCGCGCCGAACCAGACAATTAAAATTCCGAGCGCGGTTGGAAGAACCTTTTTTAAACTGTATTTATCGGTGAAAAATCCCGCCGTTAACCCGACGCAAATGACGATCAGAAGTTTCCACCAGAGAAAAAAATTCGTATCCGGCGGCAGAACGAGATATTTGATAAAGCCAAGAACTTTATCGCCGACCGACCATAAAAGCGAAGCGGCGGTCGCCGCAGTAATAGATATAAGACACGTTATGTAAACGCTTCGGTTTTTAATCGCGTTCATAATGCAGACGAATTTATTAATGATTCAGAGCGATGGCGAGTAAACAGTTTTTCAAGCGAAAAACTCTGTTTGACATCTTAAAGTATGCAACAAAATTTGCGACGAACGCAAGGGAAAAATAATTTTGCGGCGTATTTTGCGCGGATGCCGCGGGTGAATTTGTTCTTTCGACTGAAAAACTTCATAATGCAAATTGTTTCAAACCGATGAAATTCATCGCCCGCGGCAGAACTTTTTTAATCGGGATATGGCTCGGCGCGGCTTTGTTTTTCAGCTTCGCCGTCGCGCCTTCAGCCTTTGCCGTTTTGCCTTCGCGCGAGCTTGCCGGGTCGTTAGTTAATCGAACATTGGCGATTGTCAATTACAGCGGCTTTATCATCGGTTTGATTTTGCTGGCAAGTTCTTTTGCGGCGCGGCGCGGCGTTAATCGCGTTAAAATTTGGATCGAGCAGAGTTTTTTGCTTTTGCTGACCGCCGCCTGCGCGTTCGGGCAATTTTTCATCGCCGCGCGTCTGCATAATTTGCGCGAGCAAATCGGGCGACCGATTGATGAAGTCGCTTTAGGCGATCCTTTGCGCGTCGCCTTTAACGATTTGCACGGTTATTCGGTTACAATTTTAAGCGCGGCGATGCTTTCCGCCGTTGTTATATTTTTTCTGCTCGCCGGTCGCGCGGGAAACGATGAAATTTCATAGAAAAAATTATTATGTTGAATACAATTCGGGAAAACATCGAACGTCGCTTGGGAATCGCGCCGCGCATTAAGCCGACGCGCGAATTAGCGGTTATTGAAAATCGGGGCGAATTTTCAGGACGTTTTCGCAACTGGCGGACGAACAACGATTTGACGAATTATCCGTTCGTCGAAAACACGAACACGCCGTTCACGGCAATGCGCCGCTCTCTGCCGATGCTCAATCTGGCATTGATTTCGTCGGCAGGCGCGTATATTGACGGTACGGAAGCGTTCGATACGGAATCGAGAGACGGCGACGCGACGTTCCGCGAAATTCCGATTGAAGTCGAAGCCGAAGATTTGATTTACGCGGCTCGCGGTTATGATGCGGGAAATGTTCGACAAGACCGCAACGCGCAGATTCCCATCGAACGGCTGCTCGAATACGAGGCGAACGCGGTCATCGGGCGATTAAATAATGTCTGGTGGAGCGTCAGCAGTTGGATTCCGAACGCGCGGCTTGTCGCCGACGAACTCGCGCCGCGTCTCGCTGAACGTGTCGCGCGCTACGAAGTGCAGGCGGCTTTGTTCGTTCCGGCATCGCGTTTGTGTCATCAAAATCTCGCTATCATTGCCCGCGCTCTGGAATTGGCGAACGTGCCGACGATGATGCTTTCGGTTGACCGCGCGATTACCGATTTGACGCGCCCGCCGCGTGCCGCTTATTACGACGGCGAAATCGGAAGCGTCGTCGGTTTGCCGCATCAGAAAGAATTTCAACTGCGCGTTTTGGACGAATCTTTGCGTTGGATTGAAACTTTCGATCAACCCGGCGCGAGACGTTTAGCGGTCAAACTCGAAACTGAAGTCGAAATCGAACGCGGTGAAAGATAAAACAAATATTTCTAACCGCAGATAAACGCGAGATGGACGCAGATGATTTTATTAAATTAAATCTGCGTCCATCTCGCGTTTATCCGCGGTTAATTTTATGAATCGGACGGAAATGCTCAATCGCGTGAGAAAGCGCGAAAAAGAATGGGATTTCGTCGTCATCGGCGGCGGCGCGACGGGCGTGGGCTGCGCTCTTGACGCGGCTTCGCGCGGTTTCGATGTTCTTCTGCTTGAACAAAGCGATTTCGGCAAGGGAACTTCGAGCCGTTCGACGAAATTAGTTCACGGCGGCGTTCGCTACTTAGCGCAGCGAAATTTTTCGCTTGTCCGCGAAGCGTTAAAAGAGCGCGGAATTTTAATCAATAACGCGCCGCACGTCGTCAGAAAACAATCTTTCATCGTTCCCTGTTACAGCCTTCGGGAAAAATTTTTCTATGGCGCGGGCTTGAAAATTTACGATTTGCTGGCAGGCGGATTTAACTTCGGCAAGTCCAAAATTCTTTCAAAAACGGAAACGATCCGGCGGCTGCCGAATGTAAAAACTGAAAATCTGCGCGGCGGAATTTTGTATTTTGACGGGCAGTTTGACGACGCGCGGCTTTTGATTGATTTAGCGAAAACCGCTGCCGAACAGGGCGCGGCGATGTTAAATTACGCGCGGGTTTTTCGCCTGACGAAAACGCCCGAAAATAAAATAAACGGCGTGATTTTTCACGACGCGGAAACCGGCGAAATTTTTACGGTAAAAACAAAATCGGTAATTAACGCGACCGGAGCGTTTTGCGATGCGGTGCGCGAAATGTCCGATGCGTCGGCGCAAAAAATAATCGCGCCGAGTCAGGGAATTCATCTTGTTTTCGACGAACGATTTCTGCCGTCGGAAAATGCTTTGATGATTCCGAAAACTGCCGACGGGCGCGTTTTGTTTGCGATTCCGTGGCACGGCAAAACCCTCGTCGGCACGACCGACACACCGGTTGACGCAGCAGAGTTAGAACCGAAAGCCTTTGAATCGGAAATCGAATTTATTCTCGAGACCGCCGGAAAATACCTGCAAAAAACGCCGACGCGAGCCGATATTAAAAGCATTTTCGTCGGTATTCGCCCGCTCGTCAAATCTTCCGATGCGAAAAGCACCGTTGCCATTTCGCGCGATTTTACAATCGAATTCGACGACGCGAATCTGCTGACGATCACTGGCGGAAAATGGACGACTTACCGAAAAATGGCGGAAGACGCAATTAATCGCGCCGTCGAAAAATTCGATTTTCCTCAGAAAAAATGCGCGACGGAAAACTTGAAACTCGACGGTTACTGCGAGACATCCGAACGACTCGGCGATTTGAAAATTTACGGCGCAAATGCGGAAAAAATTCACCGCTTAATTGATGAAAATCCTGCTTTAGCCGAAAAACTACACGAAGATTTGCCGGTTTGCGCGGCGGAAATCGTTTGGGCGACGCGCTTTGAAATGGCGCGAACGCTTGAAGACGCGCTGGCAAGGCGAACTCGCATTTTATTTATTGACGCGAAACGAGCGATTGAAATCGCGCCGCGAGCGGCAGAAATTATGGCGCGGGAATTAAATGAAAATGATTTTTGGATTGAAGAACAGGTAAAAAAATTCGTCGAATTGGCGAAAGGTTATCTAGCTTCTTGATTTGATTAATTGCTTGGTCGCCTGCCATACGAAACGCGGGTTGAGAATCAAATATCTGCGCCAAAGCCTTTTTGGTTCCTGCGTCAGACGAAACAGCCATTCGAGTCCCAATTTGCCTAACCATTCGGGCGATTCTTTGACGTTGCCGGCGAAAAAATCGAACGACGCGCCGACACCGAGCATCACGGATTTTAATTTATCTTTATGCGCCGACATCCAATTTTCCTGTTTCGGACAGCCCAAACCCATAAATAAAATGTCGGGCTTTTTCGCGTTGATTTCCGCCGTGATTTCCGCATCTTCGGTTGCGGTCAAGGGACGAAACGGCGGCGAAAAAACGTAGGCGATTTTCAAGTTCGGAAAATCTTTTCGAGCGCGTTCCAAAATTGCGTCAATCACCGTTTGCTTGCCGCCGTAAAAGCCGACGCTCAAATCATTTTTTTCCGCAAAGGCACAAAGCTGAATCATCAAATCGTTGGCGCGGACGCGCGCCGCGCCATTTTCGCCCTGCAATTTTTCCATCCAAACGAGCGGCATTCCGTCGGGAATCACGAAATCCGCCGCATTGACTTTTCGCGCGTATTCGGGATTGTCAAACGATTCCATAATCATATGCACGGTCGAAAAACAGACGTAACCGCCGTTCTGCTTTTCGACGAGTTCGGCAACTTTTTCAATCGCCGTTTCGTGATTACAGATGTTGACATTTAAGCTGACAATCTTGACGCGATTTTCTGGAACAGAATTATTCATCGGCGATATTTTGCGAAATCAATTTGAGCGAACGATTATAGCGATAGGAAATATTAAAATGCCCGTCGTCGAATTCTTCGTGAATGTGCGGAACGTCGAATTCTTTAAGTTTTTTGCTCAAAATTCTCGCGCCCAAATCGAGCGCGAATTCGTCGCGCGCTCCGGCATCGAGAAATAATAATTTCAAGCTTTTCAAGTTTTCCACAGACTTTTCCACAAGCCTGACCGGATCGTGGGCGAGCCATTTTTCCCAAATGTCGGCGCGAATTTCGCCTGTTTCCGAATCGAAAGGCAAATCGAAATCCGCGCCGTTCGACGAATAACACGCGCTCATTCCGATGATGTTTAAGCCGGAAAAATCGTCTTTTCCTTTTTTCGCAAATTCGTCGTAAAACTTTTCGACGAATTGTTTCGGATTCGTTTTAATGGCGCGAAACGCTTTCGGAAAATCGGGCAAATAACAATGCTCGAAATATGCGTCACCGCTGATCGAACAGGCGAGCGCGAACAAATCGGCGTGACGCATCGCTAAAATCAACGCGCCGTAACCGCCCGAAGATTTTCCCATCACGGCGCGGGAATTTTTATCGTTGATCGTGCGGAAATTTTCATCAACGAACGGCACGATTTCGGTCGTCAAATAATCTTCGTAATTTCCGGTCGCCGTCGAATTCAGATACTGCGAGCCGCCGTAATATGTAAAACAGTCGGGCATCACGACAATCATCGGTTTGATCGTTTCGGCGGCGATTAATTTGTCCATTCGCTCGGCGAGATTCGGCGCGAAGGCGTTGTCGTTGAGAAGCATTTTGCCGCGTCCCGTAAAGCCGGAAAGACAATAAACGACCGGAAATTTTTTATCGCTTTCATCGTAATTCGGCGGCAAATAAACGTATAAATCCCGAACGAATTTATCGCCGAGCGGATTGTTTTTTAAGATTTCGCTTTCGTGCGCGAGAATTTTGACCGCGCCTTGCGCTTTCGTATTTTCAGTCATACGATTTAATTTTAAGATGAAACAGGCGAAATGCGCGATTCCGAAATCCAAAATCCCAAATCAAAATGGCTTCCGATATAATCAACGTCAATCCGAACGCGCTCAATTCGACCATCGAATTTTTGACGGCGATGGTTACGCCGACGCTGCTGATTTCGGCGGCGGGCTCGCTGGTGCTTTCGACTTCGGCGCGGCTCGGTCGCGTGATTGATCGCGCCCGCGAACTCGAACGCCGTTTGAGCGATTTGATTACGGCGACCGACAAGGAAAGCATTCCGCTTTATGATTTGCGGCTCGATACGGTCGTCGGTCTGCTCGACAAAGTAACGAGCCGTTCGCGGATTTTGCAAAGGGCTTTGAGCGTTTTTTATTACAGCATCGGCTGGTTCGTTTTGACGAGCGTGACGATTGCCATCGCCGCGTTTTTTACGTCGTATCGCTGGATTCCGATTCCGGTCGGCATCGTCGGGATTATGTTTTTATTCTGGGGCAGTATGCTGATGGTGCGCGAAACGAGATTGGCGACGGCGACGATCCGCGCCGAAATGGATTTTACCTGGAAGCTCGCCAAAACCGTCGCGCCGCGCGAAATCATCAGCCGCTATACGAAAATTATTGACGAAAATTTAGAGAAAACGAAAGATTAATGCTGAATCGTAAATGAAGAGTTTTATATTAACCATTCAGCATTAACCATTAACCATTAAATCTATGTTGCCGAATTTTCTAAAACTTTATCAAACGGGCGAGCTTGAAGACAGAGTTATAAAACTCGAAAAATTACTCGAAAGCTGCATGATTTGCCCGAAAGATTGCGGAAATAATCGCCTGAACGACGAAATCGCGGCGTGTTATTCGGGACGCTTGCCGATTGTCTCATCTTACACGGCGCATTTCGGCGAAGAACCTGTTTTGTCGGGGACGAACGGCGCGGGAAACATTTTTTTCGGCAACTGCAATCTGCGCTGCGTTTACTGCCAGAATTTTCAAATCTCGCAGACGTGGAAAACACAGAAGAAAAACGAAATTACGCACGAACGGCTTGCCGAAATAATGCTCGGCTTGCAAACGCGCGGCTGTCATAATATCGGTTTCGTTTCGCCGACGCATTTCGCGCCGCAGATGGCGCGGGCAATTTTTCTCGCCGCGCAGAAAGGGTTGAATTTGCCGATTGTTTACAACACGAACGCTTACGATTCGGTCGA
>CAXTMQ010000078.1:0-16259 GCA_964245305.1 uncultured Pyrinomonadaceae bacterium
CTCGTCGGCGCGGGCGGCACGGGCAGTTTTATGGCGATGAATCTCGCCCGTCTCGCTTTTGAATTAAAGACGCTCGGCAAAGCAGCAAAAATCGTCATCGTTGACCCCGACAGCGTAGAGACGGGCAACATTCCGCGCAGTAATTTTTGTTTCGCCGAAATAGGTTTGAACAAAGCCGAAACGCTCGCCGGACGAGTGAGCCGGGCTTGGGGAATCGAAGTCGGTTTCGTCAAAGAAGGTTTTCGTCCGGCGCTTTTGCAAAGCAAAAACGACGATTGGACGGTTCAATCCTCCAACTCAAACAAGCTGACAATTATCGTCGGCTGCGTTGACAATCATCTGGCGCGCCTTCAGATGCACGAAGCATTAAAATTCTACGGCGAGCGAAGCTACGACAGTTCCAGCACGCGCGTCTGGTGGATTGACGGCGGCAACGGGCGCGACACCGGACAAGTTTTAATCGGCAATCGCTTGAACGAAAAAGAAATCTGCGAATCGGCGCGAAAGTCTCCGATTCTCTCCCTTTTGCCCGCGCCGAGCCTACAACATCCCGACCTTTTGCGCGCAGGCGAAAGAAAAACCCGCAGCCAACCACAAACAAACGACGCGATTACCTGCGCCGAGCGAATCCGTCTCGGCGAGCAAAGCCTGAACGTCAATCAGCGCGTCGCCGTCGAAATGAACGAAATGCTGTCCGCGCTTCTGCTGACAAATTCACTAAGGCGGTTTGCAAGTTACTTCGATCTGGAATCGGGGACGAGCCGCTCGATTTACACGACACCGGAAAAAATCGAACAAGCCGTAAGTTTAGCGGCAGATAAGAAAGGTGATGCTTCAAAACAACGAAAGCGCAAGTCAAAAAGAAAATGAAGCTGTAGAATCGAGCGTCGGTATTTTTACGACCGACGAAATTTACCGGAAACTCATCGCCGCTCTTGAGCGCAAAGAGCCGCCTCCGCCTGCCGGCTGGTGCGCTTCGCAGCTTGACGAAGAAATCCGGCGAGCGGGCAGGGAATTCGAGCCGGATGCGAAACTCCGGCAGGAAGACGCCCTTCAAACGTGCCTTTTCTATCTGGTTGATTTTGCCCGGCGGATGCCGGAATGGATCAACACAACTGAAACAAATGACCGGATAAAACTCGCTTGCCGGGAACTCGCCGAAGAAGTCGAGAAAATCACCCGGTGCCCGGCTGAAGTGATTGAAAGACACGGAAAACTAAAAGTCTGGCTCAAAGCGATTTTGGCAGTGCAGACCTGTCTGATTTACCGCGAAGAAACCGCGCGCAACATTAATCGGCAAGACGAGGCAAAGCACGCCGCGATGTTCTCGCCGGTGAAAAACAAGCCGGACGACGACGCATCGTTTAATGATAAAGAACGATATTCCGCTTTAGCGAAAAATATCTTTGAGAATGTGTGCGGAAAATCTTCCGTCAAACCTTCGGAGAAATCGCTGGAAGCGCAACCGAGCCTGTTTTAAGCGAAAACGCGAGAGTCTCAAATTAAAAGAGAAATTTTAAATTTTCCACACGCTAGGCTACCGACTGCTAATCAGTCTGTGAAGGATGCCACCGTAACGCCTTTCGGTCGATTTCTTCGATGAAGCCGCTCTTGCCGTCTATATATCCGTCCATATTCTGCGAGTGTTCTTTAGCCAATTTTATCTTTAATTCACTGTATTTTCGCGCCGCTTCGGGGTGAGCAATCATATAGTCGCGGAACGCTAAGTGACGCTTTACCTGCGCCGAGCCATTCTCAAACGAGTGAATCTGATATGTTCTGATTCCTTCCTGATTATCCTTGCGAAAGTAGCGGCGACCGGGGATGCCGAACTCACCCATCACTTCATAACCAAGTGACTCCATAGCTGAACTCCGCTCATCTACTTTAGTAATATCTCTGACCTCAATTAACAAATCAATGACGGGCTTTGCGTATATATTCGGAATGGCTGTGCTGCCGATATGGTGGATGGCTAGGACATTTTCGCCGAGAGCGTCGCCGATATGTTTTGCTTCCGCTTCAAAAGCATTTCGCCAGCGAGGGTTGTGCGAAACGACTTCTACTTTCTTCATAAATTAAACACCCCACGAACAGGTTATAAACTATCCTCAAACCAATGTTCCGGGCGCAGCTTGACTTTATATTCTGCCGAAATGTGTTCGTTTTATGCAGAATTATCTACGTCCTACGTTAAATCTACCGGTTCAAATAAATCAAATATTACTTAGCATTTTATCCGGCTTTTTCTACTGAAGAATTGATTCGGCGTAAAAATTTACACGCGAAATTACAGCCTGCATATTCGGATTTCAGAAAAACGAAAGCGGCAAGTGAAGGTGCGTAATTTATTAAAAAATTATGAATCAATCAACAAACACTTCTTTGAACGGCGAACAACTGGCAAACGATATATGGGCAATGTTCGGCACGGCAACACCGGCACCTCCCGATAATCACACCGCCGCGCCCGACAATCAAACAAACGGCGTGGAACAAAACGAAATGAGTGATATACCCGATTTGGCGAGCGAGATTTTGAGCAAGCTCGAACAAAAGAAAGAAACGGCAGCCGCGCACCTTGGCATCTCGGCAGCGGAAGTCGAGACGATGCCGTTCGATTTAACCGCGCTCGAGCAGGCGGGAATTTTTCTCAACATTGACGCGACCGGATTTTCAGTTTTGAGCCGCCAGCTCGATTGGCAATCACTCGGCATCGAACTGCCGAAAGAACAAGCCGTTCATCTCAGCCCGCCGCGAACGGGACTTTTGCCCGACGATTACCGCAAGCCGCTGCAACGTGCGGCATCGCAGGCGCACAATTCGCTCGACCGTTACAGTTTTCGTTTTGCTTTATGCGAAACCGTGCTGGGTAGCAGTGAATACCGCTGGATTCCTTTCACCGCGTTTGAAGCGTTTGAAAAAGAATTCGCCGCCGCGCTGGAGAATCTCGCCCGCGCGAAAGTTGTTGTGATTGAAAATTACGATGAGATTCTCGAAACCCTGCGCGGAACATTCAGGCAACTGGCGACCGATTCCGCCGACCGGCTGACGGCGACGGTGAAAGACCAACTGTTTGACCGCGACGAATTTATAAACAGCACGGTTATGCGAGCGATGGGAATGGTTCCTACCGTCGCCGCGATTCGGGACGGAATGCGAATCGAGATGCGCCCGAAAGTTATACTTTTGGGTTCTGAGATGCGTGCCGAGCAGGTTAAATCTGCAAAACTCCAGCTCGAAACCGACTCGGCTCGAAAGGCGCAAACCGAAATCGCTATCGAGATTCAAACGCAAAAAGACATTGCCGAAATTAAAGTCAACACCGCTTATGAAGACGAGAAGCGCGAGCAGGAATTAAAGGAGCGCATACGGCAAATCAAAATCGAAGCGGTGAAAAAGGAAATGGAAGCGACCGTTTCGCCGCTCAAGGAAGGTCTCGACCAGCTTAACAGCCAAATTTACGAAGCCGCCAAGGAAATGGCTGAGCGATTGAACGATTCCAAATTCGTCGCCGGCGGCACGGCGAAAAAAGCGAGAGAGATGTATCGCTGGTTCAAGCTGATGAATTTCACGGGCGACGCGGAAGTCGAGACAGTTCTCGCCGAACTGAATAAAATCGCCAGCCGCGACGCGAAAACCCGCATTGCCGCCGAGATGAAAGAAGCCGTTGACGCAGTGATTATCGCCACTTCAAAACGCGCCCGAAAACTCTTGAAAACCGAACAACTCGACGCGCTCGAACTGTAATCGAGGCAAAACCGCCGCTCTTATCTTATGCCCGTCATTTTCAAAAAATGTTTTCTTTTCCATTACGATCCGAGCGTCAATTCCGACAAAGTTTTCAACCTTTTTCTGATTGACAATCAGAATGGCACTTACTCGGCAATCAGCGAACACGGCAGGAGCGGCGCGAAATTAAGAGTTTTGCCGCTCGTCGAAAACTGCTCACTCGCACTGGCTCAAAGCCGTTATTCGGAGAAGCTGAATGAAAAAATCTACCACCGAAAAACGCCTTACACGCAGACGCTGAACGCTTCGAGCAGCCCGACTTATCAAAAGCTCGTTTCCGAAACGAATTTGCCGGCAACGGCAAAACCCGTCGAGACGGCGAAAGTAATTGATTTCAAACCGGCTCAACAGGGGACGAACTTCACGCCGCCCGCTGAAAAAGAAAGCGGCGAGCAAACGGCGGCGAAACAAGAGTCGGTTGAGCGACGGTCAAAGCGAATCGGCATTTTGAATTTGAATCAGCTCGACGCGCTCGAATTTTAAGCCAATCCGACTTTCAGAAATATATTGTCTAAGATGAAAAATCAATCAAGCGAAACTAAACTCTTGGAAGAACTCGACACGCTCATCCGGGCGCGCTACACCTTGCTCGCCGTCAACACTTACGAGGAAGAACGCCTGAAGGAATGCCTGCTCGAACTCGTCAGCGGAGAAAAACACCGCGAAAAACCGCTTTACTTCTGGAGCCGCACCAACGGCATCGTCAAAATCGTTGACGAAAAGGCGAACGGCGTCCCTTTGAAAGAAGCGAAAGCGATTGCCGAGACGCAAGATCCGATGTCCGCGCTCGAACATATCGCCAAACAGCAGACCGGAATCTTCCTTTTGTGCGATTTCGCGCCGTATATCGCGCCTTACGGTCAGGAAGATCCGGTGCTGGTCAGGCTTTTGCGGGAAGTCGCGTGGAAACTCAAAACCACGAAGGCGACCGTTTTGTTCGCCGGACCGAACTTTCCCGACATCAAGACGCTCGAAAAAGAAGTCTCAGCGATTGAACTTGATTTGCCGCAGGAAGAAGAAATTATCAACGCGCTGGATATTCAGCTTGAAAAGTTCGAGAAAAACGGAATCACGACAAACGTAACTCAAGAGACGCGCGGCAATCTCGTGCAGGCTCTGCTTGGACTCACGAACGACGAAATCTCGAACGTCATCGCCAAGGCGACGATTCGCTGCAACGGCTTAACCGAAGACGCGCTCACGATTATTCTCGACGAAAAGAAAAAAGTCATTCGCGGCAGTTCCGCGTTGACTTACGTTCACCCCGAACCGGCGAACTCTCTCGGCGGCTACCAACAATTACGCGAAATTTTGAAAAAAGCAGCGCACACTTTTTCGCCCGAAGCCAAAGCCAGACACGTCGAGCCGTGCAAAGGAATTTTGCTCGTCGGACTGCCGGGCTGCGGTAAGGACTTGTGCAAGCGAGTCGCCTCAAGCATTACAAATCGTGCACTGCTCGATTTAGATTTCGGCTCGATTATGGGCGAAGGAGGCGGAGTCATCGGGCAGGCATCAATTTCAATCAAACGCGCTCTTTCGATTGCCACGACCGTCAAAGGAATCTTGGGTATCAGCGAATTTGAAAAAGCCGTGTCGGGAATGAAATCTTCGGGCAAAACAGACGGCGGCGAAACGGCGCGGGCGATTTCATATCTTCTGAACTGGATGCAGGACAACCGCGACGTGCTAGTTTTCGCCACTGCCAACGACGTGCGCGATTTGGAGTCCGAACAATTCCGCATCGGACGTTTTTCCTATATTCATTTCGTTGATTTGCCGACCGAAGAAGACCGTCAAGAAATCTTCCGCGTCCATCTCTCCAAACGCGCGCTCGTGCCGGAAGATTTTGACCTCGACGTTCTGGCTGAAAAGTCGGAACAATTTTCCGGCGCGGAAATCGAAGGCGCGGTCAAAGACGCGGTGTTGGAAGCGTTTATTGACGGCAACCGCGCCGCCTGCACAAAAGATGTCGTCGCGGCAATCGGCACGATTACGCCGACCGCCGAGATGATGAAAACCAAGATTGACGAAATCCGCGATTGGGCGAAAAACAACATCAAAGGCAGCCGTACTTCCGCCACAGTCGGAAAAGCAGTAAACGGAAGCGGCGCGAGAGTTTTGGAAATCTAATATGCCGAAGCAACTGACGAATTCGTTTCATTCGGTTTGGCGGCACTACAGTTTGCCTGCGAACGGCGCGGCGGAACAAGAAGGGCTAACTTTTTATCGGCTCTTTCGCGCCGATAAAAACCGTATGCTCTGCCGGATACTGGTCTCGTTCCATCAGAATACATTTACATCCGTTCTCTTTCATTACTTTCAGGTATTCTTCTTCGTCAAGCGAGCTGTAGTAGAAATTCAGACCGCGCATCTCGCCGGTTATCTGTCCATCTACGCCTCCGGCGGTAAAAAGAATTACGCCGCCCGGCGCCAGGGCGCTGCAGAGTTTTTGGACGACCGGGCGTTGTTCTGAATAAGGCACGTGAAAGATGCTGTCCCAAGCTATAATGACATTGTATTGCTCCTCGATTTCCCATTCGCAGATGTCGGCAAGAATAAAATCCGAATCGGGGTATCGCTTCCCGGCATTTTCGAGCTGCGCTTCGGACACATCGATTCCCGTAACTTGAAAACCTGCGTCCAGCAATGCATTGATAATTCTTCCGCCGCTTCCGCAGCCAACGTCGAGGGCTTTGCCATTTCCGACGGAAAACTTTAAAGCCTTTTGAAGAAAATCAACGCCAATCGTCAAGTGATTTTCATTGTTGTTCCACCAGGCGGAAATTTTGTCGTATAGCTTGCCTGTCTCTGTCGGTTTCATAATTGAAAAAAGAATCTGTTTCGATTTCAAAAGGAGCGGGCTAACTTTGAATAAAAGCGTCGTTTATTTTTACCGTAAACTTTACGCTTAACTTTTGCCATCGCTTCATCGAGTATAATTGCCTCGTGCAAAATTCGGTGCGTCGTCTCCGAATACAAATCTTCGACGGAACGTATTTCGAGATAGCGAATTTGCTTTAATTTTTCGTTTTCGTCCAAGAGAACGCCCGGCAGCGGCGCGAGTTTGTAGCCGTGCGGAAAGCCGAGCGTGATGTGATCTTTATGACGATTCAAATAACACAAATTTCGGCGCAGCGTGTAGAAGGGAATTCTCCATTTAATCGCGCAGGTGGCGAAAGGAGGTAAATTTTCCTGCAAGAAAAGATGCGCCGCCGTTAAAAGCTCGCGGACTTCCGGCGGATTTGTTTCCTCAATGTAGTTTAAAACGCTCAATGATTTTCTTCGGGTTGCTCAATGATGGTTAATCCTGACCAATTACTCTCAGAAACCGATGCCCATTTTACCGGAGACAATTTCAGCAGTGAAATAACTTTCAGTTTTTACCGGATCGCCCGCTGCCCGGCGCAGCATAACGATTTGTCCGACGTGCGTTAAAGCGTCCGCAATCGGACCTTGCGTGATTTTCTCTATCGGTTGAACGAGCAACGCATCCGAAGCCAGGAAAGAATCAAATGCTTCGACGGCAGAGAAAAATCTTCGCACTTCGTCTTTCCAAGCGAGCGGCGCGGAATTTAAAACGACAAATTCGCCTTTCATCAAACGGAGCGATCCTTCCAGCAAATCTCCGAGATGCGCGAGAATTTCGCCCGGCGTTCGGATGGTTTCATTGATTGTGAAGGTTGCGAAATCCGGTTGTGCGTCTGAAATTGCGACTTTCGCGCGAAAGGCTAGTGTCGCCACTAAATGTCTGAGCAATTCTCTTTTCAAATCAATCGTCATCGTTTTTATTTTTTACCCATCTCATTTTTAATTTCCAAATCAATATTTATTTTCAGCAATTTAAATCAAAACTCTGCCCGTAATTCTCGCGCTTTGGAAATGAAAACGCCCGACCTGAGTTCGGAATTAAAATTTTACTCGAATCTCGGCGTTTCAAAAAACAAATAAAAAATAAAGCGGCTGACAAAAAGCGGATTTAGCAGATATTTATTCGAGAGGAGTGGAAACCTAAAATGTCCAAATATATGACGTTCACTGATACGGCGTTCAAAGACCGCGAGTGCCTCTTGAACGCCCTTTCCGAGTGCGGTTACTTGGAGACGGAAGAAGGCGAAGCATTATCGCTTTACGGCTATCGAGGCGACCGCCGACCCGAAACGGCGCAGATCGTCGTGCGCCGTAAATTCATCGGCAGCGCGTCGAACGACCTCGGATTTCAGAAAACGGAAAACGGTTACGTTCCCGTCATCAGCGAATACGACCAGCGTTATATTATGCAGGGCATTTTTTTGACTAATCTGAGCTCGAACTACATTCTCAAATCGGCGGAAAAACTCGCCCGCAATCTGCGCGGCACGCTGCACAAAGAGCGAGTCGGCTCGACTATAAAGATTCGCATTAAATACTAAATTTATGGCTCACATCATCGAAGTCGTGCGCGACACGGCGGCTGAAGCGCGTTCGTTTTTAGACGCGCTTTTTTATTCGGATTCCGTCTCGGCAATCGGTCATCGCCCGGACGAAGACAAAACGCGAGCGGTTGCGGTCAACTGGGACGCGGATGAGGAAAGCGAACTCGACGAGCGAATTTCGCGGATGGTAACGGACGCGATTGAGGCGGACGACGATTTGGACGAGATCGCGGCTTACCGCCTGATATTTCCCGAAACCGCGCTTTACCAGCCGGAATTAACAGACGTTCAGTAACCCAATAGGAGTCAAAACTATATGCCGGAAATCGAAATTGAAATAAACGCCGAGACGGGCGAGATGAAAACGATCATCGGCGGCATAGCCGGACCGAGTTGCGAGAAAACCGCCGAAGCCATCAAACAAGTCTTCGGCAAGCCCGCGCGCGACGAGAAGACGCGCGAATACAACATCCAGCCGCAGGTGAAACGACAAATTAAGGGAAAATAATTCTTCCCGGAAAAACCGAATTTTTTCAGCGCCGCTCGTCATCAACGGGCGGCGCGTTTTGTTTTTAACTTTTTAAAAAACTATGCACATCGTCGCCATCGGAAAACTGCTTTTTGAAGGAAGAAGCGAATTGCCTGAAGCCATCGAATACAACTATCAAGCGGGCGACCACACGCTGTTGCTTTCGATGAAAAATCTGCACCCGAAAGAAATCGAAGCCGTGCGCGAGGCGGAAGCCGAATTCGGTCTTTACTGCGAAAACGGAATCGTCTTTCTGCTCTATCGCTTCGGCGAAACATTGCCGTGGTCTGATTCCGCCTTTTCGTGGTGGAATGTTTCGGAAGAAGACCGCAAAATCCCCGCGCCGTGCGAAAATCCTGCCGAGCGCATTTTGCTCAAAATCATTTTAGTCGAAGCCGCGACCGGCATCGTCAAGGCGATTAGAGTAACGACGCTTTCGCCCGCTTTTACTGAAAAACTGCACGACGCTATTCGGACGCAGGCGGTGGGCGAAGAATTTTCCAGAGCCGAATTTGTCGCCCGCAGTCTGGCGATTTACGCGAATCAAACGCCCGCCGCGCTCGCAAATCGTGCCATCGTTAAAAGCAGAGGCGGCGCATAAGGAAAACAAAGATGCGTGAAATGACGATTATCGTTGACACGGCGCAAGGCGCGCTGGCGGTCGAAGACAACGCGGATCTGAATTTGGACGCGCTCGCTAATTTGACCGAGCAGTTTGGCGCGGCGCAACCGATTGCCTGCGCTCGACCGCTCGAAATCATCACGCCTCAGCCCGCGTCAGCCGAAGAATTGGCGACGGACGTTTGCGTCCGCGTGAACGGTCTTTACCACAATTCTTTGACCGAAGGACCGGGCAGACGCAGCTCAGTTTTGTTTCAGTTTTGCCCTTTGAAGTGCAAAGGCTGTTACGTCCCGCATCTCCACGATGCGGCGGGCGGCGTGATGATTTCCGCCCGACGACTGGCTGATTTGCTGCTCGACGAAAATTTCGAGCGCGACGGTATAACTATTTTGGGCGGCGAACCGTTCGCGCAGCCCGACGGATTGCTCGCTCTCGTCCGAGAATTGCGCTCGAAAAATTGCCCGCACATCGTTTGTTACAGCGGCTACACGCTTGAAGTCTTGAATGAAAAAGCTACGAAAAAACCGGAAATTACTGCTGTTCTTGATGAGATTGACGTTTTAATTGACGGCGCATACGTCGAAGCGTTGGCTTCCGGCGCGGGACTCTGGACGGGCAGCGGCAATCAGCGCGTGATTGATTTGCGCGCGACAAAGCGAGTTAATCGAGTGGTTTTATATTCCTAAATTAAAAACAAAGCGGCGAACGGAAAGGTGAAAATTATGAAACCGCTTCAACACGCGCTAATCAGCCGAAAAACTTACGGAGGCTGTTGGCAGGACTATATCGAAGTTCACAGCTTTTTGGATTCGAGCAAAGCGGCTTGCGCTCATTTCAAACATCGTTTTTTTCTTCATCACCGAGAAGGAATCGAATTGGGCGCGATGATTTTCGGCGCGGAAATAGTCAACGGCGACAACGAAAAGATTCAAACGCGGCAACTTCTGACTGACCATTTGATTGAAGATTTGGGAAGCGAGGTTACGGTTGACGACTGGGCGGGCGCGCTTTTTCCTTCAAAAACCGATTCGTTTTATAAATTCTTGGCGCGGCGGCGCGACCTCGTTGAGAGCGGCAAAGCTCCGGGCGAAAACGAACTGCTGCGGGCATTCAATCTCAAATCTGAAGACATCGCTCGCGTTAAATCGTTTCTCAATCGCCCGCTCGAAAGCTCACAGCATCCAGCAGCACTGCTCATCACGCACAATTCGTTCGGAGTGTTTTTAGCCGAGAAACTTTTCGGTTGCGCCTTCATCAAAGATTGCGGAAAAGCCGCCGGCGACGATTCCAAGCAACAACTGGTCGCCGTGCGCGAAGTCTTCGAGCGGCTCATATTTTTGCGAATGAAGTCCGTCCCGTCGCCAAGCGAAATCCTTGCCCGAAGCGCAACAGAAGACTGGATGCGCGGCGACCGGATGGTGCGCCTCTTAAAAGAAAAAAAGCGGTCGGCAATCGTTTGAAAAGTGCGCGTTCAATCCGTTGAAACGATTCAAATTTTTCTCGCGCTTACCCACCAAATCGGAAATTCAAATTCTACAAATTTCAAAATCTATGATTAATACCGTATCCTGCACTCCCGAAGAAGCCAAAGAACTCGTCAAAAAATTACGCCGTTTGAAAATCAGCTTTATGCTGTGGGGCGCGACCGGCGTCGGGAAATCCGAAACCGTGCGCCAGCTTGCCGCAGAAGTTAATGCCGAATTGCGCGACATCCGGCTTTGCCAGAAACAGCCGACCGACATCGGCGGTCTGCCGGCGCTCGACCACGAGACGCGCCAAACCGTTTTTTATCCGCCCGCCTTTCTCGCGCCACGCAATGATGGAAAAGCGGTCGTTTTGTTTTTCGATGAAATCTCGCTTGCGCCCGACGACACGCGCAGCGCGGTTTTGGGAATTCTAGAAGAACGTCGGCAGGAAAGTGTAGAAATTCCCGACAACTGGATTATCGTCGCGGCAGGCAACCGACCCGAAGATTTGGCAAACGCACGCGGACTTGGAGCGGCGGCGAATCGTCGCCTGCTGCACATTGTTATCGAGCCGCAGATGGAGGCGACACTCAAACATTTCATAAAAATCAAAGTCGCGCCGGAAGTCCTCGCCTTTCTGAAGGTCTTTCCGCAGCATCTTTCGGGCGAAGAATCGGCGCGGACGCAGAAACACGAGCTTTATCCGCGCCCGGCTTCGTGGGAAAAAGTGTCGAATGTTTTAGGAGAATTGAGAGGAGCCGACAAGCGTACAAAGCATCTCGCCGTCGCCGGCATTATCGGCGATTCGGTCGCTGCCGAATTTATGCTGCTCGCTGAGGAAATCAAAAATATGAAATCGGTGGATGAGTTGCTGGAAATTCAGCGCAAAACGCCGTCGAAAATCGGCAGGTTCTTGCCCGATACCGTCAACGGCTTATATGCACTTTCGTTCGCCATAGCAAGCAGGGCGAGTGAAGAAACGGCAGTCGAGTTATTGGAACTCATCAATCGGCTCGATGAGCAGACGGACGAGCGGTTTGCAGTCTTGCCGATGCGCGATTTGCAGACGATGGCGGGCAGCCTTCTGCTCGAAAAAATCTGGAAATCCGGCTGGAAAGTCGAACAGTCGGAAGCCTTTTGGCGATACAACGAAAAGCGCGAAGCCGCCGCGAGCGGTGCAAATCAGAATTCGGCGGAATCCGTCAACACGGCGAGCGAGACGATTGTCGCAACTTCTGCCGTCGTCTAATCAACTCCGGCTTCGCTTTATAAAGAGACGCGAAACTTTAACGATGATGTTAGAAAGATTAAACCGCGCCGAATCAAAACGGATGCGCCCGGATTTGGAAGCGGCGATTGAATATTTGCCCGGTTTGGCGGGTCTCGCGCTGTGGTGTTGCTTCAGCGATACGGACGATGTTGATGCAATCGCTTTTACCGACGGCAGCACGATTTACGCAGGGAAGGATTACGAAAAATTCGACGCTCAGGAGCGCCGGTTTATCTGCCTGCACGAAATTCTGCACGTTGCGCTTTGTCATCCGCAACGATTCGCCGAACTCGAAAAACGTGATGCCGCGTCGTTCGACCCGAAACTTTTGAACATCGCCGCCGATGCCATCATCAACGATTCGCTCGAAAATTTAACGGGCTTGAAAACTCCCGCAGATGCCTGGACGCTTTCGAGAATCTGGCAGTGTCTCGAAAAAGCTGAAGATGCGGCAAATCCGAATTCGGCTGCTAAAACCGGCTCGTCATACTACTCGTTCAGCGTGGTGGCACTGGCGAGAAAAATTGCGAATTTAACTCGCGCCGAATTCATTCGGGCAAACCGCTGGTCGTGCGAGGAGCTTTATTATTTTCTGAAGTCGCAAGCTCGTAGCCAATCGGCGTTTTATGGATTTCTAGCTGAGTCGGGCGAGCGCGACAGCCTATCGGGAGATTTGCGCCCGGGAAAGTGCGAAACGTGCAAACCGTGCGATTCGCAATCGAAAGTCGCGGAAACGAATGAAGAGAAGCGAAATTGGCAGCAGCGTCTAAGTCTTCTGCGAGGCAGTCTGCCGGAGACGATTGACAGGCTCGCCAAAGAGTTGCCGCACGTCGAAACGCCGTGGGAGCAGATTTTCCGCTCGATTGTTCAGACGGCTTTTCAGGAAGCGACGCATAAAAATTACTCGCGCCCCGACCGGCGATGGTTGGCGCTCGAAAAAGACTACAAAACTCAAGCCGGAGTAAATCTGCCGTTCACGCCGGACGCAATCAAAAAACGCGGGACTCGTCTCGCCGTCGCGCTTGATACATCAGGTTCGATTGACGAAGGACTGCTCGGTAGGTTTTTAGCCGAAATCGCCGCGATGTGTGCATTTAATCAGCGAAATTTAGTTTTGCTCGTCGGCGATGCCGCAGTTCACAAAATCGTTGAAATTGATTGGCGTGATGCCGGTAGCGAGCTTTCGGCGCTTCAATACACGGGTGGCGGCGGAACGGATTTTCGCCCGTTAATCGAAGCCGCCGCAGAGTATGAACCGGACGCGCTCGTCTACTTGACCGACCTTTACGGCGAAACTGGCGACGAGCCGGATTTTCCGGTCATCTGGGCGACGCACGGCGCGGCGGGAAAAGCCGCTTGGGGCGAGCAAATCCATTTGAAGTAACGATTTCCGAATCAAAACTTCATATCGTCTGCGCTCGGTTGATTATTTTCGATGAAAAATTAAGCGGCGAGAAAGCGTGCGAATTTCAAATTCAACTTTGAAAGCTAAACATTGCTTTCTTGGTCTCGAATGGAAAACGAAATCAAACTTTCAGCTTTGCGCGAGCGATTCCGCCACGCCCCTGCTCGTCCGGAAGGATTAAGGTTTTTCTCGGAACTTGGCGGGGAAGCGCAGGAATTTGCCGTGTCGCAGGAGCGAGACAGCCCCAACCGCTTTGATTGGGACGATGCGGAATTTCTGACCGAAGATTTCAAGACGCAGCTCGCGGAATACGGCTTTTCCGAGCTGGAAGTGTATTGGAGTTTGGGTTATTGCCAGGGCGACGGCGTGGCGTTTTACGGGCGCGTTTGCTCGGAGAGCCTCAAGGAAAAAGACCAAACGGCGAAGCGTCTGATTGACGCGCTTGAAGCGGTGGGCGACGTGCTTTATATCGAAATCACCGGCGAAGGCGGTCATTACCATCATTGGAATTCGATGACCGTCGAAATCGAGTTTGAAAGCGAGACTGAAGACAAAGATTTGCCCGCGCGTTTGAAAATTGCTCGCCCCGTTTTACGGGAAGAACTTGAAGAATACTTGGGCGAAAGAGTTAAAGAAATCAGCCGCGAGTTGGAGAAATCCGGTTATGCCGAAATCGAATATCGCCACGACGAAACGACGATTCGTGAAGAATTACTGGGGCGCGAGCATCTCTACGAAAAGGACGGCGCGAGAGCGATGACTGAATTCGAGTTCTGCGAATGGGCAAAAGGCGAGAGCGCCGTTTTTCAAACGATTTAATCGAACACGGCTCGGCAGCCGCGAAAATAAGCTGCAAGCAAAAAATAAAATTATGGAATTTATCATCAACCCTTCGCTCCTCAAGGAGGAGCTTGGACTGCTCACGCCGGTTATCGAGCGCAAGGCGACGATTCCGGTTTTGAGCAAAATCAAAATGGAAACCAGCGCGTCGGGCGAGCTGGCGCTGACGGCGACCGACTTGGACGTAACGATGCGTGTCCTGCAAGTAACGGACGTTTTGCAGCCGGGAGCGATTCTCGTCGAAGGCAAAAAACTTTACGACATCAGTCGGGAACTGCCGAACGAGCCAATACATTTTCAGCTTAACAAAAACGGGCAAATCGAGATTCGCTACAAAAAAGGTCGGCACAAGTTGGGAACGGTCGAAAGCTCTCAGTTTCCCGAAATTCCAATGCAGAAGCAGGCAGGAATTCGTGTTCCGGCGGTGATTCTGCGCGAGGCGATTCGGCGCACGGCATTCGCGGTCACGACCGAGCAAAGCCGTTTTACCATCAGCGGCGCGAAAATCGTGATTGACGACCGAAGTCTGACGATGGTCGCAACCGACGGGCATCGTCTGGCTTTTACGCAATTTCCGCTCGTCAATTCGACAGGACAAAAACTTGATTTACTCGTGCCGAAAAAGACGCTCGCGCAGCTCGAAGATTTGCTCGACCGAGAAATTCGCCGCGATGCGGAAAGTCAAATTGAAATCGGCTCAGGCGGCAATCAGCTTTGTTTTGCAATCGGCAATCACAGCCTGTTTTCGCGCACGCTGACCGGCACGTTTCCGAACTGGGAAATGGTCTTACCCAAAAATCTCGCGTGCGTGGCGGAGATCAGCACGGAAGATTTTCGCCGCTCGCTCTCGCGCGTAACCTTAACTGCCGACGACCGAAATTATTCTGTCACGATGGAAATCGAAGCGGGCAAACTGACGCTTAAATCAAGCACGAATGATGCAGAAGCGCAGGAAGAAATGCCCGCCGCGTTAAACGGCGCGAGCGGCGGAGAAGTTCACCGCCTGCGTTTCAACAGTCGCTACGTACAGGACTTTTTGCAGACAATTTCAAAAGCGGGCAGCCCGACCTTCGCGTTCGGGTTTAATGACGCTAAAAGTCCGTGCGAGTTGTTTTTGCCGACCGAGCGGGAAGGCTACCGTTACGTTTTAATGCCGCTGATGTTGGACTAAAGCGACGAGAATTTGAATTATGCTTGATGCTGCTGCTTACGCCGCCCGAAAGCCGTTTGAAATTGAAGTCAGCCAAAACAATGAACAATTCAATAAAGCCGAATTGATTGTTCTCAAGAGCGGTTTTTCGACCAGTGACCACCGGTATAATTTTGAAATCAAGTCGGACGGCACGGGCGAGATTTTTTACTCGGATTTTGAAGATGATTCCGAGGAGTTCGCGCACGAAATCAAAGTCGAAAACTTAGCCGCCGATATTGAGAAAGTGACCCGCGAGCAAATCGCTTTGCAGCGGGTAGAAAATCAGCTCGAAGACGGCGAGATTGAAACGGTCCGTGAGGAAATTTCCGGCGAGCGGCTCGAAGAAGTTTTCTGGGAGGAAATCAACCCGACGCTCGAAGACCCGTTTTTCCGTTCCTTCTATGATGACGGCGGTTGGGGTGAGGAATTCCAAACCGAAAATGGCTCGGTTGACGAACTTTTAGAATTTCTGAAATTATGCGCCCTGACCGAAAGGGCAATCGCCGCGCCGGACGATTTTCTCGTCGTCGAAGCCGAAACCGAAATTGACTGCGCCTGTTTGTCCGATTGCAGCTATTACACGATCAGATTGGGCGAGTTGGTCGAAATCGCCTGCGAATATTACAAGCCGAGCGGATTTCGCTACGACTACAACGACGGCTATTACGACCGCCAATCCGGTTATTGTTTAGAGAGCGAGTCAATCAGCGTCCCGCTCGTCGAAGCCGCTC
>CAXTMQ010000079.1:0-16171 GCA_964245305.1 uncultured Pyrinomonadaceae bacterium
CCGATGGCGTGTCCGATGGCGACCGCGCCGCCGTTGACGTTGACGTTATCGCCCTGCATTCCGAGTTCTTTCATCACGCCGAGCGATTGGACGGAAAACGCTTCGTTTAATTCAAAAAGATCAACGTCCGCCATTTCCCAGTTCGCTTTTTTCAAAACCTTTTTCACGCCTTCGACCGGCGCGAGCATTATAAATTTCGGCTCGATTCCCGAAGTCGCCGACGCGACGATTCGCGCCAGCGGTTCGATTCCCAATTCCGCCGCTTTTTCGGCGGTGGTGACGACCAGAGCCGACGCGCCGTCGTTGATGCTCGAAGCGTTTGCCGCCGTAACCGTTCCGCCGTCTTTTTTGAACGCCGGTTTTAATTTCGCCAGCGATTCGACGGTCGAATCGCCGCGAACTCCTTCGTCGTGATCGAAAATCACGGGATCGCCTTTTTTCTGCGGAATCTCGACGGGAACGATTTCGTCTTTGAATTTTCCGGCTTTTTGCGCTTCCGCTGCTTTGCGGTGCGAATTGTATGCGAATTCGTCCTGCGCTTCGCGCGTGATTTGATGTTTGTCGGCGACGACTTCGCCCGTGTTGCCCATATGCCAGTTTTCAAACGGACACCATAAGCCGTCGTTAATCATCAGATCAACGACCTGTTGATTGCCCATTCGCATTCCGTCGCGCGCCGTCGGCAAAGCGTAGGGAATATTCGACATTGATTCCATTCCGCCCGCGACGACCACATCGGCATCGCCGAGCATCACCGACTGCGCCGCCAATGCAACCGCCCGCAACCCTGAACCGCAAACCATATTGACTGTCAAAGCCGAAACTTCCGGCGGCAAACCCGCCTTTAAAGCCGCTTGCCGCGCCGGAGCTTGTCCCAATCCGGCTTGCACGACGCAGCCCATAATCACTTCGTCCACATCTTCCGGCTTAATTTTGGCTGTTTCGACCGCCGCTTTGATCGCCAACGCTCCCAGCTCCGGCGCGGAAAACGATTTCAGAGAACCTTGAAACTTGCCCGTCGGCGTTCGCATCGCGCTGATAATAACTGCATCTCTCATAATTGTTTAATTAGCTTATAATTTCTCTTCTAAAATTTGAATTTAACAATAAAATTCAGAATATCACATCAATTTGGCGCGACAAAAAGCCGCATATTTTACGATTTGGTTTGATGCGAAAATGTGCCGCGTGATTCTCAGAAATAATTCTATTCACCGATGTCTTCATTCCAGACTTCGGGATTTTCGTTGATAAATTCAGCCAGCATCTCGATGCATTCGGTTGAATTCAGATCAACGATTTTCACACCAATTTCTTTGAGCCATTCGATGCCGCCTTGAAAATTGACCGATTCGCCGACGACAACCGTGCCGATTTTGAATTGGCGGACAAGCCCCGAACAATACCAGCACGGCGCGAGCGTCGTCACCATAATTTTATCCAGATAAGTTCGCTGTCGTCCGGCTTTGCGGAATGCGTCGGTTTCGCCGTGAATCGAAGCGTCGTTTTCCTGAACGCGGCGATTGTGTCCGCGACTCAAAAGATTTCCCGCGCCGTCGAATAACGCCGCGCCGATGGGAATGCCGCCTTCGACGAGTCCTTGCCTGGCTTCTTCGACGGCGACGGCGAGCATTTTTTCGTAATTGAGATTGTCGTTCATAGCGCAGATTATCTTTTAACCCGCTGTCAAAAGACAAACGTAAAATCGTTTTCGCATTATAAAATCGAATATTAAATTCGTCTAAACTTATTTATTGTTAAAAGTTAAAGGTTTTCCGCCGGTTTCTTTATCGGGCGAAAGCCTTTATAATTTTTTTGTTCCGCGTTTCGGGAAGTTAATTTTACGTCCCGGAATAAACTTTAGAAAATCATTTCAAAGGAGATTTTTTTATGCTAGTCGCGCTCGAAGGAAGTTCGCCGACAACGGCGGGTTCGAACAATTACAAATATTATGTTTGGCAGGCGTATCAGCAAACCAAACAAGTGCCAAAGATTTACAAGGAAGGTCCGGCGGCGATTTCGATGACGGGCAGCCCGATCAATATCAGAAAAATGGCGAATGCCGCGACGACTTTTATTATGGGCAATTCGGGACCGATTTTTTTGATCGGCTGGAGTCGCGGCGCGGCGGCTTGCATCCAAACCGCGCTCGATTTGTTTCGCGCCAATTATCAACCGAAAATCGAAGCGATGTTTTTGTTCGACGCGGTTGACCAGGACACTTCGACCGGCGATTTTTTAAATTTTATTCCCGCCAACGTCACGAATGTCTATCACGCGATTGCGACCGACAAAAGCTGGCTCGACCGGCAGATTTTCCCGACCTGCGGGCGTACCGCCGCGCCGGGCGTAAATCTGGTCGCGCAAAATTTTCACACATCGCACGGCGGCATCGCCGGAGCAGACCCGAAAAAAGGCGATGCCGGTTCTAAACAATGGATGTGGACGCAGATGCGAAATCACGGCATCGTTTAATAATCGAAAATCAAATAAATAAAAAGCGCGAATCGAATTTGCGCTTTTTTACTGAACTGTAGAAAAATTACCGAAAAGGCTTTCAAATTTTATGTCTCAAAATTTTCAGGCGGGCGACTTTTTAATTTTTCAGATCGAAAGCGGTTTCGGGCTTTTGCGTCTGCTGGCGATTGACGAAATCGGCAATGAAAAAATCTGGCATCTCGCGGCTTACGAAGAAATGTTTCTCGATGTCGAGACGGCAGACGCGGCGATTGAAAATTCCGCCGCGCTGCACATCAGTTATTCGCATCTCGCTGTAACGAACCGCGCGTTTGAAAGCACACAGGTCGCCAGAATGTCGAATCAGCCTTTGTCGGAAACGGATATAAAATCGCTGAACGAATGGCGCGAAAATCCCGACCGCAAAGTTTCCGATTTGTCGGTCAGACTACTTCTCGGACTGCGCTGAATTTTTACCGTTTACAAATCTCTTCTTTTTATTTCTTTGGCAATCAAATCGAGTTCGCGGCTGACTTGTCCGACGACCGACGTATTTTCCTGCGCGCGGCGGATTAAATACGGGACGACATCTTTGACCGCGCCGTATGGAACGTATTTCGAGACGTTATAATCGTGTTTCGCCAAAACGTATGAAAGATTGTCGCTCATTCCGTAAAGCTGCGAAAAGAAAACGTGCGGATGATTATGTTTGATATTTCGAGCGTGAAGTTTTTCTGCCAGACGACACACGCTTTCTTCGTTATGCGTTCCGGCGACAAAGGCGATTTCTTCGATATTTTCCAGACAATAATCAATCGCCGCGTCGTAATCTTTATCGGTCGCCGCTTTATCCGGCTGAATCGGCGACGGATAATTCATCGCTTCCGCCCGCTCGCGCTCCTTTTCCATATATGCACCGCGCACTAATTTGACCGCGAGAAAATATCCGTTCTCTTTCGCTTTGCGATGCGATTCTTTCAAAAATTCGAGCCGGTCGTGTCGGTAAAGCTGAATCGTGTTATAAATCAGCGGTTTTTCACGATTGTATTTTTCCATCATTTCGTCGGCGAGATTATCAATCGCGTCCTGAATCCAGGATTCTTCCGCGTCAATAAAAATCGGCTGATTGAGCGAGTTAGCGTTTTGGCAAATTTCGTTGACCCGCGTTTTGGCGCGTTCCCATTCCGCCGCTTCGCCTTTTAATAATTCTTTGCCGTCGTTGACTTTTTCTAAAATCTCGAACCGCGCCACGCCCGTTACTTTAAAAACGGCGAACGGAACTTTGTCGTCTTCTTTAGCGCGTGTAATCGTGCGAATAATTTCGTTTTTCGTGCTTTCAAAAACCGTCTCCGAAGATTTGCCTTCGACCGAATAATCCAAAATCGTGCCGATGTGCGACCCGCCGAGTTTTTCAATCGTCCGCTGACATTCTTCAATCGTTTCGCCGCCGCAAAACTGTCGAAAAACAGTTCGTTTGATAATGCCTTTAACCGGCAAACCGATGTTCAAAAAACTCTCGGTCAATCGCGTACCGATGCCCGTCAAAAAAGGCGAATTCATCATCCGAAACAGCCAGAATTTTTCCTTTAGTTCAGCGTTCGATTTATCTGCAAAAGCCGTCGCCGTATCTTGAAAGTTTATTTTGAAATCTTCTTGTATTTTTGCCGGTGTCATTAAATATATTTTAACCCTTATTTCGCCAAAAATTAAACGCAAATTGTTTCTCACCCGAATTTGCATTATTATTTTCGTTTTACTTTTGACTAAAGTTTTATGAGCAACAAACTACCGAAACGCAGCGAAAATTATTCAGAATGGTATAACGAAATCGTCAAACGCGCCGATTTAGCGGAAAATTCCGCCGTGCGCGGCTGTATGGTCATCAAACCTTACGGCTTTTCCATCTGGGAAAAAATGCAGCGGGCTTTAGACGATATGTTCAAAGCGACCGGACATCAAAACGCTTATTTTCCGCTGTTCGTTCCGAAATCCTTCCTTGAAAAAGAAGAAGAACACGCCGAAGGTTTCGCCAAAGAATGCGCCGTCGTGACGCATTATCGTCTTAAAGCGAATCCCGACGGCAAAGGCTTGATCGTTGATCCGAACGCGAAACTCGAAGAAGAATTAATTATTCGCCCGACCAGCGAAGCCGTGATTTGGAATACTTACAAAGGCTGGATTCAATCGTGGCGCGATCTGCCTCTGCTCATCAATCAATGGGCGAATGTCGTGCGCTGGGAAATGCGAACGCGCCTTTTTCTGCGAACCGCCGAATTTTTATGGCAGGAAGGTCACACGGCGCACGCGACCGACACTGAAGCTATTGAAGAAACCGAAAGAATGCTCGGCGTGTATGCGGATTTTGCCGAAAAATGGATAGCGATGCCGGTTTTGAAAGGCTTGAAATCGCCGAACGAACGCTTTGCCGGCGCGGTTGAAACTTATTGCATCGAGGCTTTGATGCAGGACGGAAAAGCCTTACAATCCGGCACGTCGCATTATCTCGGACAGAATTTTGCGAAATCTTTCGACGTGAAATTTGTCAACAAAGAAAACCAACTCGAATTTCCATACGCGACTTCGTGGGGCGTTTCGACGCGCTTGATGGGCGCGTTGATTATGGCGCATTCGGACGATAACGGTCTGGTTCTGCCGCCGAAACTCGCTCCCGTTCAAACGGTAATCGTGCCGATTTATCGCAACGACGAAGATTTGGCGAGACTTTCCGAACGCATTAACCCGATTGTCGAACGATTAAAATCGCTCGGCGTTTCGGTCAAATTCGACACGGACGACAAATATAAACCCGGCTATAAATTCGCCGAATACGAATTGCGCGGCGTTCCCATACGGCTCGGAATCGGAATGCGCGATTTGGAAAACAATACGATCGAAGTTGCCCGCCGCGACACTTTAACGAAGGAAACTTTGCCGCTTGAAAATATCGAGGGAAAAATTCTTGCTCTAATGGATGAAATTCAACTGAATATTTATCAGAAAGCTCTGAAATTCCGCGACGAAAATACTTTTAAAGTTGATACTTGGGAAGAATTTAAAGAACAAATCGAACGAGGCGGATTTATCGAAGCGCATTGGGACGGCACGGGCGAAACCGAAGAAAAAATCAAAGCCGAAACCAAAGCGACGATTCGCCTGATTCCGCTCGATACCGCCGAAGAAGCGGGCAAATGCGTTTATTCGGGTGCGCCGTCAAACAAGCGCGTCGTTTTTGCCAGAGCTTACTAGAGAAAAAAAGGCAATGAATTTTCATTGCCTTTTTCAGAAAATCTTTTAAGTTACTTTATAAAACCCGTGCGTGTTTAGAAACGGCTGAACGTGTCCCCAAACCTGTTTAGAAACAGCGGCATCCTGCGCGTATGTAACATTGGTGTGATAATTCCAGACAGGTCCGGTTCTGACCGGAGAAAAATAATCTTCAGCAAATCCTTCGTCAA
Source organism: uncultured Pyrinomonadaceae bacterium (assembly GCA_964245305.1). Lineage (GTDB taxonomy): Bacteria > Acidobacteriota > Blastocatellia > Pyrinomonadales > Pyrinomonadaceae. The sequence continues at coordinate 5,913 of CAXTMQ010000079.1, forward strand.
TAAAATCGTTGACATCGCCTCCTTCGGGAACAGGCCAAGGACAGCCGCCCATACCGCCGTGCGTACACATAAACATCGTCGCCTGCGGATAATTCGTCGTTCGCGGATTGTATTGCATTCCGTCATTGCCGAACGTCGCTCTCGAACGCGCCGCCGGATTGCGGATGACGTGACAGACGAATTCGACATTATCGGGAATAACAGCCGCATCGTGGGCAATGTGCCGGTCAACGCAGTCGAACATCATCAAGGCTTTCACTTTAATATTCAAATCGTTTAATTTTTTAGCGATCACGACCGCGCCCAAAGCTCCGCGACTGTAGCCGGTGAGCAATATCGGCTCGTCTGGAAGCGTGCGTCTTTTGGTTTGTATAAACTCGACACCGCCGTTGATTGACTGCCAAAGATAACCGCCGTCCGCCAGCGGTCCGCGATAATATATTCCATTGGTTTTTTTGGCGCAAAGCCATCTTACAAAGCTATTTTTAAAAGCCTTATCGTATCTTTCATTTCGCGCGTCGGTCAATCTCCAGGAATCGTCCGTCCCGTCAATTCCAACCAAAATAGGCATATTTAAAATTCTCCCTTTTTCTATTTTTTTAATACCTGATTTGACTGTGTTCAGAGTTATTTTTTGCCGAAACTGTTACAAAAAAACTTTACAGTTCTAAAAATCTGACGCTTTCGGCGGCGTTTTTTTTCGCAAAATCATTTCGCCGCTCTGCGTCAAGGAACGAATCGGCGACAAATCTTCGGCGTTGCCGTCGCGCTCGGCGAAACGAGTCGGCACGAGCAGATATTGGACGCGCGGCGCGGAATCGTTATTTTTGAAAATCTGCATGAGCGAATGAAGGCGGCGATGCGTTTCGTTGGCGAGGTCGTGCGCCGCGTCGCGCAGATTTTGCAGAAAATTATGGCTTCTTGATTTCGGATCGAACGCGATTTTTTCATTGTTCGACGTGAGAAAATAAGCGATTCGGTTATGCGCTTTCGGCGGTTTGACCGCGCCGATGACCGAAATATTTTTTAAATCGAATTCGCGTAAAATTTTACCGACCGCACTGATTTGCGCTTTTCCGCCGTCAATTAAAATCAAATCGGGCAAATCTTTTTTATCCGGCAAAAGCCGCAGACGTTCGCCGACAGATGAGGCGAGCGACGCGATTTCCGAAAGATTTTCAAACTCCCAAACCAAGCCTTGTTCTTTTATCAAAACGCCGTCAACAGCGATGACGCGCGACGCGACGATTTCCCGTCCGGCGAGATGCGCGACATCGAAACATTCGACGCGGCGCGGTTTTCGACGCATATTAAAAAGCGTTTTTAATTCATCGGCGAGTGTTGATTCATCAGAATTTTCGCGGCGTTTTGAAATCGAATGCACGGCGAGTTTTCGGGTGGTTTTAACTGTCGGCGGAAGCGTTTCGACAGGCGCGTGAACGATTTTGATTTTTCGATTGAAGCCGTCGCTTAATTTTTTTTCGAGATTTTTTTTGTCGGGAAAATCGAACGGAATGAAAATTTGTTTGGGCGCGTAAAATTTATAAAATTCGCCGATAAATTTTTCGAGGATTTTTTCTTCGCCCAGATTTTTATCAAAACCGAAATCGAGCCGACCGACCGTTTTGCCGCGCCGCAGAGTTGAAAGATGCAAAAATACTAAATCATTATTTTCGCTGAAGGCGATAACATCGTTCATCGCCGAAACTTGAATTCGCCACTTCGGATTCGTCGAAATTTCTTCGATGACGGCGCGTTTGTCGCGCCATTCGGCGGCTTTCTCGAATTCCAAATCTTCGGCTAACCGTTCGATTTTCTTATCAATCTTCGTTAAAGCGAGCGCGAATTGATTCGATAAAATCAAGTGAACGATTTCGATTGATTCCAGATAAACTTCATGCGAACAAATTTGCGAAACGCACGGCGCGAGGCAGCGATGCAGAAAATATTCGGGACAAGGCGCGTCGAAATCGCCTCTGATGTCGAGTTCGCAAGGGCGCAGGCGGAAAAGTCTTTCAAGCAGATCAATCAACCGCCGAATCATTCCGCGCGGCAGAAACGCTCCGTAAATTGCTTGATTTTCAAGATTATTCTCCGGTCGGCGCGTGACGAGCAGACGCGGAAATTTTTCGTCGAGCGTGAGTTTTAGAAACGGATAATTTTTATTTTCCATCAACTTTCCGCTTCGAGCATTTGATGAATCGTTTCGAGCGAATCGGCATCTTCGATTCGTTTATCGTCGCGCCAGCGCAGAATTCGCGGGAAACGAACCGCCACGCCGGATTTGTGGCGCGTGGATTTTTGAATGCCTTCAAAACCGAGTTCAAAAACCAATTTCGGCGTAACCGAGCGAACGGGTCCGAAAGTTTCGAGCGTGTGGCGGCGCACGAAATTGTCCACGCGGCGAATTTCCGCGTCGGTCAAACCCGAATAGGCTTTGGCGAACGGCACGAGTTCGCCGTTCGACCAAACCGCGAAAGTATAATCGGTATAAAGACTCGCGCGTTTGCCCGTGCCGCGCTGCGCGTAAATCAAAACCGCGTCAATCGTCAGCGGATCAATTTTCCATTTCCACCAATCGCCGCGCGGTCGCCCGACGCGAAACGGCGACGCGAGTCTTTTCAGCATAAATCCTTCGACTTTTCGACTGCGGCTTTCGTCGCGGATTTTCGCCAAATCCTTCCAACTCACGGATTCGACGGTCGGATAAAAAATCAAAGTTTTTTTCGTTTCTTCCGGCATCGCATCTAAAATTTCGATCATTTTCGCGCGTCGTTCGCGCAATTCTTTTTGCCGCCAATCTTCGCCGCCGAATTCGAGCAAATCGTAGCAAAGAAGAACGACCGGCACTTCTTCCAACAATTTTTTGCCGATGGTTTTGCGTCCGATGCGACGCTGCAACTGCGCGAACGGCATTACCTCATTATCTTTCCAGGGCAAAATTTCGCCGTCTAAAACCGTGCCGTCGGGCAAGGCGAAACTCGCGTTCGTGATTTCGGGAAAGCGTTCGGAAACTAAATCTTCGCCGCGCGACCACAAGAAACTTTCGCCGCCGCGACGAATCAATTGGGCGCGAATGCCGTCCCACTTCCATTCGGCTTGCCAATCGCGGATGTCGCCCAAATCTTCGAGCGGAAAATCCAATTGATGCGCGAGATGAAACGGATATGGGCGCGATAAATCGGCATCTTCGCTCGACGCTTCCAGAAGATTCAAATAAAAATCGGCGTTCGGCGACCAAGTTCCCATCAAACGGTGCGCGATGATTTCTTTCTCGATGCCCGAAATTTGCGACAAAGCGCGAACGACGAGAAGCTGTGAAACGCCGACGCGAAAACTGCCCGTCACTAATTTATTCCAAACAAAACGCTCGTTCGCGTCGAGTTCGTTCCACGCCTGCGCGACGGCTTCGCGCTGTTCCGCTTCTTCTAAATCACGCAACGGAATCGTGCGTGTTTCAACCCAATAATTTAGAGGCAATTCGCTGCCTGTTGCGCTCGTGTCGGGCAAAAGAAGCGCGATGGTTTCGCCCAAATCGCCGACCGCATCGTAAGACAATTCAAAAAGCCAGTCGGGAATTACGGAAATTTCCGCCGCCCAAAGTCTTAATTTTGCCGTCGGAATAATCTGGCGAGGCTTGCGTCCGCTCAGAAAATAAATCGCCCACGCCGCGTCGTCCGCCGTCGCGTCTTTGAAATATTTAACCATCGCTTCGACCTTTTCGTTGGTCTTGTTCGTCTGGTCAAGCGCGAGATATAAGTCTGAAAAGTTTTTCATAATCGAAAGTAGTTTAGCCGCGAATTACACGAATAACACGAATTAAATTGTGAAAAATAATTCGTGTTATTCGTGTAATTCGCGGCTAATTTCTTCTTCCTCGGTTTTTGACTTTTCCATTTCCGGTGAATCGCCGACAAATTTTGTTTCGAGCGGTCGCGCGTCTTTGCCGATTGATTTTAAGTAACGAACTAAAACATCAATGCTGCCGTGAGTGACCCAAATTTGTTCGGCTTCGGTCGCATTGACGGCGGTTAAAAGCTCGTCCCAATCGGCGTGATCGGACAAAATAATTCCGCGGTCAACGGCGCGACGGCGGCGTGCTCCGCGAATTCGCATCCAGCCGGAAGCGAAGCCGGTTGATTGCGCTCCGAAGCGGCGCGTCCAGGGCGTGTCCTGCGCTGAAGGCGGCGCGATAATCAGCGAACCGGCGAACTTTTTTTTATCTTTCACTTCGCCGACATAAGTGGTCGGCGGCAGTTCGATTTTCATCGCGCGATAATCCCGCGTCAGCCGTTCGACCGCGCCGTGCGTGTAAATTTTCCCGATGCTCGCGTCAACGCTTTTCATAATGCGCTGCGCCTTGCCGAGCGAATACGCGAAAATCACCGTCGCTTTGCCTTTCTCGACGTTGCCGCGCCACCATTCGTTGACTTCTCCAAAAAGAATTTCCGGCTTCGTCCAGCGATAAATCGGCAAACCGAACGTCGCTTCGGTGATAAAAGCGTGACATTTGACCGGCTCGAATTCGGCGCAAGTCGGATCGAAAGTCAATTTATAATCGCCGCTCGCCACCCAAACTTCGCCTTTATATTCGACTCGAATCTGCGCCGAACCGAGAACGTGTCCCGCCGGATGAAGCGAAACTTTCACGCCGTTGATCGTTGTAGATTTGCCGTAAGGAATCGTCTCGATATTGCCTTCGTCGTAAAGCCTTGTGCGAAAAAGCAATTCGCCTTCTTTGCTGACGAGATAATTTTTCGAGCCGCGATATGTGTGATCGGAATGCGCGTGAGTTAAAACAGCGCGTTCGACCGGCTGCCAAGGGTCTATGTAAAAATCGCCGGGTTCGACGTAAAGCCCGCGAGCCGTCGGTTTAATAAGTCGCATAATTCGGGTTCTATTTAATCTTTTAGAATTCCGCGCGAGATGACGATGCGCTGAATCTCGCTCGTGCCTTCATAAATCGTCGTAATTCGCGCGTCGCGGTAATATTTTTCGACGTTGTAATGGCGCGAAAATCCGTTGCCGCCGTGAATCTGGACGGCTTCGGCGCAAACTTTATTCGCCGTTTCCGACGCGAAAAGTTTCGCCATCGAAGCGTAATTTCCGGTCTGTTTATGATTAGCGTCTTTGAACGCCGCCGCCCGCAAAGTCAAAAGTCGCGCCGCTTCGATTTCGGTCGCCATATCCGCCAATTTTTGCTGCGTCGCTTGAAATTCCGCAATCGGTTTGCCGAACGCGATGCGGTCTTTGGCGTAATTTTTCGCCTCGTCGAGCGCGGCTTGGGCGATGCCGACCGACAGCGCGGCGATACCGATTCTGCCGTTGTCGAGACTGCCGAAAGCGATTCGCATTCCGTCGCCGATTGCGCCCAAAACATTCAGTTTCGGAACTCGCACATCCGTCAAACTCATCTCGCACGTCTGCGAAGCGCGTTGTCCCATTTTGTGTTCGATTGACGAAACTTTTAAGCCGTCGCTGTCGCCGTCAATCAAAAACGCCGTGATTTCCTTGCGCCCGTCTTTTTCGCCGGTGGTTGCCATTACCAGATAAACGCCCGCTTCGCCGCCGTTCGTAACCCACGATTTCGTGCCGCTGACGACATACAAATCGCCGTCCTCGATTGCTTTCGTTTTTTGATTCGTCGCGTCCGAACCGGCTTGCGGCTCGCTCAAACAAAACGCGCCGAGCATTTCGCCTTTGGCGAGCGGAACGAGATATTTTTGTTTTTGCTCTTCAGTTCCGAATTTTAAGATCGGATAACAGCACACCGAATTTGTTACCGAAACGATGACGGCGACCGAAGCATCGGCGCGTGAAATTTCTTCGAGCGCGAGCGCGTAGGAAACCGAATCGAAACCCGCGCCGCCGTATTCTTCGGGAATAATCATTCCGAGAAGCCCGAGTTCGGCGAGACCTCTTAGCTGCTCGCGCGGAAATTTTTCCGCTTCGTCGTATTCGCGGGCGACGGGAGCGATTTCGTTTTGCGCGAATTCGCGCACCGCGTTTCGCGCCATTTCCTGTTCTTCGTTCAAATCGAAATTCATAAAATTATTTTTGCGTCAATTCAATATTATGAAATTGAAAATTAAAAAACAAATGATTGATTTCAGAGAATTTTCGCCGATGACGAATTGGAATACTAATTGCTCTTCGACAGATCACTGGACGGAAATATGTATAAATTCGATTCAGATTTTTCAAACAAGGGAGATAATTATGCAAGGACCATTAAGAGGAATTTTGGCGGGCGCGGCGGCGTGGAAATTCGGCGGCGGGATAATTTCGACTATTTTGATTTTTATTCTCGTTTTTTGGCTTCTCGGACATTGCTAAGAAAAGCGGAAAAAGTAGAACCTAAAAAATGGAGAAAGTTTTACAACGCGCTTTGCAGAAAGCCGTTGGAGACATTCTCCATTTACTCAAAATAACTCTAAATTCCAATCTTTATACCTTATCTCGCCACTTCAAAACATCTTCGCGCAAAATCGGATTTTGTTGAAAACTCGCAGTTTGACCTTGCGCGGCGGTCGCGCGTTGAATATGCCAGTAAGACAAACCGAGTTTGCCGATTGAGCGCAGATAATTGCTGCGGGCTTTGAATTTGCCGCTGAAAATGCTTCCCAAAATCCAGGTCGAGCTTTTGAATGCCGAAGTCGCCGTTTCGAGATGTTCTTTCGGAAGCAAACCCCGCGCGACATCTATCGCCAGCATTTCCTTTAAAATCTTGTTTTGACGGTGCATCGTGTAAAAAGCGAAACCGGCGAAAATTAAAAAGAAAGGAATTTCGAGAACGATATAGCCGATAATAAAACCGCCGAGACCGCCGACGGTCGCCATTCCGTTCCAAACGGCGTGCAGAAAAACCGCGCAAAAGTAACCGACAACCGGCGTAATAAATCTGATTATTTTATTGTGCGATTCGCGCGCGATGCCGCAGCCGATGCCGGTCATCGAAGTAAACGTAACGTGCGCGAACGGCGACATAATACCGCGCAGAACAAATAAAATCGCTAAATTCGGAACGCCGCCCCGAGCTATGCCGCCGCCGTAATAAAGTATATTTTCGACCGTCGCAAAACCGAGCGCGATGACTCCGGCGAAAATAATCCCGTCTAAAATATCGTCGAAATATTTCCTGAAAAAGACGAGCAGTAAAATTAAACCCAGCCCTTTCGAGCCTTCTTCAAAAATCGGCGCGGAGATGACCGCCCCGACGAGTTCTCCGGCGGCGGGCGAAACGCTGATGGCGACTACCGTTCCGATTACCGTATTGACAATGAAGGAAACGATAACCGCGACCAACGCGCCCCATAAAAACGCGAGCGCGAGCAGCCACGACGGTTCGGGATCGTAGCGGTCAAGCCAAATAAGCGGCAGAATATAAATGCAAGCCGGAACAAAGGCGACGACCGAAGCGATAACCGCCGCGACGATGCCGACGCTCCAAAACATTATCAAGCCGACAATCAGCGACAGAAAAACTATCGCAAAAATCGCAATCGCAATGCCGACATATTTTCCAGTCTGGCTCGGCGGCGTGCTGTCTTGAAGATGCGATAAGCTCAATCCGGTCATCGAATTGCGCCAGCTTTCCGGTTCGGGCGAAATCGGGTTCGCAAATTCGGGCTGAACATTTTGCTCGGCAATCGGCGGATTCGTGTATGAAGGCTGAACATTTTGCTGACTCGCGTATTGCGGCTTGAGGTTGTCGGGAATTTGAAAATCAGGCTTGATCTGCGTCGGCGCGCTTTGATAATCAATTGCCGCTTCGTTTTCCAAAACGATTGTCGCTTCAACGCCGTTTCTGCCGAACTGAATTTTGTCGCCCGAATTCAATTTCGCCGATTGAATTTTTTCGTCGTTCAGCAAAGTCCCGTTCGAGCTGTTGTTGTCGGACAGATAAAAACCGTCGGGTTTCGCTTCGATAAAAGCGTGCTGTTTGGAAGCGACCCGTTCGGTCAAAGGATCGAATCTGACCGAACATTTTTCATCGCGCCCGATGGTCATAAAGCCGTTTGATAATTCAAATTTTTGTCCCGAAAGCGAGCCGCTCTGGATATTCAAGACGAGTTTCATACAGCAATCATAGAAATAAAAAATCCAAAGTCAAGTGAGGATTTGACTTTGGATTTTTCAACGATTAGTTTATTGAAATTTTACGGTTCGATTGACGCGGGCGACGGCAGATCGCCGTTTTGCCCGAAAACTTTTCCGACGAACGCGCCGTTCGTGCTGTTCAGCCGATACCAGGCGTTATTGCCCGGACGAAAAACCGCTATGTCGGCTTTGCCGTCGCCGTCATAATCAGCCGGAATCGGAATGTCGCCTCCCTGCCCGAAACGACTGGCGGTCAACGAATCGTCGCGTGAATTATTGATATACCAAATGCCTTCGCTCGCGCGGAAAACGGCGAAATCGGTTTTGCCGTCGCCGTCGAAATCGCCGGTAACGGGATTGTCGGTGCTGATGCCGAACTGTCTGCCGATGAACAAACTCGAAGAACTTTGCAAAATATACCAAGTTCCGTTTGAAGGACGGAAAACGACAAAATCGGCTTTGCCGTCGTTGTCGAAATCGCCGCTCATCGGTTTATCGTTGAGAGTTCCGAATTGCTCGGCGCGAAATCCTAAAGAGCTTTGCTGAAGATACCAAGTGCCGTTCGACGGGCGGAAAACCGCAACGTCGGTTTTGCCGTCAGCATCGAAATCAGCCGCGACCGGAACATCGCCGTTCGTTCCGAATTGCTGGGCGCGAAAGCCGCTCGAACTTCCCAAAATATACCAAGTGCCGTCGCTCGGACGAAAAACCGCGACATCCGATTTGCCGTCGCCGTCGTAATCGCCCGCTTCGATTTTATCGTTGACCGAACCGAAATAAGTCGCGTTTGATGTGCCGCTCGAACTATTTTCCATTCTCCAAATACCGCTCGACGGCGTGTATGTCGAATAATCGGTTCTGCCGTCGCCGTCAAAATCGGAAACGTAATTCTTCGCCGAATTTGCGATTTTAGAAGCGTCAACAATCAAAAGCCCGTTTTTCAGATCGCCCAAAAGAACTCTGTTTTGCCCCAAAAACGGATAAACCGCCCAGTTGCCGTTATAGCCGGTCGGCAAATTATTTTGCAGTCGCGCCGCGCCGCAAACCATATCCCAAGGCTCTTCCGAAAGTGCGGTCGTGCGACGAAATTCTTCTTCGTTAAACTGCGTCGGATACGAATCGTACTGCCCGACACGCTTCGGCGCGTCGGGATTGGAAATATCGAAAATCTGCACGCCCGCTTCATACCACGAAACGTATAGATAATTCCCCATCACGACCGGATTGTGCGGCGAGGTCGCGTTCAATCCTAAATCGCCCATTCCCAAGCGGTTAACAAGCAGCGGCTGCGCCGGATTGGAAATATTATACGTTCGCAAATCGGCGTTGCCGTTGTTCGTTTCGCGGCAGCTATACAAATAATTTCCGTCTTCGCTGGTCCAACTGCTGTGCATACTGTTGCCCGCCGTGACGCTCGTCGCGTCTTCGACATAACCGAGCAAAGTCGGCGGCTGTGAGCCGATGTTGGTAATATCGTAAATCTCGGTTCTGCCGCGCTGATTGGAGCTTCCCCAACCCGACGTGAACATTCGATTGCCGCGAATATGAATGGCGTGAACCCAAAGGCTTTCGGTCGGATTTATATCGCGCACGAAAACCGGATTCGCGGGATTGGAGATGTTGATGACTTTCAAAACTTTCGTATTAAAACCGTTGAAGTTTTCGATGAGATAATTTCCGAAAACGACCATTTCGTGAATCGAATCGTAAGCGTTGCCGCGCGCCGAATTGACGATTCCGAGCAGCTGCGGATTGCGCGGATCGGTCAAATCTACGATATGAACGCCGCCGCCGTTGCCGCTGCCAAAATAACCGCGATTGCCGACGACGACGGCTTCGAGAAACTGTATATTGTTGCCCGGATTATACCAAGAAGCCAAAACCGGCGCGTCGGGATTGGAAATATCATAAATAAACGCGCCGCGACAGACATAACCGCCTTGCACGGCAATATTTCCGTCGGCGTAAATATCCGCGAATTTAGCAATCGAAGTCGAGCCGCAGTCGGGCGTAATCTGCGCCCGCAGACGAACCTTCTGCGCCGCCGCGCTTTCGCCGAAAACGGCAATCGAAAATAATAAACCGGCAACGACGATTAAATTTCTAAAATTGAAAACGCTCGGGAAAGTCATATTTTTTACTGCTTTAGTTGGTTAAAA
>CAXTMQ010000080.1:0-4534 GCA_964245305.1 uncultured Pyrinomonadaceae bacterium
TCTTTTTGTCCAAACCGTAAGCCAAAGCCGCCGCCGTCGGTTCGTTGACGATTCGCATCACTTCGAGACCGGCGATTTTGCCCGCATCTTTCGTCGCCTGTCTTTGCGCGTCGTTAAAATACGCGGGAACGGTAATGACGGCTTTATCAACTTTCGCTCCGAGATAATCTTCCGCCGCTTTTTTCAGCTTCTGCAAAACCATCGCCGAAACTTCCGGCGGGCTATAGGCTTTTCCTTGTGCGTCAATTTTCACGTCGCCGTTTCCGGCGCGTTCAACCTTAAACGGAACTTGCTTCATCTCGCCGCCGACTTCATCGAATTTTCTGCCGATAAAACGCTTGACCGAATACAAAGTGTTTTCGGGATTCGTTACGGCTTGACGTTTCGCCACCTGACCGACCAGACGATTGCCGTCTTTCGTAAAAGCGACGACCGAAGGCGTAGTTCTGCCGCCTTCTTCGTTCGTAATCACAACGGGTTCGCCGCCTTCCATCACGGCGACGACCGAATTAGTTGTTCCTAAGTCAATTCCAATAATTTTACTCATCTCTTATTTCTCCAAAATATAATTTAGCCGAACAATGCTTTAACAAAAATATAATTTTTCTTGAGCCGAAATTTAGTATAATATGTGAGTGCATTATTGTCAAGTTTATTTCACTAAAAAATAAAAAGGCGTATATCATTCGATACACGCCTTTTTCTTAAGAATTTTTATATTTTGAATCAAGCCGACTTTAGTTCACAACGCTTCTTAATTCGATAATTCCGCATCCTTTTTTTCGTTCATCAATTTCGCTACAAAATAAATATAATGAAGACCTGACAGAACGGCGAAAAGCGCGACGGTGAAATAAGTCGTCGGCAGATAATAGCCGCTGAATTGCGGAACGACGGCGGCGAATAAAATAACGGCGATGGAAAAAATTTGCACGACGGTCGAGGCTTTGCCGAGATACGACGGCTTGAATCCGCGAAAATCGGTCATAATAAAAATCGCCAAAGCGACCGTTACGATCAAAACATCGCGCCCGATGACCGCCGCCGAAACCCAGAACGGCACGGGAAAATGCTTATTGTCGGCGGGCAAAATGTGCGGCAAGGTCAAAATGATAAACGCGGCGGTCATCAAAAGTTTGTCGGCAATCGGGTCGAGAATCGTTCCCAAGTCCGATTGCTGGTTAAATCGCCTCGCAACGAACCCGTCAACGCCGTCGGAAATTCCGGCGAAGAAAAAAACGAACAAAGCCCAACCGAAATAACCGTAAAAAAGCAAGCTCGCAAAAATCGGAATCAGAGCCATTCGCAGGAATGTGAGCAAGTTTGGAATGGTTAAGATGTTGTTCATTTTGGTCTTTAATCTTTGGTCTTGGTCTCCGGTTCTCATAAAAATTTCACGAAAACCTAACGCCTAAGACCGAAGCCCGCTCGAATGTAATTCGAGTATAGAAATTTCCGGCGGACAGCCGAAACGGACGGGTAGAACGACCGTGCCGATGCCGCGCGTGATATAAACTTGCGTTTCCTTGCGCCTGTAAAGACCGCTGGCGAATTTGCGGCGCGGCAGAATTTTCTTTTCTTCGTCGCGCAGTCTGACTTGTCCGCCGTGCGTGTGTCCGCTCAAAATCAAATCAACTCCGACTCGCGCCGCGCTGTATAAACTTTTCGGATTATGCGCCAAAAGCAATTTCATTTCATCGGGAAAAGAGCCGCGCAGAGCCGCCCGCAAATCGGTTTTGCCGACCATATAATCGTCTACGCCGCACAGCCAAAACGACGCGCCGCGCGCCGTAAAACGAAAGCCTTCGTTAATCAAAACCTTGATATTAGCTTCGCGCAGATGCTTGGTTACCAAATCCGCGTCCGTCCAATGATCGTGATTGCCGAGACACGCGAAAGTTCCGAATTCCGACTGCAAAGTGCCTAAAACTTCCGCGACCGGCTGGATGTATTCAATTTCGTGCGACACGAAATCGCCGGTCAAAACGAACATATCCGGCTTTAACTCATTCGCCGTTTCAACCGCGCGGGAAATATGTTCGAAGCTCGTAAACGGGCTGTGATGAATATCCGAAAGATGCGCGATGCGAAAATTTTCGAGCGTTTTCGGCAGACGCTTCAAATCAATCCGCACTTTTTCAATCGTCAGCGTGTTCGCCTCTTCGAGCGCATAACGCGCCACGACCGAAAGATTGCTCGCCAATTCCCGCAGAGGCGTATCCGAACCGACCATCGAAGAAAGTTTTTTCGACAATTTACCTTTTCGTCTCTCGGAAAATTTCATTTTTCGATAATTTTTTCAGGCTGAAAATTACGGCAAGCAAGCTGATTGTAACTTTTTTGCCAACGAAAAGTCTAGAATTCCATTAATCGCGCGGAGTTATAATTTGGACATCGCGCCGCCGTGATTGCGAAAATTAATGACCGAAACTTCGTCCATCGTCGAATACAATTCTTAATTACTAAATCAAATCTTTTAAAACATCGCATTTATCTTTTTGCGCGAATCGTTCAAAATGTTATTGACGGCGGTTGACGATGAATACTCTCGACACGGCATCTCTGGTTAATCTTTTAGGCTTTACGGTCGGCGCGGCTCTTTACGCGCTTCTTCTGGCGATGGTGGCGCGTTACCGGCGAGCGAAAACCGTTGCCGGCGTTGATTTTTTGCTGCTGGCGACGGCGATTTTGGGATTGCTTTGGAACGCTATCGAGCTGGCGGCTTTTTTCTGGAACGATTTCGGATTCCGGCAGTCAACGCCGGTTTTGTCGGCGATTTCTTATTCCGCGCTCGGATTTTTGCCGTCGGTTGTGGTTCATTCGGCGCGAAGCAGTTCGGCGATAAAAACGAAAAGCGGTTTGTTTTTAACCATCGCGGCGTATACGTTGAGCGTGTCGGCAAGCGTTCTGCATTTCAAAGCGGCGTTGTTTGAAGGTTTTGCGCCGTCGAGTTTGGCGTTGCAGATTTTAACCTTCGGTTCGCTCGCGCTGCTGGGCGGTTTGCTCGTTTTTAATTTCAAGCAGACGCTCGAAAAGAAAACGGTTTGGGCGGCGGCTCTGCTGATTTTCGCGCTGTCGGCTCTGCATTTGAATTCGCACACGGAAGACGCTTCGTGGCTCGTAGAGCTCGTCGCGCACCAATCCTCTCTGCCGCTCGTTTTGGCGATTTTGTTGCAGGATTATCGTTTCGCCTTTGCCGATTTGTTTCTCAAACGCGCGCTTTCGCTGCTTTTGGTGACGCTCGCGGCGTTCGGATTATACGTTTTCGCCGCCGCGCCGATGATTGATCTGCACGCGGCGCATCAGAAAAACGATCCGCAGGCGATCAGCCTTTTGCTCGTTTTCTGGATTGCGACCGCGCTCGCTTATCCGTCGCTGCATCAATTTGCCGTCTGGCTCGTTGACAAAATTATTCTGCGCCGCGCCGATTATGAAAAACTGCGAACGGAAATCGCTGAACTGCTCGAACGGGAAAGCGAAATTGAAACGATTCTCGATAAAGTTTGTGTAAAAATCGCAAAGGCGTTAACGGCGGCAAACGCGAATTGGACGGAAGACTCGCAGAATCAAACTTTTATCGTTGATTTCGCGCCCGACCGCGCGGAGATTTTCGTGCCGACGGTCGAGCCGCCGTTTTATCGAATCAATCTGCAAAATTTCAGCGGCGGTCGCAAACTTTTGTCCGACGAAATCGAGATGCTCGAAGCCGTCGCGTTTTTAACCGCCAGAAGAATTGACGCGCTGCGCGTCACGCACGAACGCTATAGCCTGCAAATCCGCGCGCAGGAATTTTCCAAGCTCGCCGCCGAAGCGCAACTGACCGCTCTGCGCGCGCAAGTCAATCCGCATTTTTTATTCAATGCTTTGACGACTATCGGTTATTTAATCAACGCCGCGCCCGATAAAGCCTTTGAAACTTTAATGAAGCTGACCGCGCTTTTGCGCCGCGTTTTGAACGCCAAAGGCGAATTTTCGACGCTCGGCGAAGAAGTCCGCCTGATCGAATCGTATCTCGAAATCGAGCGAGCCAGATTTGAAGAACGCCTCGAAATCGAAATCAACGTCGCCAAGGACTTGGAAAAAACGCGCGTTCCGTCTCTGATTTTGCAGCCGCTCGTCGAAAACGCCGTCAAACACGGCATTTCAAAATTAAAAAACGGCGGCAAAGTTTCGATTTCCGCAAATCTCGAGAATTCGAACGGCGAAGTTTTTTTGAATTTAGAAGTTTTCAACAGCGGCGCGGATTCGGCTTCAAATGTTTTCACGGCGGAAAAAAGTTCGGGCATCGGCTTGAACAATATCAAGCAGAGACTGCGAAATTATTACGGCGGCGCGGCGCGTCTGAACGTCGAGAGCGAAGCGGGCAAAGGCACGACGGCGCGAATCGAAATTCCCGTTTCGACTTCGCAGAAGGTTTAGGAAATTTTTAACAGAGATGAAGAGGATGAACAGGAGATTTTTTCAATTTCTTAAAAAATCCCTTTCATCTCTGTTAATTTCCATTGATATTAAGATTTTTTATGCACACCTGGAA
>CAXTMQ010000080.1:4544-13930 GCA_964245305.1 uncultured Pyrinomonadaceae bacterium
CAAGGTTCAAGGTTCAAGGTTCAAAGTCTTTGTTCTTAAACCTTGAACCTTGAACCTAAAATAAATGCACACTTGGAAACTCGAAATCGAATACGAAGGCACGCGCTGGCGCGGCTGGCAGATTCAGCACAACGCGAACACCGTTCAGGGCGAGCTGCAAAAAGCCGCTTACCAATTATTTTCCGGCAAAGTCGAAATCGGCGGCGCGGGCAGAACCGACGCGGGCGTTCACGCCGTTCAGCAATTCGCGCATTTGCGAGTTTCGGAATTGAAAACGAACATTGCGCCGCGCCAGATTCAGTTCGGTTTTAACGATCTTCTGCCGCACGACATCAGCGTCAAACGAGTCTTGAACGCGCCCGCCGATTTCGACGCGCGGCGCGATGCGGTGCAGAGAATTTATCTGTATCAAATTTCGATCAGGCGCACGGCTTTTGCGAAAAATTTCGTGTGGTGGATTAAAGACGATTTGAAAATCAACCAGATGAAGGAAGTGGCGGAACTGCTCGTCGGCAAACACGATTTTTATTCGTTCTGCGAAATTGACGAAGAGAAAAAACAGTCAACGCTCGTTAAAGTCGAACGCGCGGAGATTTTCCGCGACGGAGATTTGATTTGTTTTCGCGTCGCTGCATCGCATTTTTTGTGGAAAATGGTTCGTCGAATCGTCGGAATGCTAACGGAAGTCGGTCGCGGTAACGCTTCGCTTTCCGACTTTGAGAGATTGCTGAAATTTCAGACGAACGCCGCCGCCAAATTTACCGCGCCGCCGTCGGGTTTGTTTTTAGAAAAAGTTTTATATAGAGGCGATGAGCCGCGCCTGGAACAAAAATCATTATTACCGATTTTCTAAACGGATTTGAAATCTCTTATAATTTGTGCCACATTCAATTTACGAGGAGAAAGGAAAATTTATGGCTGATCCGGTTATCGGAAAATTATACGTCGTCACGGCGGAAGCGGCGCAAGGAACGGAAACGATTGACGTTGAAGAAGGCAGAAAATTGGTTTTGGCGTTGGAAGACAAAGGCGTTGACATTTTGCACCGCTGCGGCGGAAAAGCGAAATGCACGACGTGCCGCGTCGAAATTTTGTCGGGCGATCCGGGTGAAATCGGCGAAGCCGAACGCGTTATTCTGGCGACGAAAACCGATTTAGGCGAGAAAACCAGGTTGTCGTGTCAGGTTCACGTAGCCGACGATTTGCACGTCAAAGTCATTCGCCAATCAAGCGTTGAAGGACTCGATGCCGGACCGCGACCGGAAGAATAGGAAGCGGTTGGTTTTTAGTTTTTGGCTTTTTGTTTTTCGTTAGCTTGACGGATAAAAATCTTCAAGCAAATTGAAAATCTCAAAATCAAGAAGCTAGAAACTAAAAACCAAAAACTAAAAACCAAAAACAAAATTACACAGGGAGAATCAGAAAATGGCAGACACAGCAAAAGACCAAAAATATCCGTTTGAATTGCCCGCGCTCGAATACGATTACGACGCGCTCGAAGCGGCGGTTGACGCGGAAACGATGAAACTGCATCACGACAAGCATCATCAAGCGTATGTGGATAAATTGAACGAAGCCGTCGCTAAAAACAGCGATTTGCAGGACAAGAAGTTGTCGGAAATTCTGGCGGATTTGGACAGCGTGCCGGAAGATATTCGCGCGGCGGTTCGCAACAACGGCGGCGGTCACATCAACCATTCGATGTTCTGGACGATTATGAGCGCGGACGGCGGCGCGCCCGAAGGCGATTTGGCGCAAGCGATTGATGACGCTTTCGGTTCGTTCGACGATTTCAAAACGAAATTCAACGACACGGGCGTAAAACAATTCGGTTCGGGCTGGGTTTTCGTCACGGTCGGCGCGGGCGGCAAATTGGAAATCGCTTCGATGCCGAATCAGGACACGCCGTTTCACAAAGGCGTTGAGCCGCTGTTCGGCAACGACGTTTGGGAACACGCTTATTATCTAAAATACCAAAACAAGCGTCCCGATTATTTAAAGGCTTGGTGGGAAGTCGCCGATTGGAATGCGATTGCCGAACGATATGCGACGCTGAAAGGTTAAATTAGTTTCAAATCAAAAAATTTAAGCCGTCTGAATTCGTTTGAATTCAGACGGCTTTTTCAATCGAAACAGAAATCGGCAATTAATATTTCGGCACATTTTTATCAACTTCTTCCGACCAAGCCGTGATGCCGCCTTTCAAATTCAGCAGTTGTCCTTGATAGCCGTTTTCCTTGAGCGCGACAATCGCCTTTGCGCTGCGTCCGCCGGCTTTGCAGTGAATGATCGCCGCGCGTGACGGATCAATTTCCTTGGCGCGATTGACGATTTGCGCGAGCGGAATCAGTTTCGTCTTCGGAATTTTGGCGATCTCGAATTCGTGCGGTTCGCGCACGTCTATGATTTGCGTTTCGGGATTATTTTTCAGTAATTCGTTTAATTCGGTCGCCGTGATTTCTTCGATGACTGGCGTTTCGATTGGCTGATTTAATCCGCAAAATTCTTCGTAATCAATTAATTCTTTGATCGTCGGATTCGTTCCGCAAATCGGACAATCGAGATTTTTCTTTAATTTCAATTCGCGGAAACGCATTTTCCAAGCGTCGAACAGCAACAGCCGATTTAATAAAATGCCTTCCGCGCCGAGGATAATTTTGATCGTTTCGTTCGCCTGAATCGTGCCGACGATTCCCGGCAGAACGCCGAGAACGCCGCCTTCGGCGCAGCTTGGAACGAGTCCCGGCGGCGGCGGTTCGGGATACAGACAGCGATAACACGCGCCGCGCTTCGCATCAAACACGGTCGCCTGTCCTTCAAAGCGAAAAATCGAGCCGTAAGCGTTCGGCTTGCCGGTTAAAACGCAGGCATCGTTAACCAGATAACGAGTCGGGAAATTGTCCGTGCCGTCCACGACGACATCGAAATCTTTAAATAACTGCAAAGCGTTTTCGCTCGTCAGGCGCGTTTCAAACGCTTCGATTTTGACGTTCGGATTGATGTCGTTCAATCTATCTCGCGCCGATTCGATTTTCGGTCGCCCGACATCTTTTGTGCCGTGCAGAATTTGCCTTTGCAGATTCGACTCGTCAACAACATCGAAATCAACCAAGCCGATTGTGCCGATTCCGGCAGCCGCCAGATAAAGTCCGAGCGGCGAACCCAAACCGCCCGTGCCGATCATCAAAACCCGCGCCGCTTTCAACTTTCGCTGACCTTCCAAACCGACTTCGGGCAAAATCAGATGCCGCGAATAACGCGCGTATTCGGCGGGCGAAAGTTCCGGCAAATCCACGTCGTCTTTAGCTTCGCTCGCCGCCGAATTGCCGCCCGCGATTGACGGCACGATCATAATTTCGCCGCCGTCTTTGACTTCGGTTTCGAGTCCTTCAAGATCGCGGATGTCTTCGTCGCCGACGTAAACATTGACAAAATTTCGCAATGTTCCCGCATCCGTATAAAGATGTTTTTTCAAATCGGCGTATTCGCCGGTTAATTTATTCAATGCCTCGCCCGCCGTTGCCGCTTCGATTTCCACTTCCGATTTTCCGCCCGCAAATTGTCTGAGCGGTGTCGGAATTATTATTGTAATTGCCATAACTTTCTCCCTTTAATTTTTAAACACATAGTTTTTTAATTATTTCTATGTGTCCTATGTGATCGAAAATTCCTCTTCGCTAAACTTCGACCGATCATTTTCCATTTGCCACGAACGCGCGTCAATCGCCTTGCCTTCCAAAACCGAGACGATAATATAACTCCAAACCGGCAAAGCGTGATCCAAATCAAACTGCGACGGAACGGCTTCATCATCGGGATGCGAATGATAATAGCCGACGACATCGAGTTCGTGTTCGCGCGCGTAACGCTCGGCTCGCAAAACGTCCTTCGGCAAAATCAACACGCGATTATGCTGTTCCGCTTCTCCCGCCGCGTTTTCCATCGGCAACAGTTCCGTGACCGTTTTCGCTTCGTTTTCAAACTGCCCGATTAACATTCCGCCACATTCGTTCGGATAAGTTCGCTCGCCGTGCGCCTTGATTTTTTCTAAAAGTTCTTCGCTAATCGAAATCATACTTCTTCCGATTAACAGAGATGGAAAAGTCTTGAAGAAATAATAAAAATCCCTTTCATCCTCTTCATCTCTGTTAATTCATTTCTCCAATGACTGTTCGATGTCGGCGATAATATCATTCACGTCTTCGATGCCGACTGAGATTCGCACCAAGCCGTCGCCTATTCCCAAAGTTTGACGGCGTTTCGGCGACAGCTCGCGGTGCGACGACGAAGCCGAATGCGAAACGAGCGTATAGACATCGCCGAGACTCGTCGCGCGAACGCACAATTTTAGATTATCCATAAACCGCCAAGCGGCTTCGGTCGTATTTTCCTTCAACTGAATCGAAACGAGCGCGCCGCCGAAATCGCCGCGCAGAGTTTTCCTCGTCAAACTTTTATCGCCTGAAAGATTCGGATAATAAACCCGCTCAATCGCCGGATTTTTTGACAAATGTTCGGCTAAAATTTGGGCGTTCGCGCATTGTTTTTCGAGTCTTAAACCGAGCGTTTTCACGCCGCGCAAAATTTGGTGCGCTTCCCAAACGCTCAAAACGCCGCCCGCCAATTTCATTACGCCGACGAGCGTATTGCGGTCGAATTCTTCGTTTGCGACGACGATGCCGCCCATCGCGTCGGCGTGTCCGCTCAGATATTTCGTCGCCGAATGAACCGTGAAATCCGCGCCGAAATTCAACGGCTGGCACAGATAAGGCGAGGCGAAAGTGTTGTCAACAATTAATCTCGCGCCGTTTCGATGCGCGATGCGCGCAACCGCTTCGAGGTCGCAGATTTTCAAAAGCGGATTGGAAATTGTTTCCGCCAAAAGAACGCGCGGTTTCAACTCTTCGGTTATTTTTTGCAGCGAATCCAAATCGTTAAAATCCGTCGTTTTCGTTTTCACGCCGAACGCGCCGAAGATTTTATTCAACAGATCGAATGACGCGCCGTATAAATCCTGCGAAGCCAGAACCGTTGAATTCGGCGTTAATTCGCACGCAAACAAAGCCGCGTGAATCGCCGCCATTCCCGAACCGTAAGCGACCGAAACTCTGCCGTTTTCAATCGCCGCGAGCGCGTCTTCGAGCGCGGCGACCGTCGGATTTCCGTAGCGCGAATAAACAAAATCGCCGCCCTCGCCGATAAAAGCCGCATCCATTTCCGCCATCGAATCGTAAGTATAAGTCGCCGTCGCGTAAAGCGGCGTGGCAACCGGCTGACCAATCGGTTTTTCCCTGCGCTCGCCCGCGTGGACGAGCTTGGTTTCCAACGAAAAATCGCTCATAAAATCATTTTACAAAACAAAAATCTCCCGCGCTAAACTTTGCGGCGCGGGAGATTCTAAAAAATTCTCTTTCACGGTGTTTAGCAGTTTTTTTGAAGTGGAGCAAGTTCCCTTAAATCGCCACTTTTTACGCTTTCAACATTTTGAAAGTTTTTGTTAAATAACTAATCTGCAATTTATCGGATAAGCGTTGAGTGTGTCAAGTGATTAAGAACCAAAACACATTGCACCGATTTGCGCGAAGTCGGTAAAATAATTTCATCGCTGAACGTAAAAAACAATGAAAGACTTGCCGAAAGCAACTTTTTACGAAATTGCCTTGATTTTCTTCGGCTCGCGGCATCAATATGTTTGCGAAGGCAAGTCAATGTATCCGACGTTGCGCGACGGCGAAAAGGTTTTGGTTGACCGCGCCGCGAAGATTAAAGCCGGCGATATTATCGTCGCCAGACATCCAATTGAACAAACGAGCGAAATCGTTAAAAGGGTCAAGGAAATCAACGAGCGCGGAAATTATTTTTTAGTCGGCGATAATTTAGAAGACAGCAACGACAGCCGTCATTTCGGCGCGGTTACGAAAGAGTACATCAAAGGAAAAGTCGTCGCGCGTTTGAGTTAAAAAGCATCAAGTCGCTCAAATTTTGCCGAAATGTTAAAATGTTCCTTATAAAATTTTAGTCTGGTTTTTATGATTGAAGAAAAAGTTTTAATCGAAAGATTCGTCTCGAAAAAGAAAAAGGAACGGCTGAAAAAACCCGATTGGCTGAAGATTCGCGTCGGCGATCCGACGAATCAGAATGCGGTTTTGAAATTGATTGACGGGTTGAATCTGCACACGGTTTGTCAGGAAGCGCGTTGCCCGAATATCTTTGAATGCTGGACGGACAAAACCGCGACGTTTATGCTCGGCGGCGATACCTGCACGAGACATTGCGGTTTTTGCGCCGTCAATAAAGGCAAGCCGTCGGATTTAGACCCGCTTGAGCCGACGCACGTTGCCGAAGCGGTCGCGCATCTCGGATTGGCTCACGCTGTGATTACTTCGGTCAACCGCGACGATTTAGCCGACGGCGGCTCGAAACATTGGGCGGAAACGATTTTGAAAGTCCGCGAAAAAAATCCGACGTGCAAGGTCGAAGTTTTGATTCCCGATTTTAACGGCGACGAAGACGCTTTGAATACGGTTTTAGAGGCGCGTCCAGACATTTTGAATCACAACACGGAAACCATCGCCAGGCTGTATCGCCGCGTTCGACCCGACGCGAAATACGCGCAGACTTTGGAATTGCTCGAACGCGCGGCGCATTGGCGCGATGCGATTCAGCCGACGATGAAAACGAAAAGCGGAATTATGGCGGGCTTGGGCGAGACGTTTGAAGAAGTCGTCGCATTGATGAAGGATTTGCGCTCGGTTTCGTGCGACATTATGACTATCGGGCAATATCTCCAACCATACGAAAAACGTCTGCCGGTCGAACGCTACGTTACGCCGGAAGAGTTCGCCGAATGGAAACGAATCGGTTTGGATTTAGGATTCAAGCACGTCGAATCGTCGCCGCTGACGCGCAGTTCGTATCACGCGAGACAACAGAGCGAATCCGGCGAGGCGAATGTCGTTTCAGTCGGAAGATAAATAGTCTTAAAAATTGTTTGAGGATTTTATTCGGAAAAGCGCGTTTGTTAAATTGTATTTGAGCAAACGCGCTTTTCGCGTAATTTTAATAAAGCATCGTTACCTGAAAATAATCGTTCACATCCGTAATCGTGATCGAGTAAGCATTCATGATTTCAATAGTATGCGCGCCGACGGATAATCCTTCATAAGGAATAAAAGTCGGTCTCATCGCCATATGATTGTCGTTTTGATTAGCCCAGCACATCGCCGGGTTACCGATGACCGCGCCGTCCAGGAAAAGGCTGATGCCGGTCATTCCGGCTGCGCCTGCCGTGCGTGAAGTTCCAGTCAACACGAAAACCACATCGCCGTCGGTCGGCGAATCGAAATTTGCTGAAACGGGAAGCGGTCCGTTGCCGTCGTAAATAACTAAAGCCTGCATAATTTTTATCTCCTTGTTTTATGGTTCAATCTTGCTTGTTGAAAACAAATAGAAATAAAACGAAAAATCTTTGTCGGGATTTTCGGCGGGAAATTCTTAAACTGTTTGTTTTACGATGTGGAGCGTAACAATTTTTTCGATATTATGTCAATAATCTTTTTGATTTTTCGGGCTTATGAAAATTCTTGAAACCGAACGCGCGATTCTCCGCGAAATGACGACGGACGATGCCGAATTTATTCTCGACTTGCTGAATCAGCCGTCGTTTATCAAATACATCGGCGACCGCAACGTGCGAACCAATGAACAGGCGCGTGAATATATCGAAAGCCGTTTCCGAACGAGCTACGAAAAAAACGGCTACGGTTTATGGCTCGTTGAATTAAAAAGTGATGACTTGCCGATTGGCATCAACGGTTTTGTCAAACGCGATACTTTGCCCGATGCGGATATTGGTTTCGCGTTTCTGCCGCAGTTTGAGAAAAAAGGGTTGGCGTTTGAAACGGCTGACGCAATTTTGAATTACGGCGGAGACGTTTTAAATTTCGAGCGCGTTCTCGCCATCACTTCGCAAGACAACGAAAGTTCGGGCAGGCTTTTAGAAAAACTCGGCTTTCGATTTGAAAAATTAATCACGCAACCGAACGACGATGAAGAACTTAAATTATTCGGTTTGGATTTGCAGCGGCGCGAAGAATTTTCGGAATAAATTTCAGGCGAATCAAAAACCAAATCGCGTCGGTAAACAGTTCAGCCGACGCGATTTTATCTTGTACAGCCACGCCGCTTCCGCGCTCTTTTTCAGCCGCGCACTGAAGCGACGCGGTTACGAGAAACCGTTCGCGCGCAATCATCTTCGGCGGAAATTTCTACGTTTCATTCACACGAATCATTGATTAATAAAATTATACAAAACAACGCCGGTCGCTTTGACGGGCTGGTTGTCAACGCGGACGGGATTAAAGCGCGATTGCAGCGCGGCGGCTTCGGCGGATTGGCGCAGAAGCGGATTGCCGCTCGTCGCTTTGGCGGCGGTGACGTTGCCGCCTTCGTCCACCGAAACCTGCACGGCGACTTGCCCGCCCGCGCCCATCTGTTTGGCAAGCGGCGGATAAGCCGGTTTAGTCAGATTGATCGCGCGGCTGTTCATAATTCCCGCATTGACAGGACGATTTGAAGGCTCGCTCGAAGGTGTCGGACGCGGCGTAAGGCTTGGTGTCGGGCGCGTCATCGAATTCGTATTAGGCAAAGCCGTATTGCTGTTCACGTTCGGCGCGGTGTTCGCGTCAATATTGGCGTTTGCGTCGGGTGTCGGCGTTGGGGTCGGCGTTCGGGTCGGTGTCGGCGTTTTTATGTTGGCATTCGCGTTGGCATTTGCGTTGGCGTTCGCGTTCAAGTTGTAATTGAAATTGGCGAGCGAATTATCTACGTTGAGATTCGTGTTTATATTGATGTCTATCGAATTAAAATTAGCGTTGAAATTAGCGTTTTGATTGGCGTTATTTCCGCGATTACTGCTCAAAACCCAAAAAATCCCGCCCGCGCCCGCGAGAATAATTATCGTTCCGAGAACGGTTAAAAGAACAATCTTCGCCGTGTTCGACTTCTGCTCCAAAGGCTGGCGACGAATCGAAGGCGTGGTTTTCGTTCGGACGGCTTCGCGGCGCGGTTCTTCTTCAAAGCCCGTTTCATCGGACATCGGAATAACGATGCGTTCGGCTGAAGTTCGTTCCGGCTCGTCGAAATCCGGCACGGGCTGCGCGGTCGAAGAAATCGGCAGCGGCGTTTTGCGGCGGATTATCGTGTCTTCGTCAGCATCGCTTTCGCTCGGCAGAGCCGTAAAATTCGGCAGTTCGTCATCAACGAGCGGTGTGCCGTCTTTGGTGCAAAAACGCAGAATTTCTTCATCGTAACGGGTTTTACAAATCGGGCAGAATTTCATAATTTTATTTACGAACGCCTTTTAATTCGGATTGGATGTATGCAAC
>CAXTMQ010000080.1:13940-15897 GCA_964245305.1 uncultured Pyrinomonadaceae bacterium
ACGCATTCTATCACGAAAATTTTATCCGAAAAATATCCTAATTAAATAAAATCTTATTAATCAACCGTTTCTATGACAAATTTTCAACGCTTTATCGGCGAGCGCGTCGGGCGCGTTCCGGTTTCCGGTTTGCATAAATTTTTCGGCATCGTTGCCTCGATGCCCGACGTGATTTCGCTCGGTGTCGGCGAGCCGGATTTCGCCACGCCCGCGCCGATTGTCGAAGCCGCTTACAATGCCGTTTATCAAAAACCAATCGGCTACACGGCAAATTCCGGTCTCTTGGAATTGCGCCAAGCCGTCGCCGCGCATCTCGAAAAACTTTACGCGGTTTCTTATGAGCCGCAGACGGAAGTTTTGATCACCGTCGGCGTAAGCGAAGCCTTCAAATGCGTTTTTTCGGCGATTTGCGATGACGGAGACGAAATCATCGTGCCGAATCCGTGTTTCGTCGCCTATGAACCGGAAATCATCTTTGCGGGCGGCGTTCCCGTGGCGGTCGAATGCCGCGCCGGAAACAATTTCGAGCCGCTCGCCGCCGACATTCGCGCCGCGATTACGCCAAGAACAAAAGCGATTTTTCTCGGCTTTCCGAACAATCCGACCGGCGCGGTTTTGACCCGAGAAAACGCGCTCGAAATCGCCCGCATTGCCGTCGAAAACGATCTTTTGATTATCAGCGACGAAATTTACGACCGCCTCGTTTACGGCGCGGAACACATCTGTTTTCCGGCTTTGCCCGACGTTAAAGAGCGCACGATTTTACTCGGCGGATTTTCCAAAGATTACGCGATGACCGGCTGGCGCGTCGGCTATATCTGCGCCAACCGCGAACTGCTCGCGGCGTTTTCTAAAATTCACCAATACGTCGTGATGTCCGCGCCGACGATTTCGCAATACGCCGCGCTCGCCGCCCTTGAAATCGGCGAACCGTTCGTGCTTGAAATGCAGGCGGAATACAATCGCCGCCGCCAATTTTTAGTCGAATCGCTCAACGAAATCGGCTTAAAATGTTTTGAACCGAAAGGCGCGTTTTACGCTTTTCCGTCAATCGCCGCGACCGGATTGACGGGCGACGAATTCGCCGAAAAATTGCTTTTGCAGGAAAAAATCGCCGTCGTTCCCGGTGCGAGCTTCGGCAGCGGCGGAGAAAATCACATCCGCATCGCTTACTGCAAATCGTTCGAGCAAATCGAAATCGCCGTCGAACGTATCGCGCGTTTCGTCAAACGAATTCCGTCGCAAAAAAGCGCGAGTCATTACGCTTCCCGCTCTTAAAAATTAAACTGCGGTTTATAAAACTTTGATAAAATTCGCTTGATGAAAAAAATCATCGTCATCGGCGCGGGTTTGGGCGGATTGTCCGCTGCGATTCGGCTTGCTCAAACGGGTTTTGACGTAACCGTTTTGGAAAAAAACGAAACCGGCGGCGGCAAGGTCAATTCAGTCGAAGCGAACGGTTATAAATTCGACACGGGCGCGTCGCTCTTGACGATGCGGCACGTTTTTGAAGACTTATTTTCTTTCTGCGAACGGCGAATTGAAGATTATTTAAAAATCGTTCCGCTCGATCCGATTTGCCGGTATTTCTGGTCGGACGGAGCGCGGTTTGACGCTTCGAGCGATTTGGAAAAAACCGAATGTGAAATCGAAAAAATCGCGCCTGCCGACGTTGAAAACTTCCGAACATATTTCGCCGACGCGCGGCGCAAATATGAAATCGCCGAAAAAACTTTTCTCGCGTATTCGTTGAACGATTTACCGAAACTTTTGCGTCCGAGATATTTGAAGGATTTGCTCGCTATTTCGTCGTTAAAAACGCTCGCCGCGCATCATAAAAATTATTTTCAATCGAAAAAACTGCGACAGCTTTTTAATCGCTACGCGACTTACAACGGTTCATCGCCGTATCAAACGCCCGCGACGTTCGCGCTCGTGCCGTTTGTCGAATTCGGTT
>CAXTMQ010000081.1:0-15823 GCA_964245305.1 uncultured Pyrinomonadaceae bacterium
AAATAAAGTTACATCCCTATTTATAATTTATAGTAACATAGCTTTTCCTACCAATTTTACAATGAATTCTGAAAGTAGCTTTAATGTATCTAATGTTCGATTCTAAATATCCCATTCTAAATATCCCATTATCGCAATTACACAACAAAACAGTTTCTTAAAAAAGCTGTGTATCTTATAGAGAAGATGATTATAACCTAAAAACAAAGGCAAAATTCGCGAATAGGCAATTGAACTTATATTATTTTCTTTTCTCTATTTCATTTTGGTATTCTAAATTTTGTTCTACCCTTAAATTTGGTGATACTCAAAAAACTTAACCGCTATGCCCAGAATATTCGACAATATCGAACTTTCTTTGATACCTGCCCTCAAAGATACGCTCAAACTTTCGACGCGAGCAGATTTCTGTGTTGGGTATTTTAATCTTCGAGGCTGGAAGTTGCTCGATCAGTTAATCGAAGAATGGCAGAGCGGGGAAAGCTGTTGTCGGTTGTTAGTCGGTATGCAGGTTGCGCCGAAAGAAGAGCTTCGTCAGGCGTATAGTTTAACTGGAGAAGAAATAACAGTTGATAGCGCTACCGTAATTAGGCTCAAAAGAAGAATGGCGGAAGAATTCCGCGAGCAACTGACAATCGGCGCGCCTTCAAATACTGATGAGGCGGCGTTGCGTCGGTTGAGCGAACAGTTAAAAACGGGAAAAGTCTGCGTCAAACTTTACCTGCGGCATACGCTTCACGCCAAACTTTATCTACTCCATCGTAACGACCCGAACAATCCGACAATCGGTTTTGTCGGCAGCAGTAATCTGACCTTTGCCGGACTTTCCAAACAGGGCGAATTGAATGTTGATGTTCTCGATCACGATGCTTGCGTAAAATTGCAAAAATGGTTTGACGACCGTTGGAGCGATCAAAAATGCTTAGACATTTCCGCTGAACTTGCCGAAATCATAGACACAAGTTGGGCGCGGGCGTTGCCGGTTTCGCCGTATCACATTTATCTAAAAATCGCTTATCACCTTTCGCAGGAAGCTCGCGCCGGACTTTCTGAATTCCGTATTCCACGTGAATTTGGCAATAGATTGTTTGAATTTCAAACGGCAGCCGTGAAAATTGCGGCGCACCACTTGAAAAAACGCGGCGGCGTTTTGCTCGGCGATGTCGTCGGTTTGGGTAAGACAATGATGGCGACCGCGTTGGCAAAATTAAATGAAGAACAAACCGGCAGTTGGACATTGATTATTTGTCCGAAAAATTTGAAAAAAATGTGGAACTCTTACCGGACTGACTACGGATTAAACGCCGAAGTAATGTCTTTGAGTGAAGTTCTAAAGAATATTAAAGATGTTCCCGCGCGGTATCGCACAGTTCTGATAGATGAAAGTCATAATCTGCGTAACCCAGAAGGCAAGCGTTACCGAGCCATTCAGGAATTTATTCGGCAATCAGACGCGCACTGCATCCTGCTTTCCGCCACACCTTACAATAAAACTTACCGCGACCTTTCGGCACAGTTAAAACTATTTATTCCCGAAGACAAAGATTTAGGCGTTCGACCGGAAAACGCTTTGCGCGAATTCGGCGAAGTTGTCTTCCAAAGCCAGTTTCAATGTCCGGTACGCTCGCTCAAAGCATTTGAATACAGCGAACACCCAGATGATTGGCGCGAATTGATGCGGCTTTTTTTAGTGCGACGAACACGCTCGTTTATTCAGGAAAATTACGCTCAACAAGATGACGCGACGAACCGCAAATTTCTCGAATATGATAACGGCGAGCGTTCTTATTTTCCGATTCGTTACCCGAAAACCATCGCCTTTCCCGTTGACGAAACCAATCCGAATGACCAATACGCGAGGTTGACTTCACTTCAAGTTGTGCAAACCATCGAGAATTTAAAACTTCCACGTTACGGTCTGGGAAATTATGTTAATGAAAAAAATGTTTTGCCGCCGTCGGTTACAGAAGAGAGTGTTTTGCAAAATCTTTCACGCGCCGGGCAGCGTCTTATGGGATTTTGTCGAACGAATCTTTTCAAGCGACTCGAATCGGGCGGAACAGCATTTTTGCTTTCGGTCGAACGACACATTTTGCGAAATTATATTTTCCTGCACGCGCTTGAAAACAAAATGCCTTTGCCAATCGGACCGCAGGCGGCTGAACTGCTCGACACCGGACGCAACGACGAAGATGAGGAACTGGCAACGGCGAACCTTTTTGACGATGATGCTGAAGAAAATGAAGACATCGCACAGGGCGAAGAAGAAATCACTGACGCGGCTTTGCGACTGGTGCAGTCGGCAGAAGATTTCAAGACGCGGGCGGCAGAAGTTTACGGAATTTACGCCAATCAGCTTCGTCGTCGTTTCAAATGGATTCGACCTGAATTTTTTCTGCGAAAATTGAAAACACATTTGCAGGCTGACTCTCAGGCACTCGTCAATCTTTTAATCGAAAACGGCAGATGGGATGTCGACCGCGACGTGAAATTTAACGAACTTTTGAAACTTATCAAACAAGTTCATCCGTCAGAAAAAATTTTAATTTTTACGCAGTTTGCCGACACGGTTAATTATTTGACGCACGAATTAAAAGCTAGGGGTGTCCAAAATCTAGCGGGAGTAACCGGCAGCACATCAGACCCGACCGAACTCGCTTGGCGATTTTCACCAGTCAGCAACAAAAAACAAGATCGCGTCAATTCGGAAGACGAATTGCGTGTTCTAGTTGCGACTGACGTTTTAAGCGAAGGACAGAATTTGCAGGATTGTTCAATTGTTGTCAACTATGATTTGCCGTGGGCGATTGTGCGGCTGATTCAGCGTGCCGGTCGAGTTGACCGCATCGGGCAGAAAGCGGAAGAAATTTTGTGTTATTCGTTTTTGCCTTCGGATGGCGTGGAAAGAATCATCAATCTGCGGGCGCGTGTCTTTCAACGCTTGCAGCAGAATGCCGAAGTCGTCGGCTCGGACGAAGCGTTTTTCGAGAACGAATCGCAGACCAATCCGCTACTCGATTTGTATCACGAAAAAACAGGCGTTCTCGATGACGAAGCCGATACGGAAGTTGATCTTGCTTCATACGCTTACCAAATTTGGAAAAACGCGATTGACCAAGACCCGAGGCTGGCGAAAACGATTCCCGATCTGCCGAAGGTCAGTTATTCAACGAGAAACTACACGCCACTCGGCGGTTTGCCCGAAGGCGTTTTGGTTTATGTGCGGACGGCGGACGCGACCGATAGTTTGGCTTGGGTAGACCGCAAGGGTAACAATGTTACGCAATCGCAACTCGCCATTCTGCAAGCTGCCGCTTGTCATCCTGACACGCCGCCGACCGAAAAGCACGAACAGCATCACGCGCTCGTCGCTAAAGGAATTGAACAAGTCGTGCAGGAAGAAAAAAGTCTTGGCGGACAGCTCGGCAGAAAATCCGGCGCTCGCTACCGTGTCTACGAACGATTAAAAGCATATTCCAATGAGGTCAAAGGCACTTTGTTTGAATGCGAAACGCCGAACCTCGACATCGTTACTTCCGAGATTTACCGTTTCCCGCTCAAACAGTCGGCGGTTGATGTTCTTAACCGCCGGCTTAAAGAAGGTATCGGCGACCGCGTTTTAGTTGATTTGGTTTTGGCTTTGCGCGATGAAGATGCGTTGAGTATAACTGAGGACAGCGAGGAAACCGCGCAAGAGCCGCACATTATTTGTTCACTTGGATTATTTCAACAAAAATAAATATGGAAAGAATTGACACCGCACTTTTAAGCCGCCACTTACAGGAATTCGATTTCAGAGAGCTTTTCAATCTGCTCGGTTGGGGTAATCCTGCCGATTCTAAACCGCGACAATTTCAGGTTGACGGCGAAACTTACACGCGCCGGCAAATAGCTCAGCTTTCGGGTGTGGTGATTTTTGAAATCACGACCGAAGACGGGCGCGTTCCCGAATCGCCTTTACGCAAAAAGATTCAAACTGAAATAGACAAAATCGCTCACGAAAACCTTTTGATTTTCCTCGACGCAGAACGAACGCAGAGTTTTTGGCACTGGCAAAAGCGCGAGCGCGGCAAGGCGGAAACGCGCGAACACGATTATTTCAGAGGTCAGCCGACTGATTTGATGATGTCGAAGCTCGTCCGAATGAATGTCGAACTCAAAGAATTTGATGACGAAGGCAACGCGCCGCCGACGGTTGAAATCGCCCGCAAATTGGCTGAGTCGCTTGATGTCGAAAAGGTTACGAAAAAGTTTTACGGCGGTTTTGAGAAACAGCACGAAGCGTTTTTGGAATATATTACGGGCATCACGGACGAGCGCGACCGTCGCTGGTATGCGTCAGTAATTTTGAACCGCTTGATGTTTATTTACTTTTTGCAGGAAAAGGGGTTTCTCGATGGCGCGAAACCGCGATACTTGCAGCGCAAACTCGACGAATCGAAAAAGCGAGGCGCGAATCGTTATTACAGCGAATTTCTGCATACGCTTTTTTTTGTTGGTTTTGCCAAGCCGGAAGAAAAACGCACGAAAGAAGAAAGAGACCTTTTAGGCGAAATCCCGTATTTGAACGGCGGTTTGTTTTTGCCGCACCGCATTGAACAAGAATACAAAGGCAAAATCGAAATCGCGGACGCGGCTTTTGAAAATATATTCAAACTTTTTCAAAGTTTTTCGTGGAATCTGGACGATACGCCGGGTGGACAGGCTGACGAAATTAACCCGGACGTTCTCGGCTATATCTTCGAGAAATATATTAATCAAAAAGCGTTCGGTGCTTATTACACGCGACCGGAAATCACGCAGTATCTTTGCGAGCAGACGATTCATAAACTCATTCTTGACAAAGTGAACGCGCTTGCCGAACCCGCGCACGGCGCAACGCCGGAACTGTTTTCTTCAAACAGCGGCACGCTTTTTCTGACAAAAAATTTCGGCTCAATGCCGGATTTGCTGATGAGTCTCGACGGCTATTTGTGCCGCGTTTTGTGGGCTGACATTTTACCTTCGCTCAAATTGCTCGACCCGGCGTGCGGTTCGGGCGCGTTTCTCGTCGCGGCGATGAAGACGATGCTCAACATATATTCCGCCGTTATCGGAAAAATGGAACTCGCGGGCGGCGCGCTCAAAGATGAACTCGACCAAATTCGCGCCGAACATTCGCTCAATTATTTTATCAAGCGGCGCATTATCAACGACAATCTTTTCGGCGTTGATTTGATGGAAGAGGCGACGGAAATTGCCAAGCTGCGCCTTTTTATGACTTTGGTTTCGAGTGTTCAGCGCGTTGAAGAACTCGAACCGCTGCCGAATATTGATTTCAACATTCTCGCCGGAAATTCGCTTATCGGACTTTTGCACGTTGACGCGAAAGATTTTGACGCGCATTACGGGCAAGGCAATTTGTTCAGACAGTCTTACAAAGACATTGTAGCGGTGCGAAAAAACAACATCAAAAACTATCGTAAAGCCACAAGCGAAACAAAAGATTTGCAGAAGTTTCGAGACGAAATCAAACAGGGCGACGAAAACGCTTACGAGATTTTGAACGAGATTCTGCTGGAGGAATTCAACCGTCTCGGCATCAAGTTTGAGCAAACGACTTGGGACGCGCAAAAAGGAAAAGAAGGCAAGCCGACGAAGCGCGCCGTTACGATGCAGGACATCAAAGATTTGCACCCGTTTCATTGGGGCTATGAATTCGACGAAGTTCTCAACGAGCGCGGTGGCTTTGACGCGATTATCACAAATCCGCCTTGGGAGTCTTTCAAACCAAACTCTAAAGAATTTTTTGAATCACACGAACTCGCTATTTCTGGTGGCGACAATATAAACGGCAAGCCTGAAAAGGTGTTTTTCAAAAAGAAAATGACCATTAAAGAATTTGAGGACAAAAGAGATGAAATCCTTAAATCAAACAAAGAAATCCGAGAATTATGGCTTGAGTATTTAAGCCGGTTTCCTTACGTGAGTTTGTTTTATCGCAATGCAAAACAATTTAAGAATCAAATCTCTGTCGTTAATGGAAAAAAGCAAGGCACGGACGTAAATCTTTATAAATTGTTTTTAGAGCTCTGTTTTAATCTTCTGCCCCAAAACGGACGTTGCGGAATAATTGTCCAAGCCGGAGTGTATACCGACTTAGGAACAAAACAACTACGCGAGATGCTTTTCAATGAAGGCAAAATTAATTCGTTATTTGGGTTGTCGAATGAGAAGTTTATTTTTGAGAACGTTCATCATTCAATAAAATTTTGTATTTTGACTTTTGAAAAAGGTGGCAAAACTGAAAGTTTTGAAGCGGCTTTTCGGATGAATCCGCGCGAGGCTATTAAACCTAACAATCTTGAAAACTTTTTCCGGCAAAAATCCGAACACATAGAAATTCCAATTTCGCTGATACGCCGCTTGTCGCCAGATTCAGGATCGGTAATGGAATTCAAGAATAAAACGGATATTCATATCGCCGAAAAAATGTTGCGATTTCCGCTTCTTGGTGAACGATTAGAAGATAAATGGAATTTAGTTCTAACGCGCGAGTTTGATATGACAAATGATAGTCATCTTTTTCATACACTAAACGCAAAGAACCGCTTGCCGCTTTATGAAGGTAAAATGATTCATCAATTTAATCCTAAAT
Organism: uncultured Pyrinomonadaceae bacterium; assembly: GCA_964245305.1. Taxonomy (GTDB): domain Bacteria; phylum Acidobacteriota; class Blastocatellia; order Pyrinomonadales; family Pyrinomonadaceae. Next base: position 6,638 of record CAXTMQ010000081.1, read on the forward strand.
TCAAAGAACCTAGTTATTGGGTTGACGAAGCAAAAGCCCGTCAAGCTTTGGTTGGACGAGAAGAAGACAAAGGACAAAAGCTGGATTATCAAAATTACCGTGTGGGATTTCGTTCTGTCGGCGAAAACACAAATTCACGAAACTTCATTTCAACAGTTATCCCTCAAAACGTTTTCTGCGGAAACTCATTGATAGTTTCTAAAAGTCTTTCTGAAAACAAATTTACACTTTTTATTGTGGCGATTTTTAACAGTCTTTTGGCTGATTACCTAATCAAAAAGAAAATCTCCCGAAATATGAATATGTTTTACGTTTATCAGCTTCCCGTGCCGCGCTTGACCGAAGCTGATGCCGAATTTGCGCCGATTGTTGAGCGCGCCGCAAAGCTGATTGGCATCGCGCCGGAGTTTGATGAATTGGCGAAAGATGTCGGACTTACAGGTTGGCAAGACGGCGTAACCGACGAAACCGAACGCGCCAAATTACGCGCCGAACTCGACGCGATGGTCGCTCATCTCTACAATTTGACCGAAGACGAATTCGCCTACATTCTGACGACGTTTCCGCTCGTCGCCAAGGAAACAAAAGAAGCGGCTCTGGAAATGTTCCGCGAACTCACGCCCACGCCGGACGACGAAACCATCGCCCATCTCATCGCTCAGGATGAAACGCGCTACACCGAATTCAAAGTCGCCGCCTGCTGGAATCCCGTAATGGCGCGCGAAGAAAGATCAATGGTCAACAAAGTCGTCGAAGAAACCGCGTCGTTTATGAACAGCTACGAAGGCGGCAGCATAATTATCGGCGTTGAAGATCAAACCAAAAATATCATCGGTCTGGCTGACGATTTTCGCGTCGCCGATCCAAGAAAAGGAAATGAGGACGGCTATAAACAATTTCTGCAAAACTCAATCGGCGATAAATTAGGAAACAATTTCCTGCATTTAATCAAAATCACATTCCACAACGTCAGCGGCAAAACCGTCTGCCGTGTCCACGTCGAACCCGCGCCGGAGCCGGTCTGGTATGAAGAAAAATTAATCATCCGTGCCGAAGTCGGAAAGAAAACACTAACGCCTCAGGAAACAACTGCTTACTGTGGCAAACGCTGGAATTAGAATTGATTAAAGTTTTTTAGTTTGCATTTTATTCAATGTCATCTTATCTATTGCTATGAACGAGCAAATTCAATACATCACGACTTTATCAGCCCAATATAAGATTTATTCTGGACAGTCGGAAGAATTATTTAATACAGTAAATCAAATTCCTGAAAGCACGACTAAAGCGATCTATGAATACTACAGCGGTGGCGAGCGATTTCAACCGGTCAATGTGCTGCGTGCGGAGATTGCGCGAGAATTGCTCGCTAGAACTGTAATTACAAAAGAGTTAGTTGAACAGATAAAAGAAAAAATACGCACCGGACGGTTGGAAACTTTTGCGAGTTTTTCGGCGGAAAAGCAACAGGAACTAAATTACTTTATTGCCGGCGACGAAACGTGGACGAGAAAGCGAGATATGTTTGCCGGTTGGCAAAATTACTGGCGCGTTTTTTATCCATTTTTTTATCGCGGTAAAACGAAAGAGACAGTTCAATTATACCTCGAACAAATCGGCAAACGACTCGTTCAGGATTTGGAAATACCGGACTATACGATTCACTGGGTCGATTTTCAGGGAATGCAGAATTTCGGCGCAGATTACTGCTGGATGGCTCTTTATCCGCAGAGTAAATCTTCGCATAAGGATGCACATCAGTTTTTTCTTAGATTTAACGAGACCGTCGAAACCGGCAGAGTCAGCGGCTCACATCTCGGACTTGAGCGACACCATACGCGGGAAGTTTTGTCATATGACGAAATTCTGTCTGTTCTGCAAGAGTTAAAACCGGAAATTGTCCGCCTTAATCAGCAGATTCGCAATTACTTCAAATTTGCGCCTGGCGAACAGGCGAAACATTGGGAACGCTTTCGTCAGGAAGGCATCGCAGCTTTGAGTTACAGCAATTTTCAACTTAATGATATTTCACACATTAATTCACGCGAAGAATTGAATTTGGCGGCTGGTCTGCCTGCCGAAAGTCAATCGAATGAAACTTGGAATTTGTGGCTTTTCAAAACCGCCAATGTCGGCGACGTGGTTTTTGCCAGCCGCGGCGTTTCGACTTGTTTCGGCATCGGTTTGATTAAGGGTGAATACTATTTCGACGGTGAAGCCGACGACTACCCGCACCGGCGCAAAGTTAATTGGATAACGGATAAAGTTTATCAATATGCGGCAAACGCTTTGAAAGGTTACAAGACTTTGTTTCGTCCTGACACCTTCAGCCCCACAAAAGTCTCGAACTTTATCTTCAGCGAATATGTGCGACTTTATCCTGAATTAAAAGTGGTTTTTGATGAACATCATTTGAAATACTCGGAAACCGAACCGACCGAAGCACCCAAAACAGACATTGAAATTGAAACGGACGAAACAGAAGCAAGAGAAATAAATTATTGGTGGCTGAATGCTAACCCGAACATCTGGAAACTCAGCGATGTTCGGGAAGGCGAACGTCAGACTTACACTTCGCGCAACGAGAAAGGAAACAAGCGACGGATTTATAAACATTTTGAAATCGTTCAGCCGGGCGATTGGGTCATCGGTTACGAAAGCACGCCGACCAAGCAAGTCAAAGCCGTTTTGGAAATCACCAAGCCGCTGCATCAAACCGAAGAAGGCGAAGTCATCGAATTGGAGTTGATTGAAAAACTCGAAATTCCGATTTTCAGAAGCGAACTGGAAAACAACGCCGGACTGCAAAACTGTGAACCGTTTACTAACAGTCAGGGCAGTCTTTTTAAACTCACCGAAGACGAATACGACATCATCCGTGAAGTTATTGACGCGAAAAACATCGCGCAGGAAGCCAGACTCGTTTCTTCGGAAATCAAACCATACAATTTCAAAACGGATGCGGACAAACCTTTTATTTCAGAGAAGGATTTTCTACAAACCGTTGAACTTCTGCGGCGCAAAAAGAATATTATTCTTCAAGGCGCGCCCGGTGTCGGAAAAACATTCATCGCTCGCAAGTTGGCTTATCAATTGATGGGCTTTAAGAATGACGCGAATATTGAAACGGTGCAGTTTCATCAATCTTACAGCTACGAAGACTTTATTCAGGGTTTGCGTCCGAGCAAAAACGGCTTTGAACTGCGAAACGGCGTTTTTTATACTTTTTGTCAGCAAGCCTTGGCTCATCCTGAACGCTCGTTTTTTCTGGTTATTGACGAAATCAATCGCGGAAATTTGAGCAAGATTTTCGGTGAGTTGATGATGCTTATCGAAGCCGACAAACGAAGCGACAAATTCGCTCTCAAAATGACTTATTCGGAAGACGAAGCCGACCGTTTTTTCGTTCCGCCGAATTTATACATAATCGGCACAATGAACACGGCGGATAGAAGTTTAGCGATTGTTGATTATGCTCTGCGCCGACGCTTTGCCTTTATCAATTTACAACCGGAGTTTGGCGAAAAGTTTGTCGAGTTTCTGCAAAACAGCGGAATCAAACAATCAACCGTCGAATTCATTCGCGCTTCTATCGGCAAGGTAAATCAAGAAATCACGCGCGACATCAATCTCGGCAGCGGCTTTCAAATCGGACACAGCTATTTCTGCACGAAAAACGGCGAAACCGATGAAAGCGATTGGTTAAATGAAATTATAAACTTTGAAATCAAACCGCTGCTCGAAGAAATTTGGTTTGACGACGCGGCGAAAGTCGAAGAAATGATGCGAATTTTGACCGCATAAATCCGATGTCAATCCCGATAGAAAACATTTATTACCTGCTTTGTTACGCCTGGAACAAACTCGACGAAAAAGACCGCGTTGCAGTTTCGGCGGAAGATTACACAAAGTTACTCGATTTGCTGGCAAAAGTGCTGATTAACTCGACACGAATTTTGCTCAAACGCGGCATTGACCGCAATTACATTGACATTACAACCGAATTTGCCGGCGTTAAAGGCAAAATTGAAATGAGCCAAACGGTTAAAAGCCATTTGCTCCTGAAACAAAGAACGATTTGCAGTTTTGATGAATTTTCTTCAAACATTTTAACGAATAGAATTTTAGTCGCAACATTAAATCGTTTACTCAGAACGAATGGTTTAGACATAAAACTAAGAAGTGAAATCAAAAATCTGCTCTGGCGTTTTGACGAAGTTGAGCCGATTGAATTAAAAAACTCAATTTTCAGCCGCGTCAAACTGCACCGCAATAATAAATTCTACGGATTTATCCTCAATGTCTGCCATCTGATTCACGAAAACAGTTTGTTATCGGAAAAAAACGGCGATTGGCATTTCACAGATTTCTTGCGCGATGAACGCAAAATGAGCGGACTTTTTGAAGCTTTCCTGCGGAATTTTTATGCAATCGAACAAAAGGAATTTAAGGTTAGAAGAGAGAATATCTATTGGCAATTCTCGTCCGGCGACAATCAAAACTTACAGTTTCTACCGCTAATGCAAACCGATATCACGCTTGAAAACGAAGACTCTAAAATAATTATTGACGCAAAAATTTATAAAGAAACTCTCAAAACAAATTACGGCAAGGAAAAAATTAACTCAGCAAATCTTTATCAAATTTTCAGTTATCTAATCAACCAGCAGGAAGGAGATGAAAAAACTTATAAAACTGCCGGAATTTTGCTTTACCCGACTATCGAGCAAGAGTACGATCTTCATTTCCAATTCCAACAGCACCCTATATTTATTAAAACCGTTAACTTGAATAATGATTGGTGGATTATTGAGAAACGATTGAAGCATATAATTTCTAATATAGTTCACGCGTAGTATAATTAAAATTCGGGTTTAAGTAGCAGAAAAACAAATTGCGATATGGTCGCTTTTATGATGAATTTTACTGCTTTTGTCCCTTATTTGTATCTATGATGCAAACGATTGTTCGTAAATTATTATAATCTAAGGACTTAACGAAAGCAAAGATATTCTGTATCGGGGGAAAAGCGAGGTATGTGTTTTGATGGTTGTTGACAATAGTTTCGTTTGAGTTGATATTTATTGGCAAAACAATTTTTTGAATCTTTGGAGGTTGCGGAAATGTTTCCAACTGATTTTGAAACGGAAGTTACAATGGAAAATCAATTTGATTTTATAGACAAAAAAGTGCCGTTTCGTATACTTTTTCTAGGCGATTGGAGCGGTCGGGAAAGCCGTTCCGCATTGGTCGAGCCGCCGAAATTTAAGCCTCTCGAGATTGACCGTGATAATTTTGATGAAATAATGCATCGGCTTTCGGTAAATCTTTCCCTTTCATTTCACGAGGGCGATAATAACAATCTGTCCCTGAAGTTTTCTGAACTTGATGATTTTCACCCGGATCAGATTTTTCAAAAACTTCCGGTTTTTTATAATCTGCGCGATATTCGCAAAAAACTTCTAAATTCGGATACATTTAACGAAGCTGCTAAAGAAGTGAATTCTTGGCTAACCGATAATGAGACGGAAAAATCGGATGCTAACGAACCGGCTGAAATTCCGGTAAATATTGAATCAAACGAAAATTTGCTTGATCAAATTTTAGCAGCCGATGATGAAAACGACGTTTCACCCAAAGGACAAAATGTTCAAAAATCAGAACTTAGTGAATTTGTTAGTCGGCTTGTCAAACCTCATATTGTTCAGACGGATTTATCCGAACAATCAAAACTGCTTTTAATTGTTGACGAAGTTGTTTCGGATTTGATGCGAAAGATTCTACATCACCCGCAGTTTCAAGCATTGGAATCAGCCTGGCGCGGTTTGTATTTTCTTGTGAGGCGTGTTGAGACAGATAGCAATCTGAAGATTTATTTGACGGATATTACTAAAAGCGAGCTGTCGGATAACATCAAATCTTCGGACGATTTAACAGCAACGTCGTTTTTTGAATTAATTGAATCGGGTATATCAGGTAACCTTGCAGATAATGAGCCTTGGACGATCATCGGTGGTAATTATTCTTTTTCTCTTAATTTAGATGATGTTGCATGTTTGTTGAGAATGGCTAAAACTGTCGGTAACGCAAACGCTCCATTTATTTCCAGTATCAATTTGGAAACGGTTAAGCCCTTCATTTTCAAAAAAATAGAAGCTTCTGATCGGCAAGAAAGATTTGAAAACTCCGCTGAATTTAAACTTTGGACGACGTTGCGGGCAACACCCGAAGCAGATTATTTGGGTTTGATTTCACCGCGTTTTCTGATGCGTCTGCCCTATGGCGAACAGACCGATCCGACTGAAAGTTTTGCTTTTGAAGAAGTTTTAAATTTTGAAGAATCTGAAAATTACCTTTGGGCAAATCCGGCTTTTGCCTGCATTTTGATGCTCGCCCAAACCTTTTCGCAACACGATTGGGATATTTCGGCAAATTTCAATCCCGAGATAAATAATTTGCCAATGCATTTTTATCAGGAAGCCAATGAAACGAAGAATATTCCCTGTACTGAGATAACTTTTAGTGAAAGAAATTGCGAAATGATTTTGAATGAGGGAATAATGCCGCGTGTTTCATTTCGCAGTTCCGATATAATCCGGCGTGTGCGGCTTCTATCAATCGCTAATCCGATTTCTGAACTAGGAGGAAATTGGAATTAAAAATCCGATGATTCAATTCTCATTAAATTGTCTTGAAATTCTTAAATGATAAAATAAATTAGTTTATAATCTTGTTTATCTCGATTGAATTATTGTAAGTTGAGTTTTAGGTGGTATGTTTTTTGATGAAAGTTTTGATGTAATTGTTATCGGTGCGGGACACGCAGGTTGTGAAGCGGCATCAGCGGCAGCGCGACTTGGCGCGGAAACCGCTTTGATAACAATAAATTTGGATTTAATCGGTCAGATGTCATGTAATCCGGCAATTGGTGGAATTGCCAAAGGTCATCTGGTTCGTGAAATTGATGCGCTTGGCGGCATTATGGGTAAGGTTATTGATAGAGCGGGAATTCAGTTCAGACTTCTCAACCGTTCACGCGGTCCAGCGGTTCAGTCGCCGCGAGCGCAAGCTGATCGTGCCTTATACCGTAAGGAAATGCGAAAGGTGCTTGAAATGACATCTCTTCTGCATCTTCGACAAGGTACGGTCGTCGACTTGATAATTGAAAACAATTCTATTATTGGTGTTGAGCTTCAAGATACACGCCGTTTCGCCGCTAAATCGGTGATAATTGCTGCCGGAACTTTCCTTAACGGCACAATACACACCGGCAGAAAAACATTTTCTGCCGGGCGCGCCGGCGAACCGGCTTCAATCGAACTTGCTGAAAGTTTGAAAAGAATTGGTTTTCCTGTCGGTCGCTTGAAAACGGGAACGCCGCCACGTCTAGACGGTCGGACTATTGACTGGGATGCTTTTGAAGCGCAACCGCCTGATGAAAAGCCGGTCGCGTTTTCATTTTCGACAGAATCTATAAAACAGCCCCAGATTCAGTGCTTTATTGGATATACAAACGATAAATTGCATGATGAAGTCCGCGCCAATATTCATCAATCGCCGCTTTACTCAGGAAAAATCAAAGGCATAGGTCCTCGATATTGTCCGTCTATTGAAGATAAAGTTATTAAATTTGCTGATAAAAATCGTCATCAGCTTTTTCTCGAACCCGAGGGACATGATACAAATGAAGTTTATTTGAATGGTTTCTCGACCTCCCTGCCGTCGAGTTTACAGCAAGAACTTCTTAAAATGATTGACGGCTTTGAAAATGTAAAAATTATTCGTCCCGGATATGCCATCGAATATGATTTTGTTGACCCGCGCGAACTGTATCCGACATTGGAGACAGTCAGATTAAAAGGATTATTTCTTGCCGGACAAATTAATGGGACGACAGGATATGAGGAGGCGGCTTGTCAAGGATTGATTGCAGGAATAAATGCCGCTTTGCAGATCAAAAGCCACAAGCCGTTTATTTTAAAGCGTGACGAAGCGTATATAGGTGTTCTGACCGATGATTTGATAAAGCACGGTGTTGATGAGCCGTATCGTATTTTTACATCGCGTGCCGAAGCCCGGTTGACTTTGCGACACGATAACGCTGATCGCCGGTTGTCGCCACTCGGCAGAGAATTAGGACTTGTCAACGATTCGGAGTGGATTAGATTTAATAAGAAACGCGACACTATTTCGGTTTTGAGCGATTTGTTGGATTCTACAAGATTTAAACGCTCAGACATAGTATATTCGGCGATTTCCCGTTTATTAGGAACTGATTTGGGCGATTCTATTACTTTAACTCAGCTTTCTCAAAGACAAGGCGTGAATCCCGACATAATTCATTCTTTTTTACCAATTGAAGTAAAAGATAGTATAAGAGTCAATGATTTGGAAGGCGTTTTAGCTGACTCGATGTATCGAGGTTATATTGAAAATCAAAATTTGAATAATGAACGAGTAAATCATAATGATAATCTAAAAGTTCCGGCTTCTATCAATTATCATTCAATAAGCGGCTTATCTCACGAAATGATTGAGCGCATCGAACGTGCCAAACCGCAAGACTTTTCACAACTTCGCAAAATTTCCGGTCTAACGCCGACAGCGGTTTCAACAGTTTTAGTATATTTACTGGCTCACAAATCGTAAAACGAACTTCAGAAAAATTAGTAGCACGTGCTTCATTAAAGTAGTGAAGCACGTGCTACACATTTTTACATTGGCGGAGTGCGTTTTTTGTGATAATTTATTACAAAAGGCAAAAATCAATAAAAAAGAATGGGAAAAATAATAGCTGTCGCCAATCAAAAAGGCGGGGTTGGCAAAACTACTACATCTATAAATTTAGCAGCAAGTTTGGCTGTAGAAGAAAAAAAAGTTTTACTAATAGATTCCGATCCGCAAGGCAATGCGACATCGGGTTCAGGAATACCGAGAATTCAAACGAGAAAAACACTCTATAATGTTTTGCTGGCTGATGAAAACATAAATAATGTTATTTTGCCGACCGAACTGCCTTTACTTTGGATTCTGCCTGCCGATAAAAATCTTGCCGGAGCAGAAGTAGAGTTGGCAAATGCGACTTCAAGAGAGTATAAACTCAAAGAAATTACATCCAAAATTAAAGATAATTATGATTATATTATTATTGATTGTCCGCCTTCGCTCGGATTATTGACCGTAAAT
>CAXTMQ010000082.1:0-9087 GCA_964245305.1 uncultured Pyrinomonadaceae bacterium
GAATCAAATATTCGACTTCCTAGCTCCGGTAAAAAAAGCGGCTGACCAGGTGAGCGACGAGCCGCCGGTAACGCTCGAACAGAATGGCGAAAGCCGCGTCGTCGCCTACCAAAATCGCTTTGACCAGAAAATCTTCGCTTTCTGCGGGCGCGTCGGTTTCGACGGTAAAAATTTGCCGATGCTCAATCGCCTGTTCCATCAATTTAGTGTTTTTTATTCTCAATCGCGTCGGTCGTTTTCGATTCGGAAATCACCCGGCACGGTGAATAATTCGCGCGACGGCTCGCCGCGTTTAATATTCGTCAGGCGAAAAATTTGTTCGCCGAGCAACGGGTCAACGTGGCGCGTCATTACAACGGTTTGCAGCTCGGAAGAATACCAGCGTTCGGTAACGACTTGCAAAGGTCTGTCATTGCCGAGCTTGCCCGAGGGAATTTCAATCATCGTCCGCGTCCCTTCGACGCTTACGCCTTCGAGCGTTTTCGTGCCGAGCGATTCGGTTTTGCTCGTCTCAGGTTTGTCTTCCTCCGCATCAACGGGCGGCTTTGGCGCGCGATTGTCGGCAAACAAAATGCGCCTGGCGATTTTGCGATTCGCGTCGAGAAAATACTGCGTTTTTTCGTTCGCGTCGGTGATAAAAATCAGCTTCTGCGCGTCGCCGCCGAGACTGAAGCCGCCGACAATTTCGAGCGGCTGTTCGCGGCGTGTGCGCCCCGCGCCGTCGCGGTAAATCGCGCCTTTGCTCTGCGCCGTGACGGTCGAGCCGTCATACAAACGCCGCGTATTTTCCATCACGGTTTCGGCGGAAAACGGGGCGTTTTTCACCAACTTATCGCCGAAGCGCATTTCCGCGCCGAGAAAACGAACGGTCGGCGCGTTCGGCGGCGCATTTGGCGGCGGCGGCGGTTCCTTCGGCATTGCGGTTAATTCTTCGACGCTGATCACGCCGTCGGCGTTTGTATCAACGCGGCTGAAGTGCCGGTTCATATTCGCGTCAAATTCGGCGCGGGTCAATTTGCCGTCACCGTTCGCGTCTTCCATCGCAAACGGCGGCGGCATTTTCGGCGGTCGCGGCGCGTCGCCCGTGCGCGAATTATTGACGAGCGGCGGGCGCGGAATTTCCGTTTCGTCAATCACACCGTCGGTGTTTTTATCTAAGCTCTTAAACAGCGCGTCGGCATCCGCGTCAAATTCAACACGCTCGACTGTTCCGTTTTTGTCAATGTCGGCGTGTTTGAACCAATCGAGCCGGTCATCCGAATTCGCGCGGGGCGCGCGTTGTGCGGTCGCTGTCAAATTGATCGCTAATAAAGCGACTATTAAAAACAAAATTTTATTTCTCATAAATGCTTCCCTGATTTCCGATCTTAAATAAAACGTAAAGAAATTATTCGTCGCTTAAAAAGCGAATCGCCCGCGCCGCGCCGTCGTCGCCGAGAACGACTTCGGCGTTGACGAGTTCCGAATTTTTCTCGGTTTTCGTCGTTACGCCGAGCGAAACCATCATCGAGCGCGGAACTTTTACGCGCACGACTTGTCCGCTTTCCGTCGCGGGCAAATACGACAGAGCGATAAATTCCGTCGCCGTTTCCGTTGTTATTTTCTTTCGCGTTTTTTCTTCCGGCGGCGTTCCCGCCTGTCGAACAAGTTTTATTTTCGCCGCGTTTAACGCGGCAAATCCAGCTGTCGGAATTGATCGAGCGCGAATCGTTTTCGCTTGCGACGTAATCCGCCGATCTTTAATAATCGAGGAAATTTTTGGTGATTCGTTCGGCGAAATAATTTGATTCGACGATTTTGATTTCGATTCAAATGTCGCCGGTTCGTTTTTTGAAAGGACTGTCGGAGCATCGCTGATTTTTTCAGATGTGTCGCCGGCGATTTCCGAGTTAGTTTGACGAAAATGACAAAATGCCGCGCCCGCCGCAATCAAAATCGCAAAGGCGGCGACGCTCGCCCATTGCCAACGCCAGCCGAAAAACCGACTCGTTCCGCGCCGCTCTTTTTCGACGGCAAGACGATTGCGCGTCGCTTGCCAGAGCCGCGGCGCGACGATAATTTCTTCGATTTCTTCGTCGGATAAAACCGCGCTTTGCAAAACCGCTCGCGCCAATCGGTCGAGATTTTCTTCAGTCATATTTTGCGAATGATTTTCTTTCATCAAAACAAATGACGTTTCGGATTCAAGCGCGGTTACAAATTTTTTAGAAAAATATTTTTTGGAAGAATTGACGCGCGAAATCCGTTATAGTCGTTTAAGCGAATAAAAGGAAAAGCGATGAACGATGTGAAATTTAATAAACTGCTCGTTTTTGTAAACGCGCTCGTGCCGCTTGTTTTGCTGATTTGGGATTGGTTTCGCGGGAATCTGGGCGCGAATCCAATCGAATTTTTTTTGCGGACGACCGGCGTTTTGACTTTGATCTTTCTGCTTCTGACTTTGTCCGTTACGCCGCTTCGCAAATATTTCGGGTGGAATAGTTTGATAAAATTTCGCCGAATGCTCGGTCTTTACGCTTTTTTTTACGGCTTTCTGCATTTGATCACTTACAGCGTTTTCGATAAAAGTTTCGACGTTTCGGCGATTCTTTTCGACGTTTGGGAGCGACCGTTCATCGCTTTCGGAATGCTCGCGTTTTTTCTGCTGATTCCGCTTGCCGTTACTTCGACCAATGCGATGATCAAACGGTTCGGCGGAAAAAATTGGGCGCGGCTTCATAAATTAACTTACGTCGCGGCAATTTTAGGCGTGATTCATTTTTGGCTGATCGTCAAATCCGACGTTTTTTATCCGGCGTTGTTCGGATTGATTTTAGCGTATCTGCTCGGGTATCGAATTTACGCGGCTTCGGAAAAACCGAAAAAATTAGCCGCGAATAACACGAATTAAATCATAAGAAATTAACTCGTATTATTCGCGGCTAAAAATTTATTGATCCGCGGCTGATTATTTTTTCCTGATCGGCGTGATTTGGTCGAAAGTGCGGCGATAATCTTCGCCGTTCATCGAGACGGTTTTGCACATTTCAAAAAGACGCGAGCGCAGACGAACGCCGATGCGATCTTCCAAAGTTTCGTCGCGTTCGGCTTGACGTTCGTCGAGATAATTCGTCGTGAAGATAGTCAATTTTTTGTCGTTGTAGCGCGTGTTGATAATATTCGCCATCGTGTCGCGCACCCAATCGGTCGGTTTCGACGCGCCGATTTCGTCCAAAACCAAAACTTCTGCATCGTAAATCGGTTGCAGAACTTTTAGTTCGGAAATTTGCGAGACGTTATTGTAAGAATCTTGAATACTTTTCAAAAGCGCGCCGAATTCGTAGAACAAGCAGTCAATTCCGCGCTCGGTCAAACCTTTCAAAACCGAAACGACCAAGTGCGTTTTTCCGACGCCGACCGTTCCTTGCAAAAGCAGTCCGCGATCAACTGCCGGATAAGTCGTCGCCAAATTAAAGGCGAGTTTAAAGGCATTGCCCTGCGAATGATTTAAAACGCGATAATTATGAAAATGACAATTTTCGTAACGCTTCGGAATTCTGGCTTTTTCGATTAAATTCGAGTGTGATTTCTGCTTGCGGCATTTGCACGGTCGCGCGCCTTTGCCGGCGACGATTTCCATTCCCGAACCGTAGCAGAGCGAACACACTTCCGGTTCGTCGCGCTCGTCCCGCGCATCCTCGAAAAACTCGCGCTCCGGCTGTAAATCCGGCACGGCGAATAAAGGATGAATTGTCGCTTTCTCCTGTGGCATTATGAACGAAAAAATCCAAATTATTCGGCGATGAGTCGCCTCGAAACAGCGGAGGCAGTTTTGAATTATAACATCGAAAAAAATGAATACAAGTTTTTATTTGTATTCTAAATTACAATAAAAATGCGGGTTTGGCGAAATCTCAAAAACGAAAAAAAGTGAAGTCGGTGAAAACACAGGACTTATGATTTAACAAAAAAATCTACCTTCGACAAAAAACTTTCGGCGGCTGAAATTTTTAAGATTTTTCGCTTGTGTTATATTAAATTTTGCTCTGAGATAATTGCGCGGTTTATGAATTTCTTACATAGTTTGCTGATCAGATTTGGTTTGGTCGAATTCAAACCGGAACGCGAGCCAATTACGGTTTTCGTTCTCGACGACGACGAAAGACGGCATCGCTGGTTTCGGAAAAATTTTCCCGACGACGAACTCGACATCGCCGCGACGGTTGACGAAGCCAAAGAATTTCTCCAAAAATTCGCCTATGATATAGTTTTCCTCGACCACGATTTACTGCCCGAGCATTACGAATCGAACGATCACGACGATTTCTCCCGCACCGGTTACGCCGTCGCCGTATGGCTCAACGAAAATAAAAATCTGCACCGTTCGACGACTTTTGTCGTTCACACGCGCAACGCCGAAGGCGCGTATAAAATGGTCGAAAAACTCCGCGATTCGGGCAGGCAAGTCGAATACATTCCGTTCCCGATGCTCGACTCGAGATTGAAGAAATTACTTGAGCCGATAAAATAAGTCTCCGAAAGAACAATACGAATATTACTGAAAATAAACGGTTTATGAGCGAGCATTTTTATCGTGTAAGTATAGACGCTTATACTGTCTATATGCTATTATTGGGAGTGTTTGATGAAATCCTATACAATCAAACGCTTGAATCTGTTGAAAAATAGATCACAAAATTTATTGAATTCGGCTTATGACCGATTCGATAAAAACTAACAATTAAATTTAAAACGGGAATTGTTTTATGCCGCTCATTAACCTCAGTCCGGCGAATGAAATTCGCTCGAAGTTTTTGTCAAGTTTCTTCTCCGGTATTTACCGGAAAAGTAAAAAACGAAAAGCCGAACGAAGGTTTAAATACCTGTCGCTCGGCTTTCTGTTTTGTATTGCATTCTGACGTGAATGTAAAAAAGCCCGATTAATGATTGCCGTCATCAATCGGACTCGTCAGTAACATAACGGAAGCAAAATGCTCCAGTGATGCTAACCCAACAGTTTTGTATCCTACCGTATTTTGCTTCCAAGAACAATTAGTGGAATTCAACAATCGTTGCCGCGATTGTGAAGCGTCTGTTTGACCAGCACGTTTATCGCTCTGTGCGGCTTCGATTGTTGATGTTTCTAAACATCATTGGAGATCAAAAAGATGCTTAGTTTTTCTAATACGGAAAGGAATCAACAATTTATAATAACAAAACTTTTTCCGGTCGCGTTCGTTTTAGGTATAGCCATCGCTCTATCGCCAATCAAAACACCGGCGGCTAATTTCACGGTGACAACGCTTGCCGACAACGAAGCAAACGGCTGTAACGTAAATCATCCACTATAACCGATAACAGCACCGTTGCGGTCGGCGGCGGAATTTTGAATGCCGCCGGAACAATTAATTTAGTCAACGATACGATTAGTTACAACGATTCGACGCTCGCCGGCGGCGGAGTGATCAGTCTGCTCGGAATAATTCCGCCGGTTTTAGGCGTAACGAGTGTGCGAAACACGATTATTGCCAACAATAATGATTTGCTGGCGACTAATATTCTCGGGCGCGACGTGGTCGGCGTTCTCGGCAGTTTCAGTTCGCTCGGAAATAATTTAATCGGCAGTAATTTCGGAGCGGAAGCGAATTTTACGGCAAGCGCATTTGTCGGCGTAACACCGCAGCCGAACGCTAATCTCGATCTAGTCGGAAACGTCACCGTCGGCAATCAGGTAATTGATCCGTTGCTCGGCGCGCTGCAAAACAACGGCGGTTCAACCAACACCCGCGCTATCACGGCATTGAGTCCGGCTTTCAACCGGGGAAGCAGCTGTATTACCAATAATACTTGTTCATCGGGACTTAGCGTTTCGCTGGCGACCGACCAGCGAAACACTGGATTCAGCAGATTTTCCGGCGCGGCGGTTGACATCGGCGCATACGAATTGCATGGGAGTAACATCCTCAACCGTAAAAGTCAGCGGACGGGCAATGACCTTGAAAGGACGAGGTGTTGGAGATACGGTTATAACATTGACCGATGCCAACGGGTTTTCCAGAGTAGCAACAACTATGCCGCTCGGTGATTATTCGTTCGATAATGTCGAGTCGGGCAAATCATATATAATCACGGCGATTGCTAAACGTAGCGCATTCAATCAGGAAATGTATATTTTGAACGTGGTTGAAGATGTCGAAGACGTTAATTTTATCGCCCGTGATGCGACTATTTATTCGCCGGCAACCAAACAAATTTCGGTTTATAAAAAGTAAAGTTCGCGCCGCGTGTCTTACGATATACCGGCGCGAATAAATCGAATTTCGGCGTTTATTAATAACGCCGAAGAAGTTACAAAAAATAAAACGCTTCGCAAAATTCTCTCAAAAAAGCGCGAAGCGTTTTATTTTCGTTTGACGGATGCTATTTCAATTAAACTGATTTTAATCGCCCGTCATCGTTTCCGCCGGACGATTTGAATATTCGCGCCACGTTTGCGGATTGCTTCCGTCGTCCAATCTGACCATCGAAATCGCTCCGGGCGAAGGACAAACCAACGCGCATAAATTACAGCCGACGCATTCGTGTTCATCTACGACGGGAAAGCGATTTTCGTCAAACGAAAAACATTGGTGCGCTCCGTCTTCGCAGGCGACGTAGCAGAGATTGCACTTGATACAATTTTCGGGATTCACTCGCGCCGCGACTTTGTAATTCAAATCGAGATTGCCCCAATCGGTGACGCGCCCGACCGATTTGCCGACGATTTCATTGACCGACGCGAAATTTTTTTCGTCGAGGTAATTATTCAAACCGTCAATCATATCTTCGACGATGCGATAACCGTAGTGCATTACGGCGGTGCAAACCTGCACATTCGACGCGCCCAAAAGCAAAAATTCCACCGCGTCGCGCCAAGTGTTAATGCCGCCGATACCGGAAATCGGAATGTTAAATTCGCCGTCGCGCGCAAGTTCCGAAACCATATTCAGCGCAATCGGTTTGACGACAGTTCCGCAATAACCGCCGTGCGCCGCTTTGCCGCCGACGTTCGGGTAAGGAATCATCGTGTCAATATCAACGCCCATCACCGAATTTATCGTGTTGATTAACGAAACCGCGTCCGCGCCGCCGCGCATCGCCGCGCGTCCCGGCGGAATAATATTCGTGACGTTCGGCGTTAATTTGACGATTACGGGCAGATTTGAAACTTCCTTTACCCATTCCGTGACCATACAGGTATATTCGGGAACCTGCCCCATCGCCGCCCCCATTCCGCGCTCGCTCATTCCGTGCGGGCAGCCGAAATTTAATTCGAACCCGTCGCAGCCCGTGTCCTGCGTCCGCTTGACGATCTCGTGCCAAGCCTCGCGCTTCGATTCGACCATCAAAGATGCGATCACGGCGTGATGCGGATATTTCTTTTTGCACTCGTAAATTTCTTTGAGATTCACTTCAAGCGGTCGGTCGGTAATCAATTCGATATTATTCAGCCCGATCATCCGCAGCGCGCCGCTGTCAATCGAAGCCAGCCGCGAAGAAACATTCACAATCGGCTCGCCCAGAGTCTTCCAAACCGCGCCGCCCCAGCCCGCATCAAAAGCCCGCTCGACCATCGAACCCATATTCGTCGGCGGTGCGCTCGCCAGCCAAAACGGATTCGGCGATTTGATGCCCGCGAAATTTACGCTTAAATCTGCCATAGTTTTTTACAATGAAAAGTAATAATCTCTGATTTTCAAAGCCATCTGTTTTCGACGCATTGTTAGAAATTCAAAATAATCGTCAACGCTCATCTGCATTATTTCAGCCGGAACGCAGTTCATTTTCAAATTTCCCAAAATATCTTCATCGGTTGAAATTCCGCTCAACTGCAAATTGTTTTCGGCAATTTGCGTTTTAATTTGCTCGAAATAATCTTTTGGCGGTTTGTTTCCAATCTTGATGTTTATTTCCGACTGCATATAAACGTAGTTTGCAATCTGATTGTATTTGCCTTTGTCCAAGCCGTTTTTCTTCAAATAATCTTTCGGAAATAAATGATGAACGTCGCCTTTATGCTCGATTAATTCTCTAACCGAAAGATTCGCTGACAAAAAGCCTTTATCATTTGCCTTAACTTGAGAAGCCAAAAAGACGTTAAAATAAGGACTGTTGGCAACTGAAGTATCTAAATTTTGCGGCAGCGCGGCATTCCAGAAGGCATCGGATAATTCACCGTCTTCTTTTTCTTTTAAGTATTCGTCGAAAGGCTTTTCGGCGATTTGTTTAATATCGAAATCAATAAACGATTCGGACGAACCTGAATATCTTCCCGTTAAAATCGAATAAACGAACCAACGCGGAACATAGCTTTCGATTTGAACTTTATTGACTCCCGAATCTTTGAGTTTGAGATAAAGTATGTAGGCGAAATTTAACGAATTTTGAGAGCGGATAAGTTTCGACGAGATAAAACCGGCTGATTTGATAATCATCAAAAACTGTTTGAAGTTGGTTTCGTTGATGAAGTTAGTTACACCGTTTTTGAGTTTGGCAAATGATTCTTCGGCTATCGAATCCTCAAAAGTTCGGCTCTCAAAATTTCGTCCCGAAAGCAGACTGACCAAATCCGATATTTTTCCGCGATTGAATTGCGAAGTGAATGCGACACGAATCAAATCCGTATATTTCGGGTCATACAAATCATCGTTTTCAGTTTTCAACCATTGCATTTTTTGGAAAAACTCGGTGGCGGCAAAATCCTTGTCGTTGTCCACGATGTGTTTGTAAAATTCGGGCGCAATCGCCAAATGACAAAAATAATCAATCGCTTTTCTCAATTCATTTCCTTTATATTCCGTATTAGTCGCAATTTTGCTCATCGCAAAATCGGATTGACTTAAAACCACGCCTTTTGAATTGATGCGAATAAAAATTTCCGTAACGGTTTCGATGTCCAAATCGTGCGCGAGTTCGATAATGCCGATTTGTTTCTTCGGAATGTTGATGAGATTCGTAAAAGCGTTTCTGACCTGTTTTTTATCAACATCTGGATTTAATTCAAAATAGCTTTCCGCAATTTCAAATAAATCTACTTGCCCGTTGATCGCTTCCGAAATATCTGGAAGC
>CAXTMQ010000082.1:9187-15786 GCA_964245305.1 uncultured Pyrinomonadaceae bacterium
ACGCAATCGCCGCCGGCGAAGATTTTCGGGTTGGAAGTCTGCATCGCGTCATTGACGACGACGCGACCTTTTTCGTCCGTGGCGATGCCGATTGACTGGAAAAAATCGAATCGTTTGCCCTGTCCGATGGCTTTGAGAATAATGTCGCACGGCACATCGAAAATCTGATTGTCCGCGCCGGTTTTTTCGCAGCGCAGGTTGAGGCGCGAGTCGTTTTCGCCCGCCGTGATCGCAATCGGCGCGGCTTGCCAGATGAACTCTATGCCGTCTTTTTTGGCTAATTCGTATTCGTAATCGTAAGCCGAAATATCACGTTCCGTGCGACGGTAAATCATCAAAACCCGTTCCGCGCCGAGTCTTCTGGCTTGCGTCACGGCATCAATCGCCGTATTGCCCGCGCCGATGACAGCGACGATTTTGCCGATGGGAACGGATTTCCAATCGCGTGTTTTGATGCGCTCGATAAAGTCGAGCGCGTCGAAAACATTCGGTAAATTTTCATCAAGGATATTTAATTTATTCGTCGCGCCAAGTCCGACGGCAAGAAAAATCGCGTCGTAATTTTCCAAAAGACTCGAAAATCTGACTTGATTTTTGGTTGTCGGTTTTTGGTCTTCGTTTTCTGAACTTTGAACTTTGAACTTCGAGCTTTGAACCGTTTCCCCGACGATTTCCGTGTCGAGTTGAAATTTCACGCCGAGATTTTCGACGTTGGCGACTTCTTCGAGCGAGGTTTTCTGCGGCATTTTATATTCCGCCATTCCGTATGTGTCGAGTCCGCCCGCGAGCGGCTTGCGCTCGTAAATCGTCACATCATAACCGAGCCGCGCCAGATAAGTCGCGCACGACAAACCTGCCGGACCCGAACCGACGACGGCAATTTTTTTGCCGTTCGCCGCGCCTTTCTGGAAAATCTGTCTGCCGGAATTTTGCGCGAAATCGGTCGCATAACGCTGAAGTCTGCCGATTTCAATCGGCTTTTTGACCAGAGTTTTTTCGACGCACGCGCCTTCGCATAAAACTTCAACCGGACAAACTCTCGCGCAACTTGCTCCAATCGGATTCGCGTCGAAAATTACCCGCGCCGAACCGAAAAGATTGCCCGAAGCGATTTTTTTGATGAACGACGGCACGTCAATATGCGTCGGACAAGCGTGCGTACATGGCGCGTCAAAGCAGTAAAGACAGCGGTTCGCTTCCTGCAATGCTTCGGCTTGCGTGAGCGGCGGATTGATTTCCGCAAAATTTCGTTCGATTTGTTCGTTTGAAAGTTCTGACATAAAAGTTGTTTGGAAATGTCTGAAAAAGTCGCAATATAATAAAAAACTATCCGTTTAGAAGCGTGTCTTTGACCGCCGTTCACTTTTCTTAATCGTTTTTTTAGAGATTTTTGATTCTTTTTGTAAAACGGCTTGCCTGACGGAAAATTTAATGACCTTTTCAATTTTTTCGCTGTTGTCCAGCAGCAAATTTCCAGAATTAATATCTATTTTTATTCCGCTTGTTTGCATATTATCTCCCAAACATTCTGATGGAAAATTTCCTCGCTTTCTATTGCAGTTCGGCAAGCCGCCTGGCATAAAATCTTGTCGCCAAAGTCGTTTCAAAAGCAAATGACTTATGCTGATTTGCCAAATCCTTCAATCTCTTTAACATCAATCTGCCCGCTTCAAGCGAAACTGATTCCGGCGCAAAAGCCGATAAACCCTGCGCGATAACATCGGCATTAACGAAATCTTTCAACCCGAAAGCGTCACGCAAAAAATGCGTCGCGACTGTTGATTTTCCCGTGCCGTTACAGCCCGCAATGACAATAATTTTCGGTATTTGCGCTCACTCAATTTTCAAAGCTCCGCGTCAGCTTCGATTTCGATTAGCATTTCCGCATCAATCAATTTTGAAACTTCGACCATCGTCGCCGCGGGCATAATCTCACGAAAAAAATCGCCGTGCGCTCTGCCGTATTCTTCCCAGCGCGAAATGTCGGTGACGAACATTCTGGTTCGGACGACGTTTTCTAAACTCGCGCCCAACGCCTGCAAAGCGCGTTCGATATTTTTTATCGTCTGAACGGTTTGCGCGTAAGCGTCGCCGATGCCGACGACGTTGCTGTTCTCATCAGTCGCCGTCGTGCCGGTAACGTAAATCCGCGAGCCGACTTTGACCGCCCGCGAATAGCCGACGATTGATTCCCATTTCGCGCCGGACGAATATTTTTCGCGTTTTTCCATCACTTTATATTCACAAAATAATCGCCGTCGAAACGATAGCTGATAAATTTGTTCGTAACTCTGCCGTTCGGAAATTCCTTGTCGTTGAGGATGACGGGAATTTTCAGCGTGTTCGTTTTTTTATCGAAAAGAATCAATCTCACAGGGCGTTCTTTGCGGTCGACGACCGAGAAAAAATTGTATTCAAAATTGAGCGTGTCGGTCAGACCGGATTTCGTTTTAATCAATTTCACTTTGTCTTCGAGCGCGTCACCGTTGATTTTATACAAATTCGCCGATTGATAATGGTCGTTGGTCGAGCCGATAAACGTCGAGCAGACAATATAAATTTTACCGTTTCTCGTATCAACCGAAAAAATATCGGTCACGAAACTGCCCGCGCCGCCGTCTTCTTCCGAGTCTTTTTCCTTCTGCGAATAAATTTTTCCGTCCGCGCCCTGAAATTGATAAACGCGGTTATATTCGTGCATCGTGCCGCCCGCTTCGCTGTCCCAAGTGTAGATGCGAAACTTTCCGTCGTCGGAAGTCGCGTTCATCATCAATTCGTTCAACTGCGCGAATTTATAATCGAGCGTCGCCGGAATTTTCGTATATTTCAAAAGTTTCGCTTCAAACTCATCATTCGCTTTTGAAAGTTTCTCATCATCGTAACCGCTTCCGTAAGCCGAATATTTCTGCATTTCCTTGAGCGACGCGATCAAATCTTTTTCAATCTGCGTACTGCTCTGCCCGAACGCGGAAACGCCGAAAACGCAAAAACATAAGACGAAAAACTTTAGAATCAAAAGTTTTTTCATAATTTTAATCCGCGACGATTGCGCCGTAAGCGTCGGGTCTTCTGTCGCGGAAAAACTGCCACGTATTGCGGACTTCGCGGATTTTGTCCATATCCAAATCGGCAACGATTAATTCGTCCTGATCGCGCGTTCCGACTGCCAACATTTGCCCGCGCGGGTCGCAAAAATAACTTTGACCGTAAAATTCGCCGATGTTCCAGGGGGCTTCCGTGCCAACACGGTTGATCGCGCCGACGAAATAACCGTTGGCGACGGCGTGCGCCGGTTGTTCGAGTTTCCACAAGTATTCACTCAAACCCGCGACGGTTGCCGACGGATTGAAAATAATTTCCGCGCCGTTCAACCCCAAACATCTTGCGCCTTCGGGAAAATGGCGGTCGTAGCAAATATAAACGCCGATTCTGGCAAACGCCGTGTCGAAACACGGATAACCCAAATTTCCCGGACGAAAATAAAATTTCTCCCAGAATCCGGGCGCGACGTGCGGAATATGCGTCTTGCGATATTTGCCCAGATATTTTCCGTCGGCATCAATCACGGCGGCGGTGTTGTAATAAATGCCGGACATTTCCTCTTCGTAAACCGGCACGATCAAAACCATTCCTTTTTCTTTAGCGACCGACTGCATCATTTGCACGGTCTTGCCGTCGGGAACTCGTTCCACCGCGTCATACCAGCGCGTCTGCTGTTCGGCGCAAAAATACGGCGTGTTAAAAATTTCCTGAAAACACAGCATCTGTACGCCCCGCGCCGCCGCGTCTTCGACCATTTTCATCTGCACTTCATTGTTAATGCGCTTGATTTCCTCAATCGACGCATCCGTCGGCGCGTGATTATGCGCCTGAATCAATCCGCATTTTATTATTCTTGACATAAATTGTTCCTCTGAAAAATTATTTTACATTCGATTCAAACTTTGCGTCGTCAACCGGCGCGTTGTTTTTGACTTCCAAAATCTTGCGCGTCCAACTGATATTCGGCATTGCAAAACGAATCGTCGTCGGCAGTTTCACGCCCTCGAAATCTTTGTAATCCGTGTAATCAACCTGATATTGAAAATTGCCGAGAACCGTCGGCGTTTGCGCGATGCGGCGGACGAGCAAACCGTTTAAAACGTCGAAATAAAGCCGCTCGCGCGAATTGTCGGCGGTCGAGGCGAGAATCAGATAAACTTCGCGCCCGTCAATACGATCAACCGAGCGCACTTCCATTTTCGGATAAATCTTTTTCAGATCGGCAAAGGCGAATATCTGCGCGTTACGTTTTATTTGTTCAATTTCGTCGGCTTTGAGCGTAATTTCTTTTTGGTTTCCGGTTTTCCAAGAACGAGTTCCGTCGAAGTTTTCGACCACGACGAAATTTCCGTTTTCCTTCGAGTTATAAGTCGTCGCAATCGAAAGTTTATCGCCTTTCTGCCAGATTTCTTCGGCTTCGGAATCTTTGCCGTCCGGCTCGATGCGCGACGCTTTAATCGTGCGCGAAGTGATTTTCCCAATCGCGTCTTTGCCGCCGACGGCTTGCATATATTTATCTAAAATCGCATCAACCGACGGTTTCGTTTCCGGCTGTTTCGGGCGCGTTTCCTCGGTTCGCGGCGTAAGATTCAGCGCGGACTGCGGATGCGGTCTGCCGTTATGACAAGTGTTGCACGAAATTTCAGGACGATTGTCAAAATAATTTTTGTTAAGCGCGAGATTCATCCGAATCATTTCCCGCGCCGTGTCTTTATGCTCGTTGCCGTCTTTTGCAAAATCGCCTTCAAAATGGCAAAAATTGCAGTTCACGCCCAACGATGCCGCCATTAAATTCATCACTTTGCCCATCTGATCGGCAGGCATATCGTTCAAAACTTTAATGTTTTTAAAATGCTGTCCGGCGGTTTCGATTTGTTTCGTCTGCGTCGTCTGCATCTGCGCTTTCGGCAAGAAAAAAAGAAGCGCGAAAAGCGAAAAGATGAAAACTGCGACGATTTTAATTTTTGTATTCATAAAATGCTTAATCTAATATCTTGGAAATGCGAGCCTTGATAGTCTGGCAATCAAATCTTGCAAATACATCTGCAATTCCTCGGCGGTAACGTCGCCGGACGGAATTAGATCCGCGCCGAAAATTATTTGACGCAGAACCCAAACTAATTGCGCGGGCGTTAGACCCGAATCTTTTTTCGCCGCTGCTTCAAGCGCATCCTCCAAACTGTAACCGGCGTTTTCGAGTTCGCGGACATCAACCAAATCACGTATTTCCGAGCGCGAAAGCAAGGCGCAAAGTTTATTTGCCAAAATTTCTTCGGGCGGATCAAGGCGGATACCGTCAATTTTTTTCTTCTCCGGTGAAACTTGAAAAACATATTCGCGGACTAAATCTATCACAATCGCTTCATTTTTACGCTGAAATAAAAATCGCCGGAAATCGGGCGCGGTTTGAATCGCTTCGACCTCCGCATTTAAATTTCCGGCGACATCCCGAACTATCCGAGAACCGTTTTCGATTTCGTTTTCCAGCGTAAATAAATCAAGATCCTGCGTTTCACGGTGTCCGAGATAAAAGCCGACGAGTGCCGCGCCGCCCGACAGAAAAAAACGATTTTCGCGCCGAAAGAATTCAATTAAGAATTCCTTTTGCAGATTATTTAGAATTTTATTTTTCAATCAATCCTTCCGCCTGCCAACGCTCGAATAAAAATTCCCAAAACTCTCGTCGGCGACCGAGATGTTTTTCGATTTTCGCCCAATTTTCCAAAACAAATCGCGGCGAAGTAAATTTCCAAACGTCGGTGTCGCGGGCTTCGCGCAAAATCTTTCCCAACAGCCGAAATTTTTCCTCGCCCGAATCCGAAAAAAGTTTTTTCTTCAATTCGCCAATCGTCATCGGTTCGTCCCACAAAAAATAAGGCACTGCCGAATCCGAATCCAATTTTGTCGAAAGTTGGTAATTCACAAACTAATCCAAAATCAAACTAACTCATCCAATTAACGCCCGCTTCGGGATTCCATTTAGTCGTCGTTTTTTTCAATTTCGTCCAAAATTCAATCGAACTTTTGCCCGTAATATCGTTTGCGCCGAACCGTGAATCGTTCCAGCCGCCGAACGAAAACGGCTCGCGCGGGACGGGAACGCCGATGTTCACGCCGATCATTCCGGCGGAAGCGTGTTCCATCACATAACGCGCCGCGCCGCCCGATTGCGTGAAGACGGAAGCGGCGTTGCCGTATGGATTGGCGTTTTCGATTTTCAAAGCCTCGTCGAGATTTTCGGTTCGCATAATCGAAATCACCGGACCGAAAATTTCTTCCTTTGCAACGGACATTTCGGGCGTGACAAAATCAATGACGGTCGCGCCGACGTAAGTTCCGTTTTCTTTTCCTTCGACAACGGCGTTTCTGCCGTCAACTAAAATTTTCGCGCCCGATTTTTCGGCTTCGGAAATATAATTTTCGATGCGTTTCTTCGCCGCCTTGGAAATTACCGCGCCGAGATTTGCACCCGCCACAACCTTTTTCGCTTCGACGCAAATTCGGTCAATAATCGGATTCACATCGCCGACCGCGAGCATCGCCGAAGCCGCCATACA
>CAXTMQ010000083.1:0-15319 GCA_964245305.1 uncultured Pyrinomonadaceae bacterium
GAATGTAGCCGCCGATGATGCCTTCGCGCGTGATGTCTTCGGTCGTGGCGAAAAATTCGTCGGGCAGGTGCATCGTGAAAAGCTCGTCCAGATGCGCGGCGAATTTCTGTTTGCCGCCCATCATTTCGATCATTTCCGACGGTTGGTGCGGAACGTAAAGGCTGTAGTTCCAGGCATTGCCTTCGATAAAACCTTCGCCTTCGGTTTTCAGCGGATCGAATTTTTCGACGAACTTTCCGTTCACAAGTTTCGGTCGCGTGAAACCGACCGACGCATCATAGACGTTTTTCCAATTCTCCGAACGCTTGATGAATTCGTCGTAAATTTCCTTGCGGTTTAATTTTTTCGAGGCTTGCGCGATTGCCCAATCGTCGTAAGCGTATTCCAAAGTTTTCGATACGCTCGAAGAATTCCCTTCGTCAACGACGTAGCCGAATTTCATATAAGAATCGAGTCCGTCGTAGTATTTCGTCCGCGCCGTCTGCGCCATCGCGTCGAGCGCGCGGTTCGCGTTAATGCCTTCGACGTTGCCCGTAACGATTGCGTCCGCAATTACCGAAACCGAATGATAGCCGATCATACACCAGTTTTCGTTGGCGTAATGCGACCAAACGGGCAGCATTTTATGAACGCTCTGATCGTAATGCGCGAGCATCGAATTGATCATTTCGCGGTTGCGTTTCGGCTGCACGATATTCAAAAAAGGATGCAGCGCGCGATAAGTATCCCACAGCGAAAAGGTCGTATAATTGGTAAAATTTTTCGCTTCGTGGACGTTTTGATCCAAGCCTTTATATTTCCCGTCCGCGTCCATATAAACGGTCGGTGACAAAAATGTGTGATACATCGCCGTATAAAAATTTATCAAATCATTTTTGTTATCGGCGGTTACGACGATTTTTCCGAGTTCCTTATTCCATTCGTTTTGACCCGCTTTTTTAACTTTTTCAAAATCCCAATCGGGCGTTTCGGTCTTTAAGTTATTCATCGCGCCTTCCGTCGAAACGGGCGAGAGCGCGAATTTTACCTGAATCTTTTCGTCTTTTTTAGTCGCAAAATCAAAATATGCGCGAATCTGTTTACCGGCAGCTTCGGGAAAATCTTTCGCTTGGTCGAATTTTCTCCAGAAACCTTTGTAATCCTGCCGCTCGTAATTTTTGAAACCGTAATTTTTAAACGGCTTGGAAAATTCCATCGCAAAATAAACCGTGCGGGTTCGCGCCCAACCGTTCGTCTGGCGATAACCGACGATGGTGTGATCGTTTTCGACGCGCACGAAAGTCCAGACGTTTTTGTCGTCGTAATTATAAATTCCGTGCATTAAATCAAGAATGATATGAGCGTTATCGCTTTCGGGAAAAGTGTATTGATGAAAACCGACGCGCGTTGTGGTCGTCAATTCGGCGAGAATATTGTCATCGGCGAGCAGCACTTTGTAATAATTCGGCTCGGCAATTTCCGTCGCGTGAGAAAACGCCGAGCGGAAACCGCTCGACGGATTTTCCTTCGTTCCCGGTTCTAACTGCAATTCGCCAACCGTCGGCATAATCAAAAAATCGCCTAAATCGGAATGTCCCGTTCCCGAAAAATGCGTGTGCGAAAAACCGACAATCGTCGCATCGTCATACTGATAACCGGCGCAGTATTTATAAGCGTCTTTGTTATATTTGCCGCCGATATTATGCGGCTGTTCGTCCGTGTCGGGCGACAACTGCACCGCGCCGAACGGCACGGTCGCGCCGGGAAAAGTATGTCCCATTTTCTGCGTACCGATCAGAGGACTGACGTATTGAATATAATTTTCGGATTTTTGAGCCAAAGAATTCAGTTGAAAAATTAACAGAACAAAACAGACGAATAGTTTTTTCATTTTGATTTTTTTAGAGACGAAATAATTTGTCGGTTAATTTTACACCAAACAAATTTATTTTGTCTTTTCAAAAATCATCGTCAGCAGTCGCGGAATTTTCCTTTCATCTTCTTCGTCGAACCATTCCGTGATTTCAACGCACTGCAAATCGTTTTGCTTCGCGGCGGCGAAATATTCCGAGACGTTGTGAATGAAACATTCGAGTTCAAATATGCCTTCGCCGGTTTCAAAACGCGCTTTGCTTCCCTGATATTGCTTGAACGGATGAAGCTCGCCGAAATAAAATTTTCCTTTTTCGCGCAAAACCCGCGCGGCTTCCGCAAAAACGAAATCGAGATTTTCGATATGTTCGAGCGCGAGCGAACAGGTTATCAGATCGAAAGATTCATCGGCAGCATTCCAATTTTCGCGCAAATCCAATCGCTTGAATTCTACATTTTCAGCCGTAATTTTTTCCTTCGCTTTGGCAAGCATTTCTTCGGAAAAATCCGCGCCGATCAGATATTTTGCTTTTGTTTGTAAAAATTCGGTGTTCTTTCCCGTTCCGCAGCCGATCTCCAAAACGTCGAGATTTTCGCCCGAAACCATTTCGCGCAAAGCCTGCGCTTCGAGATCGCGCGTTTTGTTTTCGACCGAATCATACGTTGCCGACCAATTATTGTAAGCCTCTTTGTTATTCATTTTTCGATTGCAGACAGGCGATGATAGCGAGTGTAATGGCGAGCGTCGAGGAAACGGTTCTGACGGTATTTAAATTATTCCAAACCGTTTCGTAGTTTTTCCGCGCCGCCGAAATTTCCTGCGCCGTCGCCGTCGTCATTTCAAAGCGGTCGAGATGATTATTGAGCGGCACGTTTCCGCAAATCGTTACGCCCGTCACGCCCGCCGTATAAATCATGAACGCGCCGAGCAGAAGCCAGAACCTCGCGCCCTGACCGTAAAACAAAAAGAGGCAAACGGGCAGCAAAATCTGCGCTCCGAAAAACGCGGCGAAAAAAACCGGATTTTGAATCGCGCGATTTGTTGACTGCATTACCGAAACGTATTCCGAATCGGAAACGCGCAGAAGTCCCTGCGTGATCGAAATTGACCACGCATAAAAAAGTCCGGCGACCAGCGCGGTCAAAACCGCCGTGATCGCCAGAATGATCTCGGATATTTTCATCTTTAATTTGCCGAGCCGAAAAAATTTTGCAGAATCAGCAGAACGCCCAGCGAAAGAGCGATGCCGAGACTAAACCACATAAATTTTCTAGCCTTTTCAGGACTGACCATAAAATTTTTCCTCGCTAAAAATATCCCGCGTTTTTTTAGAGAACCAGCGTCTGAATCGAGTGCGCCGGACTTTTCGTTTCGGCGGCTTGTCCGTTGATCCATAAAAAATATGGGATTTCCTTGTCGGTTTTATTCATCACGACGACTGCGATTCGTCCGTCGGGATTTTGAAACGCCGTCGAGATAAGCTGACTGCGGCTCGGCGACGCGGCGATGCGTTTCGCGCCCGGATAGATAAATTTCGAGAAATGTCCGATGTAATAATAAGAGTTCGTATAAATCAATTCACCCGTTGCGGTGTCGGCGTGAACCGGCGCAAAGCAGAAATTGCCGACGTGATTCGGTCCGCCTTTTTCATCCAGTAAAACATTCCAATCCGTCCAGCCGACCGTGCCGTTGTTAAAATCGTTAATCATCGAGAAGCCGTAACGCTCGCCGAGAATCCAATTTTTGATGCGCTCCATTTTAAAAGATTCGGCGCAGCCTTCGGTGAAGATCAGATTTTTGTCGGGAAAAGTTTCGCGCACGAGCTTCACGTTATCATTCATCTGCTCGCCTCCCGCCCAAGTTTCGTACCAGTGATAACCGATGCCCCAGGCGTATTTCGCGGCTTCCGGGTCGCTCATAATCGTGTTGACGCGCTGGTAAATCAAATCGCGGTTGTGATCCCAGACGATGATTTTTCTATCGCCGAGTCCGGCTTTTTTCATCGTCGGTCCGAGATGATTTTTCAAAAAATCGCGCTCGTCTTCCGCCGTGTAAACGCACGATTCCCAACTCTGCGTCGCCATCGGCTCGTTCTGCACGGAAATCCCCCATATCGGAATGCCTTCCCTTTCGTAAGCGCGGATAAATTTCGGATAATAATTTGCCCACGACGCGGCGAATTCGGGCTTCAGTTTGCCGCCTTTGAGCATCGCGCCGTTCGTCTTCATAAACGGCGGCGGACTCCAGGGCGAGGCAAATATCGTCAATTTGCCGCCCGCCTTTTGGATTGCCTGTTTGATAAATGGAATGCGAAATTGACGGTCGTGTTCGACGTTGAAGGTTTTCAAATCCTTGTCGCCTTCGTCAACGTAGGTGTAACTGCCGCTCGAAAAATCGCAGCTGTGAATATTCGTCCGACCGAGCGAATAGCCGATGCCTTTTTCCTTATCGTAATAAGCCGTCAGAAATTCTTCCTGTTTGGCTTTCGGCAGTTTCGCAAAAGTTTCGGCGGAAGAATCAGTCAACGCGCCGCCGATTCCCAAGAAGGTTTGGAATGTGCGTTTCGGTTCGACGAACACGCAGATCTGCGTTTCAAGCGGCTGCGCCATCGGTTTGAACGAAAGCGTTTCGGTCGGCGAAATTCGCAGTTCGGTATTATCGGCAGTTGTATAGACGGCGACTTTATTATCAACGGCAAATGATTTTTCCGGCGTGTTTGAATCGCTTTCGGCGGCGATTAAATTTTTTGCGGTTTGTGATAATAATCCGGCGGCGGAAGAAGCGATTAGAAAATCGCGGCGATTGAATTTCATAATGTGTTTGGTTTTCGCGGAAGACGCGAAAGTAGAATTTTTTAGAACAAATTTATTTTACTCAAAACCGATAATTAAACCAAACCGAATCTTCATCGGCGTTTCCGCCGGTCGCCGCGTATAATTTTCGCGCCGGAAAATTATTCTTTTCCGTTCCGACAAACATCTCGACGATTCCTTTTTCAGCGCAGATTTGTTTTAAGAATTCGATGAGAGCTTTGCCGATGCCTTTTTGCCTTTGATCTTCCGCGACTTCGATTTCATACAAAAATATTTCGGTCGTTTCGCGCTTGAACATTCGCATTTCATACGCCGTTAAACCGCCGATTAACTGATCGTTTTCCAACGCGACGATAACGTGAAAATCGTCGCGCTCCAACATCTTCCGAATATATTCGTCCGAAGAAAAAATTTGATGTTCGGATTCTTCATCAAATCCGAACACCTTAATCAACTCTTTAGCCAAAGCGACTTCATCGAATGCGAGTTTTTTGATTTCAAAATTAATCATTTGCTTTCGGCAAAATGCCGGCAAACACCGGCGATGTCAATCAAATTAACTTTTCTGCCCCACGGAAAATCTTTCGGTTCGTTCAGCTTTACGCCGAATTTTGCAGGCAAGTCTTTTTCGCTGATTTTCTGCCGGAATTCGTCCAAATTATCAACCGTTACGCGCAGCATGAGATTTTCGGCAAACGATTTTTCATCGTAATTTTGCAGAATAAAACAACAGCCGTTGTTTTCAAATCCGACGTAATCGCTCGCTTCCCAAACGATGTCGAATCCGAGTTCTAAAACAGTTCTTTCGATTTCCGAAAATCTTTTCCCGACGGCACGAACGCTTCGATGGAATTGTATTTCGTTGCAAAAATCCGCCTTTAATTTTTCTGCGGCGCGTAGCATAACTCGACTTCGCCGTTTGAAAATGATTCGGATTTTATTAACTTGAGATTCCTTTTTTCCGCTAAATCGCCGAAAATTGACATTCCTTTACCGATGGCAACCGGATTAACGAAAAAATGATATTCGTCAACCAGATTATTTTTTATCAAATTGCTGACAAAGTTCGCGCCGCCGTAGACGAGAATGTCTTTGCCCGCTTGATTTTTAAGTTTTTCAACTTCCTCGACGAGATCGCCGTTTGCTAAAGTCGTGTTCACCCATTTCGATTCTTTGACGGTTTTGCTGAAAACGACTTTGGGAATATCTATCATTTTTTTCGCAAATGAGTATTCCGGGCTTTCGGGATTATCCAAAACGCTCGTCCAATAATTGATAAATTCATCGGTCATTTTTCTGCCGAGCAAAATCGTGTCTGATGAATCGGTTAATTCATTTATGCGATTGGTAGATTTGTCGTCGGTTGAAAAACTCATCCAATCCAATTCGCCGTTCGGTCCGGCGACGAAACCGTCAAGTGTTGTCTGCATTTGTAATTTTAATTTTCTCATATTATTTCGATGTAAAAAGCGGCGCGTATTTTTCGCGCTCGGAATAAGCCAAAAATAGAATTCCCAGAAAAAGCGGAATCGCAATCGGTAAACCGGATGGCAAATGAATCGCGTTGATGAATAAAATATTCAGCGCAATCGGAAAAATCAAAATGACCGCCAGCGCGACGAATCTGCCCGAAACGAAAGCCAAACCGCATAAAAGTTCAAAGATTTTGGCGACCGGCATAATGTATTTTGAAGCGTCCAGACCGCTCAAAAACAGTTTAGTGCCGTCGCCGAGTCCTTCCGGCGGCGGCGGCGCGGGAAGGACAAAATATGTGATTGATGCGAACAAAAACAATAGTCCGATTAACGTGCGAACGATAATTACTGCGATTTTCATAAAATTTTCCTACTTAAAAATTTTGGGATAATGCTTGAAGCAGTATCCCATTTTATCTAATTTTGCGGCATTTTGCTTTCGTCCTTATACAAAATCGCCCAAAGATGTCCTTCCAAATCAGCAATTCCGCAGCCATACATCCATTCAAATGCCCAACCCGGTTCGCCGAAAATCGTGCCGCCCGAATCGAAAACTTTGCAGGCGATGTCGTCAACAGCTTCGCGTTTTTCGACATAAATCGAAAGCAAAACTTCCGCGCCTTTTTTCGCGTCAACTGTGCCGGTTCGCGCAAAATTTTCAAAAACATTTTCCGCATAAAACCAGACGACAGTTCCCTGATTACCAGCCGCGAATTTAACGCCGACATCTTTTCCGCCGTGTTCAAAATCCGGCTTGAAACCGAGCGATTCGCAAAATGCGCTCGTTTTTATCACATCCTTCACGGGCAAACTTACCCAAAACTCTCCAAATATAAATTCTTCTCCGTTTTGCATTACGATTCGACAATCGTTCTAAAACCGCCGTAAGCCATTCGCTTAAAATCGAACAGTTCGCCGTGCTTTTCCATCACGGCTTTGATTCGTTCGTCTTCCATTACGAAGGCGTTTACCCGGTCGCGGTGTTCTTTCGATTCATAAACGATCCACGCAAAAATTACGTTCTCGGTTTCGGCAGTTCCGGCAATCGTCTTGAATGAAAGCATATTCTCGATTTCCAGATCGTCGCCGACACATTCGTAATATTCCAGCGCGCCGTGTTCCTTCCAAACTTCGCCCGCCGCCTGCGCCAATTCGCGGTATTCTTCAACATTTTCCTGCTTAATCGGAATCACAAATCCGTCAACATATTTTCCCATTTTCTTTTCTCCTTTCAGATTTCAAATAGAAGTACAGTATTACTCTTTCGGATAATCGTAATTAACCAGCCATTGAATGTCATATTTATCTTTTAACATTCCGAAATATGCGCCCCAGAAAGTGTCGCCGAGCGGCATCGTTATTGCGCCGCCTTCCGCCAAACCGTTGAAAACTTTTTCGGCTTCTTCTTTGCTGCCCGCGCTGACGGAAAGCGAAATGTTATTGCCAAAGATCGCGTCTTCGGCGTATTCGCCAACCGCATCCGTTCCCATCAAAACGTGTCCGTCGGAGATAGGCAGCGCGATGTGCATAATTTTTTTCCGATCCTCGTCCGACATATTTTCACAACCTTCCTGACCGCTTATATCGCCGTAACGCATCACGGTTGCGAATTCGCCGTCGAAAACGGATTTGTAAAAATTGAAAACTTCCTCAGTATTGCCTATGAAATGTAAATATGGATTAACTTTTGCCATTGTTTTTTTCTCCTTAATTTTTTTAATTGAAAGCGTTTTTTGTTTCACAGATAAAACATAGTATTATCCTATCACCAAAAAATGTTCTTTGTGCTGGGCAAACGCGACAATTATAATGGCTGATTGCGACAAAATTTTTACAATGGAAAATGGATAACGGGCAATTGATAATGTTTTTCTTTCAACCAAATTTATCGTTTAATGCAATCAAAATGTGCGGAAAACAAAATAAATTATCCACTATCAATTATCCGTTATCCATTATTTAATCTTATGAAACACGTTTCCATTCTCGTTCCCGAATCGGCGGTGCTGGCGGCGATTGACGACCCGCGCCACGTTTTTTCGCAGGTCAATTCGTTCGCCAAACAGTCGGGAAAATTGCCGGTTTTCGACATAAAATTTGTCGGAATAAATAACGAAGTCCGTTTGCACGACGGCGCATTTTCGGTTCACACGGATTTGCTTTTAGACGAAGTAAGGAAAACCGATCTGATTTTTATTCCGGCGTTTTACGGAGACACGAAAGAGTTTTTAGAAACGAATAAAGATTTTATTCCGTGGATCGCCGCGCAAAATAAAAAAGGCGCAGAAGTCGTCAGCCTCTGCGTCGGCGCGTTTATGCTGGCGAAAACGGGTTTGCTCGACGGCAAAAAATGTTCGACGCATTGGAACGCAGCAAACGAATTCAAGGAAATGTTTCCGTCCGTTGATTTACAGACCGACAAAATCATCACCGAAGAAGACGGTATTTACACGAGCGGCGGCGCGACTTCGTATTGGAATCTGCTTTTGTATCTGGTCGAAAAATACACGAGCCGCGAAACGGCGATTTTAACCGCGAAAGTTTTTGCGATTGACATCAAACGCGACAGTCAGACGCAATTTATCATCTTCAAAGGACAGCGAGCGCACGCGGACGAAGATGTTAAAAAGGCGCAGAAATACATCGAAACGAATTTTCAGGAAAAATTTACGATTGACGAAATTTCCAGCGAATGCGCCATCAGCCGCCGCAGTCTCGAACGCCGTTTCAAAAAAGCCACCAACAACACAATCGCCGAATACGTCCAGCGCGTCAAAATCGAAGCCGCCAAAAAGAGTTTCGAGACGAGCCGCAAAAACATCACCGAAGTAATGTTCGATGTCGGCTACAATGACACGAAAGCCTTTCGCGGGATTTTCAAAAAATTGACCGGAATGACACCGATTGATTACCGCAATAAATACAATAAGGAAATGTAAAAAAAGACTACTCAAGCGTAAACGCTTGAGTAGTCTTTCAAAAATTTTGACCGCTCCAATATTATTTTTCAACTTCTGCTGACATCAACTAAAAGTCGCTGAAAGTGACCGATTCCTCTGCGGCAGTGAAAACTAGAAAATCATTTTCTATTTCTTTACTTTCACTTTCACGCGATGCCAACCGTTTGTCATATAGCCTTTGAAATTCCAGAGCGGCGCGATTGTTTCGGGCTGCGTGTTGGCGGACGAATCGAAGGCGCGGACGCATATTTCCTGTGCGCCGGATTTTAGATTGACTTTACATTCCCAGAATTGCCACGCCCAGCTTTTGACGTTCGATTCGGTCTCGGCTTTTTGGCGCGGTTCGAGCAGTTCGGCTTCCGTCCAATGCTTGCCGCCGTCAGTCGAAATTTCGACGCGCTCGATGCTCCGACCGCCGCCCGTCGTCGCGTAACCGCGAATTGTCGTCGCGCCTTTGGAAAGCGTTTCGTTTTCCTGCGGCGAGCAGATCAGCGAATTGATCTGCCCTTCGGAAAGCATCAAACCCTTCGTCCAGTCAACCGAATTTTTATCAACGTGCGGCGGAAAAATTTTATACGCCGTCTGCTGGTAATGATTCGTCGAAGGCGTTTTCTGCACGGTGATTTTCGTCAGCCATTTCACGCTGCGCGCGCCGATGTATCCGGGAACGACCGCCCGCAAAGGCGCGCCGTGCGTCGGCGTGAGCGGCTTGCCGTTCATCTCGAACGCGAGCAGAACTTCGTCCGCCAGAGCCTTTTCGAGCGGAATCGAGCCGCCGAAATTCGATTGGATTTTCGCCACGTCGTCCGCGCCGTCAAACCAGACGTGCCGCGCGCCCGTTTTTATGCCCGCTACTGACAGCACATCGGCGAGCCGTACGCCGCGCCATTTCGCGCAGCTAATCGCGTTGCCGGTCCAGGGCGTTTCGCCCGGAACTTCGCGCACGTCAATCATCTCCTGCCGCCGGTTGCCCGCGCACTGCATCGTCGCCGTGATGCTGTAAGATTTAAAACGCTTTTTAACTTCCGCGAGACTCAAAGCGAGTTTCTTCTCGACCATTCCGCCGACTTCAAGCGTGAAATCCTGCGCCGCGATTTCGGGAATCGTCCCGTGATTGCGAACGTAAAAAAGCTCGATGTCAGTGATAAAATTCTCCGCCATTTTCTCAATCGGAGGACCCGCGTTATATGGCTCGACAGAAAACACGACCATCTCCGCTTTTTTTCCTAATTCAACGGATTTTTCAACTTTTTCATTGCTCATAAATTTAACTTTAGCGTTTTTCGTTCGCGCCATCAGTATTTTAATTAAAACCGCTCGTTTCAGAAAATCGGCTCAATATCGTTTTTATCACAAGTAATGCCCAATATATTGCTCTGCGCGAAAACCTCGAGATTTTCGCTCAAAAAAATCTTTCGATAAAGGCTTACCGTAAGTGCGGAAATACAGTTGTTTTTTGATTTCTTCGTCGGGCAAATCTTTCGGCAGAGAATTAAGAAACGATTCGCGGGCGGACATAAACATCTCGCAAGCCATCGCAATCCGTTTGTCGGCGGACATTTTCGTCATCAAATCGAATTGAATTTTTTCAATTTCGGGCGAAGTATCTTTCAATTTTCCACCTCATTCAAGCATTCGTAAAAAGACTTTTCGATTTCCGATGCGCCGAGCCATTTTTCAGTATAATTTTTATCAAACCCCGACCGCATAATGCTTTTTATATCTCTTAACTGTATTTCAGAATTAGTATCTTTCGCCCGCCAAAGTTTGGAAAGAATCAAATCTTCCTTGCCGATAATCCAAATTTCTCCGCCGTAATAATCGGTTCGCTCGCGCCTTTCAAAAACGCTTTGCTGAAAATCGTCCGTCTTTTTCGGCACGCAGTCGAACTTAAAAGCCGTTTCGATATGAATCACATTAAACATTCGCTTCGATTCAAAAGCGCGACTAACCGCCGTATGAGGAACATAATAATTAGGCTCAAGCGAGTTTATAAATTTGTCTTTATCGCCGAAATCAAATTCAAGAACAACATCAATATCCGCCGTCTGCCGAAAGCCCGCATAACGCATCATCGCCATCGAACCCGTCAGCATATATTTAATGCCGAGCGGTACGATTCGCCCGACAAAATCGTGCAAAATTCTGGTCGGCACATAGTCTCTAAATTTCATATCGAGATGATTGAGATGATAATTCTCAAGTTTTTATAGAGTAATCGTAACTTGCCTTTATTGCCCATCCGACATTTCCTGCCAGAACGTCGTAATTTGCTGAGCAATGATGTTTTATCAAGTCCCCAAAATCCTCTTCCGTCCAAGAATCGTCTTCGATTTTTGAAATTTTGTGAAGTTCTTCGATACGAAAAATCAGTTGGTGCATAATTTCGTTGATCTGCTTCATACCGACGATTTTTTCGTCATCGGCTAAATTTTCATCAGACCAAATTGCTCTAACCGAAACGGTCAAATTATGTCCGAAAAGAACATAAAATTTTCGTTTTTGTTCGAGCGTTAATGCACCTATATTTTTGACGTAATCGAAATTTTCAGACATTTATTCGATATTAAAATACTTCGCCTCAGGATGATGAACGATGATCGCGGAAGTTGATTGTTCGGGGTGAAGCTGGAATTCTTCCGAGAGTTCGACATCAATTCTTTCGGGCTGCAGCAGTTCAAAAAGTTTCGTCTGGTCTTCGAGATTCGGACACGCCGGATAGCCGAACGAATAGCGCGAGCCTTGATAGCCCTGGTGAAAAAGTTTGGCGAGTTCGGGCGCGTCGGCTCCGGCGATGCCGAGTTCTTCGCGGATGCGTTTGTGCCACATTTCGGCGAGGGCTTCGGCGGATTCGACCGAGAGACCGTGAAATAAAAGATAATCGTTGTATCGGTCGGATTTGAAAAGCTCGGCGGCGTGTTCCGAGGCGCGTCTGCCCATCGTGACGAGTTGGAACGGCACGACATCAATCTTGCCCGACTCGACGGACGCGAAATAATCGGCGAGACACAGATTTTTTCCGCCGCGCTGTTCCTTCGGCTGGCGCGGAAAGGTGAATCGGAGGCGTTCGGTTTTTTCGTCCGGCTCGTAAACGATTAAATCGTTGCCGCTCGATTGGCAGGGAAAATAGCCGTAAACCAATTTCGCTTCTAATAATTTATCGCGCGTCGCCTGCGCTTTGATCGCCTTGAATTTCGGATAAACTTCGCGTTCGAGCAGCGTTTGATACGCTTCTTTCAATGATTTTCCCTGCTTGTATTGCCATTGACCTTTGAACAGCGCGGTTTCGTTGATGAAGGCGAAGATTTTCGACAAATCTTTGATTTCGACGACTTTTGAACCGTAAAAAGGCGCGGCGGGAATATTTTCAACCGGCGAAACGTCAGATTTTTCGGTGTGCGCCGTGTCTAATTTTGTTTTAGTTTGATTGACACGCGCCGCGACCATTCCTAGCTTCGCGTCTTCACCGACTAAATCTTCGTCGTCCGCGACGGTTTGGATTGTTTGGTCTTCGGTCTTTGTTTTTTGGTCTTTGGAATGTCCGTTACCGGCAGCGGCGGATTTGGTTTTAACTTCATCGCTCAGCGTTCCGGCTTCAGGCTTCTGCGTCAGCGCGTCCATCGCGTGCAGACCGTCGAAAGCGTCGCGGGCGTAGAAAACTTTACCTTCGTAAAGCGGCACCAAATCGTTGTCAACGTATTTGCGATTCAATGCCGCGCCGCCCAAGATGACAGGAACATTGATGCCGCGCTCGTTCATGATTTCGAGATTATCGCGCATCACAAGCGTTGATTTGACGAGCAATCCCGACATTCCAATCGCGTCGCCCTTGTGTTCTGCCTGTGCGTGAAGAATTTCCTCAATGGTCTGTTTGATGCCGAGATTGACGACGCGATAACCGTTGTTGGTCAAAATAATATCAACCAGATTTTTGCCGATGTCGTGAACATCACCTTTGACGGTCGCCAAAACCATCACGCCTTTCGACTGTTCGCCCTCGACTTTTTCCATAAACGGTTCGAGGAATTTGACGGCGGTTTTCATCACTTCCGCCGACTGCAAAACGAAGGGAAGCTGCATCTGTCCGCTTCCAAATAAATCGCCGACGATTTTCATTCCGCCGAGCAGAATATCATTGACGATTTCGAGCGCGGGATAAGTTTCCAGAGCCTTCGTCAAATTTTCTTCCAAACCGATTTTTTCACCGTCAATGATGTGATGTTTCAGTTTTTCTTCGATTGATAAATTCGACGTATCAACCTTCATTGACTTCGCCGTTTTGCCTTCGAACATCGTTGTAAATTCGCCGAGCGGATCGTAAGTGCAAATGTCGCCTTCAAATTTGCGCTTGTCGTAAATCAGTTCGAGCGCGACTTCGATTTCGCGTTCGTTGAAGCGGTTTAAGGGCAGAATTTTTGACGCATTGACGATTGCCGAATTCATTCCGGCTTCGCCGCATTCGTGCAAAAATATCGAATTCAAAACGATGCGCGATGCCGGATTTAGTCCGAACGAAACATTGGAAACGCCCAAAATAATATTCGCTACCGGCATTTCCGCGTGAATTTGTTTGATTGATTCGATAGTTTTCGCCGCGTTCAGACGGTCTTCTTCGATGCCGGTTGAAATCGGCAAAGCGAGCGGATCAAAGAAAATATCGTGCGCTTCGATGCCGAATTCCGTCGCCTGTTTATAAGCGCGACGGGCGATTTCGACTTTCTTTTCAGCCGTTCGCGCCATTCCGTCTTCGTCAATCAAACCGATGACGATTGCCGCGGCGTATTCTTTGGCGATTTCTAATAACTTGATAAATCTTTCTTCGCCGTCCTCGTAATTCGTCGAATTCAAAATACATTTGCCGCCCGCGAGCTTCAGACCGGCTTCCATTTTTTCCCACTCGGTCGAATCGAGCATCAGCGGAATTTTGACGTTTGTAACGAGTTTTGAAACCAGTTCGTGCATATCCGCCACGCCGTCGCGCCCGACGAAATCCACGTTGACATCCAAAATATGCGCGCCTTCGCGTTCCTGTTCTTTCGCTAATTTTATCAGCCCGTCCCAATCTTCCGCGTTCAAAAGATCGCGCATTTTCTTCGAGCCGGAAGCGTTGACGCGCTCGCCGACGATCAGAAACGAATTGTCCTGCGTGTAAGGCTGCGTGAAATAAATCGAAGAAGCCGACGGCGTAAATTTCGCGTTGCGTATTTTGGGCGAAACATTCTGCATTTTTGCAACAACCTGCCGCAGATGTTCAAACGAAGTTCCGCAGCAGCCGCCGACGACGTTCGCGCCGAAATCTTTGGCAAAATGCTCGACCTTTATGGAAAAATCTTCGGGCGTTTCCGTGTAAAACTGCTGCCCGTCTTTGACTTCCGGCATTCCCGCGTTCGGCAGAACCGAAACCGGAAGCGGCGAATTTTCGCACAGATATTTGACGTTTTCCGTCATCTGGTCAGGACCCGTGCCGCAGTTCATCCCGATAATATCAATCGGAAACGGTTCGAGCGCGGTCAGCGCGGCGGAGATTTCCGTGCCGTTGAGCATCGTCCCGAAAGTCTCAATCGTGACCTGCGTAATGACCGGAATTTTGACTTTTTTGGCGGCAAAGAATTCAAAAATCGAACGCGGCGCGGCTTTGATTTGCAGTAAATCCTGCGCCGTTTCGACGATAAAAAGATCAACGCCGCCGTCATACAGCCCGCGAACCTGCTCGTCGTAAGCCTTTTTCAGATTATCGTAAGAAATATGTCCGAGCGTCGGCAATTTCGTTCCCGGACCAATCGAACCGGCGACGAAACGCGGTTTCGCGTTCGTCGAGTAACCATTCGCCAGCCGTTTTGCCAGTTGCGCGGCTTTCAAATTAACATCGTAAGTTTGCGCGACCATCCCGAATTCCGCCAGCACGACTTCGCCGCCGCCGAATGAATTCGTTTCGATGACATCAACGCCCGCGTCCAGAAATCCGACGTGAACCTGCTCAATCGCCGACGGCTTCGTATAAAGCAAATTCTCCGAACAATTCTCAAAAATCGCGCCGCCCCAATCGTCAATCGTCAAATTTTGCGACTGTAAATTACTGCCCATCGCGCCGTCAAAAACGACGATTTTTTCTTTTAATAAATCTAAAAAATTATTGCTCATAAAACTAATTTTGAAGTTTCGCACTCTCGCCGAGTTTTCTGCTGATAAGTTTTCTCAGGATTTCGATTTCGTCCTGAT